>NZ_JBEGDL010000052.1:0-28140 GCF_040813775.1 Ammoniphilus soli
AAAATAGATGTCAAGATAAGCGAAGCAATTAAAACGGTATTATCTTTTTTCAAATTAATCACCCTTTCTTAATTAAACTTGTCGATCTTCAAGCTATGTGCTTGTAGTTTAATTATTAAATCCCCTCTCTTTCAAAGTTTTTAAATCGTGTTATTAATTATGATCATGATTTTTATATGAACATAACCACGATTTGTATAGTGTAAAATATACATCCTAACTAAAGAGATGGCAATAAAAAAATTTTAAACTTTTTAAAATTGTAAAAAACAATATTGTTACAATAAATTTTCTGTGCACAGTACAAAAATCCTGGACTAATGATTTTGTCTTCATGATTGAAAATCATACGACTTCGCTGGAAGATGTATTTCCCGGATTTAAGGAGCACGATCGAGTTGGAATCGTGGTACATCAGCCTTGTGGAGCGGAGCTACCGATGCAAGTTCCCTGATCTTGGCGGCAAAACACGCGGTTTTATAATGTTCATCGACTGCGGTTGGGTAATGAGCACGGACATCTACGAATCTATCCGGAGTGCTTTATTTTCCATGTAGGAAAGTGCCATGGGGTTCACAGACAGATTGAGGTGTGGCCGCCGAATCGGGAAATCATCATCGAAGGCGATCCCAAGCAGATATTAGAAGCGATCAACGATCGCGGTATTACACGCGTACTCGTCGAGGACATTCCGCCCTCTTCACCAACACTCTTACGGGAAACGATCAGCAGTGCCGAACAGCGAATTGTAATTGCTCTCGTGTATTCTTCAACTAGACGTGTGAACAAGCCGATGAGTGGCTATAAGCAAAGCGACTGCAGAAAATTAGTCCTCGCTGCATTGAAAAATTCAATGGAGATGAAACATTTTTTTGAAAATAAATACCAAATGATACTACAGGGACGCAAAGGCCTAGTTTTCAACGGGCTTGTGACAGAGACCTATTGACGGATTAATCTATTTAACGCAATCTGAATGCTTATTAGTACTAATGTGGGTCCAACAATGAGTCGTTACATGGCTGGGAGTAATCTGAATGCCTCACTGTAAAATGATGAGGAAATCACAAATGGTGATTGAGACAATTTCTGTACTCCTTCGATTACCTCTATGGGGCTACATACCAAGAATTTTTTGGGGTTTTTCGGTAACATACCCTTAGGTTTCCGCACTATACAAAAAAGGATACAAGCATATGGGCAAACAAGATTAAATATGGGTCCCAAGTATTCCTTTTTTAAAAGCCTGTCGATGACGATTGTCACCTTTACTTAAGATTGGGTTAACAGAATGAAAAAAATTATATGTTCATATAGACCTAAAATATCAGAAAAAGGGCGAACTCTTGAGATGAGAGTTGCCCTTTTTATTTGGGAATTTCGGAACATGTGAACCAGATGTATTTTTAAAGTGAAAGATTTATTAAAAGAAATTAATTATACTCTTTAAAACTATGGAAACAGTATAAAAATTAATTATTGTTATATAAAAATACTTATGCTATTATTAGTTTCAAATAATGATCATGTTCATTATTTTTATTTTGATTTATTATGCGAATGTTATCTTTTGATATCTTCGTATAAAATTGTGTGGCTTACATGGCTAAGCAATCGAAAAGCCTATAGAATGCCCAATTTTTATCTAAACAAACATTAGGAAGGATGAATGGAAAATGGAAAGAAGAGAAAGCGTGCAAACATATCTCAACTATGTAAATGGAGAATGGACATTATCTTCTAATAATCAAGTGGATGCCAGCATCAATCCGGCAAACAAAAACGAAATCGTAGGGTATGTTCAAAAATCCTCAAAGGAGGATTTAGATAACGCGGTGGCTGCAGCAAAAGCGGCGCAAATCGCATGGAGAAAGCTATCTGCTCCCGCAAGGGGAGAGTACCTTTATAAAGTGGCTAATATCTTGGAACAAAGGTTAGATGAAATTGCAGAAACCATGACTCGTGAAATGGGCAAAACGTTCCCTGAAGCCAAAGGGGAAACAGCTCGAGGCGTAGCCATTCTTCGTTATTACGCAGGGGAAGGCATGCGAAAAGTAGGTGATGTGATTCCCTCAACGGATAAAGATGCCCTCATGTTTACGACCAGGGTTCCCATAGGAGTTGTTGGGGTCATTACTCCATGGAACTTCCCAGTCGCCATTCCGATCTGGAAGATGGCTCCGGCCCTTGTCTATGGAAATACGGTTGTTTTAAAGCCTGCACAGGAAACGGCCGTCACGGCAGCTAAGGTTATGGACTGTTTCCATGAGGCTGGGTTGCCTGCAGGAGTAGTGAATTTCGTGACCGGCGCTGGATCTGTTATTGGCCAAGGCATCATTGATCATCCGGACATCAACGGTATTACCTTTACCGGTTCTGATCAAGTAGGCAAGAGAGTAGGCCAAGGAGCACTAGCACGCGGAGCAAAATATCAACTGGAGATGGGCGGTAAAAATCCGGTGATTGTAGCGGCTGATGCAGATCTGGATTTGGCTGTGGAAGCGACGATCGCTGGTGGTCTTCGTTCGACGGGACAAAAGTGTACAGCTACCAGCAGAGTGATTGTTCAAAGTGAGATTTATGAAGAATTTAAAGAAAGATTATTGGCGAAAGTGAAAGAATTGAAAGTCGGGAATGGAATGGCAAGTGATTCATGGATGGGGCCATGTGCGAGTGAGAGCCAAATGAATACCGTACTCTCTTATGTTGAAAAAGGAATTGAAGAAGGGGCATCTCTCTTGTTTGGAGGCTTAAGGCTAACAGAAGAAGGGTTGGAACAAGGTTTCTATGTGCAACCAGCGATTTTTGATAATGTAAAATCCGGCATGACAATTGCCCAGGAGGAAATCTTTGGACCTGTCTTGGCGCTAATTAAAGTAAACACCATCACGGAAGCTCTAGAAGTGGCAAATGATGCGAAGTTTGGGCTTAGTGCATCGATTTTTACGCGTAATATTGGGAATATGTTTTCCTTTATTCAAGAGATGGATGCAGGTCTTGTTCGCATTAATGCGGAAAGCGCTGGAGTTGAATTGCAGGCGCCGTTTGGAGGAATGAAACAATCCAGCTCTCATTCAAGGGAACAGGGTCAAGCGGCGATAGAATTTTTCACCTCAATTAAAACTGTTTTTGTGAAACCGTAGTCATGGGTGTGTGGTTATAAAAAAATAAATTTTAAAAAAATATTTACAACCATAACTAAGGTGACTATAATAAAAAAAAAGAACATGTTCATATATTAAATTATGATCGTATTTGGCTAGGGGGGATGGTTTGTTAAAAAGAAATGAAGTTTTAATTTGTAAGGGATTTCTTAAGTGGCAAAATCGAAGGTAAACCTACTTTTAAAATATTTAAAGAGGGGATTTTATATGGAAACTGCCTTAAAGGAAAACGAAGTATCTAAGAAAACGACAAGAGCCTTAATTGATTGTGATGTACATCCATATTTGGATGATTTTAATGAGATCGTTCCCTATCTAAGCAAAGAGGTGAGTGAGGGCGTTCAACGCCATATGAACATAGGGAAATTTCAAAAGAAAATGCTGGAGGATATGAATGCCGGCGCTTTTACTTTCCCTAAAGCGAGATATTACAATCCGAACCATGTGCTTCGTATGGATGCGATTACTCCGGATGGGGGGGTACCTGGATCAGACCCGGTATTTACGGTAAAGGATTTGTTCGACCGGCACCATCATACCTATGGAATTCTCAATATCGGACATGGAAGCATGGCTGGCTATCACAATATAGAAATTGCTGCCGGATATATATCGGCATCCAATGACTGGTTATATGATCGGTGGGTGGAAAGTGATCAGCGTTTTAAAATGACGATGTCCGTAACACCATTGGCTCCGGATTTGGCTATTAAGGAGATTCAGCGAATCGGCCATAAGCCGGGAATCGCCGGTATCAATTTGCAAACCATCAATATTCCTCTAGGGAAACGCCATTTCTGGCCCATCTACGAGGTGGCACAGGAATACAAACTTCCGATTGTACTGCATCCAGATACAGAAGGAACATCTGAATATGCCCCACCTGGCGCGGTTGGACCAGCTTCAACTTATGCAGAGTGGCATACGACCCTCTCTTTGATTGCACAAAGAAATATCATGAGTTTGGCATGTGAAGGGGTATTTGAGAAGTTTCCTGATTTGAAATTTAATTTCATTGAGTATGGCTTTGCGTGGATTCCAGCCCTCATGTGGAGATTGGATAAAAACTGGAAGGCACTGCGGAGTGAAATCCCATGGGTAAAGGAACTTCCTAGCGAATATATCAGAAAAAATGTGCGTTTGGGAACCCAACCTATCGAGGAATCGTTCCGTCCGAAAGATATCGTAGAGTTGGTCAAAATGGCTAAAGCGGAAGACATGCTCTTGTTTGCAAGTGACTATCCGCATTGGGATGGGGATGAGAGTGATCGCGCATTCTTGCACTTCCCTGAGGACTTAAAGCAAAAGATCTTTTATGACAATGCAAAAAATTCCTATAGGCTATAGTGAAGACTAGAAGGAGGAAGAAGATTTATGGAAACGATTCAATCACGCGAATTAAAAAGTATAGTGATTTGTTCTGCGGAAGAATTGAAACCGGGCCAACGAAAACTGGTAGAACTCGATGGGGTAGAAATCGCCATGGTGAATGTTGAGGGGAAGTTATACGCATTCAGAAATCAATGTCCTCATCAGGGTGTGCCGATGGTACAAGGGTTGATTGGAGGTGCGATGCTCCCTTCTGAACCGGGGCAGTACATCTACGGCTGTGATGATGAAATCGTAAGATGTCCGTTGCATGGCTGGGAATTTGATATGAAAACAGGCAAATCTTTGTTTGATCCTGATCGGGTATCGATCATGAGCTATGGTATACAAGAAGTAGAAGGATCTATTGTATTGAATGTGAAAAAAGAACCAAAAAGCATCAGCCTGAAAAACTTTGCTTGCAACCATTAGGTTTTCAGACTGATACCAACCAATTTTAATTATAGCTTATTAGAGACGATAATTCAAGTTGATAGGAGGAAATAGCATGGAAAAATTAGTTAAGAGTTTGGTGACGGTGATCAAAGCCAATGAAATGGAATACAGCCCACTGGGCATTGAAGCGGAAGTGCAAGAAATTGCTATGGTGGTAAATCCATTATCTACCACCATGGGCGGGGGGATCTGTCGTATGAAGGAATGCAACTTCGACTGGCAGATTAAATATGATGAAGTGATTTTTGTCCAATCCGGGAGCATGTATATCACTCATAATGGAGAAAAAATAGAAGCTAAACAGGGAGATATCTACTTCATGAAAGAAGGGGCAGTGATCACCTATGGTACGGATGAAGAAGTAGAGTTCTTCTTTGCTACTTATCCGGTGAATTGGAAAGAAGTTAAGAAAGATGTTCAATATCCAAATACAGGCGAGAATTTGGTTACATTGATTAAAGGATCTGAAATGGAGTACAAGCCGTTGGGCATTGAAGCGGAAGTGCAAGAAATTGCTCCAGTCATCAATCCGCTTTCCACAACACTGGGCGGAGGAATCTGCCGGATGAAAGAATGCAACTTCGACTGGCAGATCAAATATGATGAAATCATCTACGTATCCAAAGGCAGCATGTACATTACTCATAACGGTGTAAAAATAGAAGCGAAGCAGGGCGATATCTACTTCATGGCAAATGGAGCGGAAATCACCTATGGGACAGATGAAGAAGTAGAGTTCTACTTTACTCTGTACCCTGTCAATTGGCGCGAATTGCAGGCATAGGTTCCAGGATACACTCACCCGTTTAGTCCTTCGGTTAAATGGGTGAGTGTTACACTCTATCATAAGTGAGGTGAAAGATGAAGATGCAGACAATGATTCTATGCTATCTTCCTTTAAAAAACGGGTTGAGCTTTACTGCAGAAACTTGGGGGATGGTGGAACAAGCTCAAAAACTGGCATTGGAAAACACCAAAATGGTAGCTGTTGTCGTTCATGCCGGGGTGAAATTAGATGAACTTGACTGCTTACCATTCGATGAAGTCTATCATGTGAAATTGGACATGAAAAAATGGAAAGTATCCAATTACCATGTTCACGCCTTTCGAAGATTAAAAGCGAAAATCCATGCACAAAAAGGAATGTATTTGTTTTCCTCTCATCCGCTCTATCACGAGATTGCTGTACGTACCTCTACTCTTCATCAAGCGGCTATTATTACGAATGCCATGGAAGTTACCAGAGAAGAAAATAATAACTCATCTCTTATCGTCAAGCGTGAAGTATACCGAGAAAAGGCTCATGAATTCATGACTTTTGCAGAAAGTAATCATCAATATCTGACCTTTGAAAACTCCATCTTGTACGGTAAACCGCAGCAAGGTAAACCAAATGTTGTACAAGAGATTCATATAGGATCCCATGTTCATAGTTCAATCGAGTTTCTTTCCGAATCCCAAATGGATTGGAAAGAGCTGAAAATTACAGAAGCTCGGTGCGTCATTGGTATTGGCCGGGGGGTTTATGGAGGACTACAATTTGAATCCATCTTGCAATTGGCGGAGATTCTCAATGCGCCGATTGGAGGCAGCAAGGTAGCAGATGAATTGGGCCTCATTCCAAGAGAAAAAAGAATCGGGTCTAGCGGTAACTCCATCGATGCCGATATTTATGTTGCGATTGGCATTTCCGGATCTTCGCAGCATCTGGAGGGAATTAAAGGCGTGAAACATGTCATTGCCATCAATAATGACCCTGCTGCAGCCATTTTTCAACGGTGTGATATCGGTATAATCGGGAATTATGCGGAAGTTATCCCGCAACTGGTACAATCTCTTCAAACGGAAAGGCGGAATGGGGAATATGCTGAAAATTTGCGTATTGGTTAAACCAATCATGGATCCAGCATCCATTCAATGGGATTTCCATCAACAGCGTTTTGCATTTTTGAGCAACAGCTTCAATTCAGCCGATTTGCATGCCCTACAGTGGGCTTGTGATTATAAGCAAAAGCATGGAGGTACCATTACTGTTCTTCTGGCAGCTGATCCAAATTGGGATATCGACCAAGCACGGTTGCTTAAATATCCTATAGATGAATGTGTCGTCCTCCGAAAGCCGGATCTTCAGGAAAACCGAGATGAAGTAGCCGTCATTTTGGCAAATGAATTAAATCAGCGGCCCTTCGATCTCATCTTAAGCGGTTCGGTCAGCGAAGATGCTCATTTAGGAATAACACCGTCTAAGGTGGCTGAATTGTTATCTATTCCTTCATTAACAAACATTCATGATATGGAAAAGATGGATGAACGGAAATGGAAAGTCAAGCGGAGTGAAGGGAGAGGGATTGTACAGACTTATCAAATGATGTTGCCTGCCCTGATCGGAGTAGTTAGTTCATTAGGGAGAAAACGCTATATTCCACGCAATTCCCCAGTAGCCCGGCTTCACAAAAAAATGGCTGAGCGAACGCTGGGAAAAACGACCAACAAGCCGAGAGTGAAAGTACTGAAAGTATCCGATCCGCAGCCCAATATCCGTTATTTTAGTATTCCGTCTGTCCATCTTTCTCCCGTACATCGGATGCTTCAGATTATGGGTTTGGCTCAAGGGAAGAAAGAACAATCGGGAGATAAAGTAGCTTCAGAAATTAATGAACGTAACATTCATTTTATCTCGCAAAAGATTCAAAAATGGCTAAAGGAGGAATAAATGATGCAGACCGTGCAACGAGAGACCTTTTGGATGATTTCCTCCGATTACAGGATCCTGTTATATATTCTCGCTGCGATTACCATGGGGATTTTCTTCTATGGATTTTACCGCCGGGTCCGATTGTGGAAAAAAGGGGTCAAAGAAAAAATTATCTGGAACGATGTGAAAACCAATTTTAAGTATTTCATGGAAATGGCGGTCGAACAGAAAAAAGTTAAAAGAGACAGGCTCTACGGATTTATGCATCGTTTTACGAGCTATGGATTTGTTATCTTGTTCATCGGTACCTGTTTAGTTGTCGTAGACTACGATTTTGGGATTCCCATCTTGCGAGGGAATTTTTACCGGATTTATGAGCTGGTTTTAGATATTTTCGGAGTTCTGTTTCTCGTCGGTCTAGGGATGGCCATGGTTGTCCGGGCTAAAAAGCAACGTCCGAGATTAAGACATCGGATGGCAGACCAAGCTTTTCTCTGGTTGTTATTCCTCATTGGCATCGGTGGGTATCTATTGGAGGGAATTCGTCTGGCTGAAACGCAAGTGAGCCATGGAGTATGGTCCCCTATTGGTTACGGACTTTCCCTCTTATTTCGTGGGAATCCGCTATTCGGTGCGGAAGCATACCCCCTCTGGTGGTTAAGTCACGCCATATTAGCATTCGCACTCATTGCTATTATTCCCTATACTAAATTATTGCATTTTATTACGGCTCCCATCAACATCTTATTTCAGCCGGTAAAACGCACGGGGAAAATTGCCCTTCCCTATAATTTAATGGATATGACGGAAGAACAGAGATTCGATTCCATGAATATTCAAGGTGTTAATAAAATTACCGATTTTACCAACTGGCAGCTCCTGAGTACGGATGCCTGTACGGAATGCGGTCGCTGCGATAATCAGTGCCCAGCGCACAATAGTGGGAAACCGTTATCTCCCCGTTCGATTGTAACGAAAGTCCGTGACCATATGCATCAGGATCAAGAAATTGTTTCGTTTATTGCGCCGGAAGAGCTTCAATCCTGCACAACTTGTGGTGCATGTGTGGAAGCTTGTCCGGTTTCCATCAATCATATTGATTTGATCCTATCCATGCGGCGGGGCTTGATACAAAATCTAGTGATCGAGCAAGAAGCAGAAAATACGTTATTGAAATTGGAAGAACAGCAGAATGTTTTCGGCAAACCGTGGTCTGAACGGGCGAACTGGAGTAGAGGGCTGAATATACCTGTACTGGATGCAGATGAGAAAAACAAGAAGGAGGGGGCTTAACCATGGAAGTATTGTTTTGGGTAGGATGTGCGGCAGCTTATGATCCAAGGCTGCAGAACATTGCGAGGGCATTCTCGGACATTATGAAGAAGGCGAATGTTGATTTTGCCATATTAGGGACAAAGGAACGATGCACGGGAGATGTTGCCCGTCGCATGGGTGATGAAAACCTGTTTCAGGAATTAGCCCAACATAACATTAAAACTCTAAAAGAACACGAAGTAAAATCAATTGTAACTACATGCCCCCACTGCTTTAATATGTTCAAAAATGAATATCCTGCTCTTGGTGGTGATTTCGAGGTTGTCCATTATACCACCTTCATTTATAACCTTATCCGGGATGGCCGATTAAAGATACCAGAAAAACAAGAACGGGAAATCGTTACGTATCATGATCCTTGTTATTTGGGTAGGCAGAACGGGATATTTGAGGCCCCAAGGGATATTTTGGAAATGCTCGGATATCAAATTGTAGAAATGGAACGGACCAAAGAACAATCTTTCTGCTGCGGTGCTGGCGGTGGCGCGATGTTTGAAACGGTTAAGCGTGGAGAAAAGATCAATTCCATACGGGGAGAAGAGGCTGTAAAAACAGGTGCATGCACGACGATGACCGCGTGTCCTTTTTGTCTGGTCATGATGGAAGAGGCTATTGGATCCTTAAATCAAACCCGCGGTACGAATGTAGGAACTCGAGATATTGCAGAAGTTGTGAATTCATTAGTTGAAAAGTTTTGATCTTAATAGAACCCTAAAGGACAACGTTCACTAGTAACAGATGAAGGGGGAATAAAGAGTGTCTACATTTAAATACTTGTTTACACCAAAGAAAATCGGATCCCTTTGGATCAAGAATCGAATTTTAAGTACTGGCCACATGACTTCTTACGTGGAAAATGGAATCCCTACGGATCGGTTAGTGGCCTATCATCAAGAAAGAGCAAAAGGCGGAGCTGGCTTGATCGTAGTGGAAGCCAATGCTGTCCACCCGACCGCCTTTTTCACTGCGGATACGATCTGTGCATTTAAGGATGAGGTTATCCCCTATTATAAGAAATTAGCAGATGCTGTCCATCCATACGATACGAAAATGTTTGTGCAGCTTTTTCACCCAGGAAGGGAGGTATTTCCTTCAGGAACCTCTGTAGCAGTAGCACCATCAGCTATTCCTGCAGACCGTTTTCGAATCATCCCGAAAGAACTGGAACGGGAGGAAATTAAGGATATTATTCGAGGTTACGCGGATACTTCCGCAAGGGTTAAAAAGGGGGAATTAGACGGAGTGGAAATCGTTGCTTCCCATGGCTATTTGCCTAGTCAGTTTTGGTCTCCCCGCTTGAATTTAAGGAAGGATGAATATGGTGGTGGTTCGTTAGAGAACCGAATGCGTTTCTTGAAGGAGATCGTTGTTTCTGTACGAGAAAAGGTGGGGCCCGATTTTGTTGTGGGCTTGCGGCTTAGTGTAGATGACTTGGAAGATGAAGGGGCTCACTATGACGAAGTGCAGGAAATCCTGCGGTATATTGACAAGCAGATCGGCGGCATTGATTATTTTAGCTTAGTTGGAGGAAGCTCGGCTACCTATGCTAGTTCAGCGTTCATTGTACCTCCTGCCCCAGTTCCCCCTGCTCATTTTGCTTCTCATGCAGCAAAGATTAGAGAGCAGGTTTCTGTACCGATTTTTGTCACTGGTCGTATTAATGATCCGGTTATTGCAGAAAATGTTCTGGCTAATGGACAAGCGGATATGGTGGGAATGACGAGAGCGATGATTTGTGATCCCCATATGCCGAATAAAGCTTTCCGGGGGGAAATTGAGCGCATTCGGGTGTGCATTGGCTGCAATCAGGCCTGTATCGGGCATATGCAACTTGATATTCCTATCAGCTGTTTGCAAAATCCGGTTACTGGAAGGGAGCTCCAATACGCAGAAATGCCGAAGGCAAAGAAAATGAAGCGTATCATCGTGATTGGTGGTGGTCCCGCAGGTATGAAAGCAGCGGTGATTGCCGCGGAGCGAGGTCATCAAGTCACATTATTAGAGAGATCTGATGAACTGGGTGGACAAGTGAAATTGGCTCGCAAAATTCCAGGAAGGGAAGAATTCGGGGAATTGGTGTCCAATTTGAAGCGTGATTTGGACTTTTACCGTGTTGAGGTTCGTTTAAATACAGAAGCTACGAAAGAAATGATTTTGGACATGAATCCAGATGAGGTCATTATGGCTACTGGTGCTAATCCGTACATTCCCCATATAGGAGGAATCGAACTGCCACATGTCGTAACGGCTTGGGATATCTTGGGGCGCCAAAAAGTGGCCGGAAAAAAAGTGGTGGTGGCTGATTGGAAAGGCGATATGACCGGGGTTGGAGTGGCTATGTACCTGAAGGAACAGGGATGCGATGTAGAGTTGGTCACTTCTTGCTATCAAGTTGGACACACCATTCAGGAAAAGGTCAGAACGTTTGTCTTGACGAATCTGTTCCTAAAAGAAATCCAAATGACTTCCCAGTACAAACTTTCAAGTGTTGGAGCGAATTCCGTTACATTCTCCAACATATATACCGGACAAGAGTTGAAACGAGAAAAGATTGATACATTAGTCTTAGCGTATGGACTCCTTCCGGAAAACGATCTTTACCATCAGCTCAAAGAACATGTACCCAACCTCCATCGGATCGGGGATAGCCTTATTCCTCGGACGGTAGAGGAAGCGATTCTGGAAGGATTAGAATTAGCAGCTAATATTTAGTTTGAGACAGATTCGATAAGCGAGGTTAATGATTAAATCTCTTTTAAATAGAAAGGGATTTCCCTTTCTATTTTCTTTATTTTTGAATGATTTTATAGAAAAAGTGTTTTAATGGGAGAACTTGTAGTTAAAATATTTTTTTAATTTCAAACATTACTAACTTTATTTATCTTGAAGATAGATGGGGGTATGGAGTGTTTGACACTCTATTATATTACAGTGACATCGTTTATCTCAATTACACTTACACTTGCGGGAGGGATCCTTCTCTCCTGGTTTTTTAGGAAATAAATTCTAACTTGTTTTATAGACATTTTATTTCTTAAGAGGTAGGATAGTACAACCTTGTTAATGTGTTATAATAGTACATAAAACCTAAAAAACACCTTAAGTATAAGTTTCTTTTAACAGATTCTTTCCATTATAAATAATGAAAAAACGATATAAAACTATATAGGAGTATAATCGGGATAGAATAAAATTAAAATTTTAAAAATAGCTTCCTGTGTGGAACGGTAGATGGTTGGGAGTGAAAGAACATGGCTCGTAAAGAAATAAAATTGACAAGAATGTGGGAATATTTTGTCGATGCAACGGCAAAGATCATTGAAGAACAAGGCATAGAAAATGTGACTGTCCGAAAAATTGCAGATCTTGCTGGTTTTACCAGTTCAACCATTTATAACTATTTTGAAGAGCTTTCTCATTTGGTGTTTTTTGCCTCGATGAAATTTACTCAGGATTATAGTAAAGAACTTTCGGTTTACATGGCTAAAGGCCAAAATTCAGTTGAAAAATGGCTGTTAAGCTGGGAATGCTTTTGTAAGCATTCTTTTAATAATCCGCAGGTTTACCACGCTGTTTTTATAGCCGACTTGGGAAGCAAGCCCGAAGAATTATTAAAACATTATTTTGAAGTATTCCAAAATGATTTAACTGGGTTGTCTGAAGAAATAAAGCCTCTAATTCTTGAGCATAATCTGTCAAAGAGGAGCAGGACAGTACTTGAAAAAGCTGTACAAGAAGGTTATATAGACAATGAGGATATCGAGGAAATCAGCGATATGACCATCCTTATTTGGAAGGGAATGTTGACAACGGTGTTAAACAATCGGAGGGACTATAATCCAAATGAGGCCGTTGAACAAACGATGAAATATATACGTAAAACAACATTAAACACACTAAAAAAGCCTATGATTTAACCTTGGATGAATAACTAAATGGGTAAAAAGGGTTTGAGTAATATTAATATGTTTAATTTTATAACGGATCAATAGTGGCATGCAAAGCAAGACAGGTTGCATGCCATTTTCTTTTTAGCAGAACTGGAAGTAAGTAAGCTTAAGAGCTATACGAGTATAGGCACCATTAAACTCTAGAGAATTAACTCAAATTTGCCCTCGTTGGAAAATCATAAATATCTATCCCCATTGAAACAATCTTTTAAAGTTAATTTACATTCTATTTAAGAATTGAAATCCTATATTCCTCAATACATAAAATAATATTGTTAAATTGGTTTATACATAGTATTATCAAAGTATATAAAATGAACATGATTTATTTATTTATTACCATCATTAATGTTGTGGTGTCCTATTTATCAAAATATTATTTAAATTATAAACAAAGATGCGAACATCATTAGGGTTACTTTTCATATAAAACAATAGCAGATAGGTGTGGAAATATGGAGTACGATATTTTGCTGATCATTATTTTAATCAATATACTTTATGTATCTTTTTTTACACTTCGTATGATTCTAGTAATCAAAGGGTATAAGCTGTTTGCCTCGCTATTATCAATGGTTGAAGTTTTCGTATATCTAAAAGGACTAGCTATCGTGCTTGACAACTTGGATAAGCCAGTAAACCTCGCGGCATACTGTATCGGATGGGGGATGGGGGTTTATATAGGAAGCAGAATCGAGGAGTATCTGGCACTTGGTTATGTAACCTTTCAGGTAATGATTGATCCTAACGAGAGCGAGTTACTTTCCAATATAAGAGAGCAGGGATTTGGAGTAACGTCCTGGATTGCAGAAGGTAAAGATGGTAATCGCCTAGTGATACAGGTTTTTACGAAAAGAAGCAACGAGCAAAACCTGAGGAATTTAATTAAAAATAACGCTCCAAATGCGTTCGTCATTTCTTTTGAACCTAAGCATTTAAATGGAGGATTTTGGGTTAAACGATTAAAAAATAGATAAGAGAACAAAAAGATATTGCCATCCTGGTATGTAAGGTCATGCTGACCATCATCCTTACTGATCGACGTAGTTACTACACGTAAGAAGGGTGGAACTGACGATGAAATATATATCAAAGAGATTATATTAAAGTCTTTTCATTTTAAATTGGATGTGAAGAATGAAGATCATGGACCAATACAGAATTGATTAATATGAAAGGGGCTTTCCAATGCATACTACAAGTATTTTGAATTCAGGGGATTTTGCTTTCATGATCGGAGACCATACGTTGGATTTGGAAGACATATTCCCCGGGTTTAATGAGGACGATCGTATTGGTATTGTGATACATAAGCCTTGTGGAGCTACAGGTGCAAGTTGTCTGTTTATGGCGGCAGTAACTCGGTTCTATTATGCTTATCGGTTTCGGCTTGGTAACGAGCGAAGTATGCTGAGACTCTACCCTGACTACTTTCTTTTTCATGTAGGAAAGTTACATGGCAGTCACGGACAAATGGATGTGTGGCCTCCACACAAGGAGGTCGTCGTAGAAGATGATCCGGAGCAGATCTTGGAGGCGATTAACGATCGCGGTATTACCCGTCTACTTGTTGAAGAGATTCCATCTACTTCTGGAAAATTCCTACGCGAGACTCTCAGTAGTGCTGAACACCGGATCTTAAGCGTGCTGGTCTACTCTTCGACTGGACGGGTCAGCCAAGGTGATATCGTCTGCTTGCAAAGCTATAAAGCAGAAAGATATGTCCGTGATGCGCTTAGAGATTCTAAAGAGAAAGGCAAGCTGTCGAAAGACGAATATGAGCATTTACTGCATGGTCGGGAGAACTTGGTTTTTAACGGTCGTATTATGGAGACGTACCGACGGATCGAGTTATTAAGTGCCATTCGCATGCTTTCCACAAGTTCTAGCGCAAGCAATACTACTCAACGCTTCATTGCTGAGAGTAATCCGAATGCAGTACAAGTTCTAAGTGAGTTTTCTATTTAGATATGTACAAGTAAATCTTCGCTTGGAAATGACGAATAAGAAAGAACATGTAGCCGAATCACCCTATGTTTTCTATAGCCAGCGATCACTTCAGTTTTCACAATTTAGCAGAGTATTACAAGAGTTTATGACTTCACGTACGGAATCGTTTAAGTGTGATGTGGTGTGATCTACGGCAAAGTACTTTCGTGCTTTGCCGTTTATTATAACAAATATGTGAGATGGATTGGGGCAATGAGAAAGGCGTTGGATGACAAAATTGATGAAATATGGATAGAGATATTACCAAAGGATTATATCTCTTAAACAAGGAGAGTTATATTAGGCATCTTTAATCTGAGGCTTGAACGGTTGAGTATTGGCCTTAACTTATTACGGGCAGGCTTCATTATATCGGTAATGGAGAAAGCTCTCCTCACTACACAGTATTAGAGTAACAAAACCCATATTTTGTAACCCTATTTATGAGTTGATTTCCAAGGTACGATTTATTTTTAGCCCTTTCACCTGCTTTCCTTCTTAACCATTTTTAAAAAATTAAGGGACGTTATCGATTGTGAAATAAGTATGAATATCGACTAAAAGGGGTGCCGCCACATGCCCATCAAGCTAAAATAAATCAATACCCCAAAACGAAAAAATACGCTATCCTTTCTTTAAATCTACCATATTATAGAAAGGATAGTTTTTTATGGATAATACCATATCAGATGAACTTCTAGAACAACAGCTTACTTATCCTGAAAAAGAAAA
Source organism: Ammoniphilus soli (assembly GCF_040813775.1). NCBI lineage: Bacteria > Bacillati > Bacillota > Bacilli > Caryophanales > Paenibacillaceae > Ammoniphilus > Ammoniphilus soli. The sequence goes on from NZ_JBEGDL010000052.1 coordinate 15,690, forward strand.
AATTGAGTCGTTCATTTTAAGTATTATTTTATTGAATTTACAATCTTCAATATCTCTGATTTCGTCGGAGGATCCTGTGAAACATATTCCAGGGAGTAGTAAAGTCCATCCCGTTCCCAATCTATCCTAGGGTCTCCACCTTACGAATAATCGTTGCATATACACTCTTACTGAGGAAAACATTTCTCGAAGTTCTTCAGCAGCTTAGGGTTTCCTTTGATCCGCAGTTTTCTTGTCAGCAACGCCGCCGCCATATTTTGTTCCTTCGCCACGATCCCAAGCCACGTTTTGCTATCCACCGTAATCCGAATATCCGGCTTGCCGTGAAAACCGTCCCGAATCAGGATCGTATTGTCCCGAATGTCGATTGTCGTTTGTATCGTTTCATCGCCGGTGAATGCAAAATGATAGGTGCAGTTTAGCCCCGACGCCTGCTTCGGCTGGAATGCATGAGGCATCAGGTTGATCAAACCGCGGATCGTGTTCGGCCTGAGTCCATTCCCGACGCGTTTTACCGTTTTATGGGGAAAACGTTTCTTAACAAACGCTTCCGCATCTGAGCCCGGAGTTACATAAACCGTCTCTTCTTTCGCCTGCAACGGCTTTAATACATCATTCATGAACCCTTTACGGTCTTTCAGAAACGGCCCGATCACATCTTCGCCCGCCGGACAAACCGACAAGCAATAAGCCGCTTTGTAGTTAGCCCCGAAACTCAAACTTTGCCACCAGGAAGTCGTTTCGGTTAGCGGTACTTCATTCCGGTACTCTTTGACGTTCTTGCTGTCCACGACCGTTTCCACCCAGTCGCTGAAACCGCCCATAAACTCACGATAATTGTGCGTAGTGCATGAAGAAAAATTAAATTGTCCGTCCGCACCGATCGCGCCCACAGGGCAGGCAGATACGCAAAGCTTGCATTCCAGACATGGGTTGTAGTCAATCGGCCGGTCTTCCTTGTTGACCCGGGCATCGATCATAACGGCGCCAAGCAGAATGAAGTTTCCGAATTTCGGATGAATCACGTTGCGATGGATGCCCATATGGCCTAACCCTGCCGCAACGGAAACAGGCTTGAGCGAAACGACCCAGGTCTTGCCGGGAAACTTATCCATCTCCATCGGGAAACCGACTGCTGAATTTAAAGCCCGTATCCCTCGCGCTTCCAATGCGGACACGATGTGATGGGCTGTCTCCGCTATCTTATCGCCGGTATGATGAAATTCAATATTGGCAAGGGATCGCGCTGGTGTGCGGATCGGTTCTCGATTCATTCTGGCAACGAAACTGATCACAGTCTTGGCATGCGGGAATACGGACAAAATGTCATCCCGTTGATCATCCAATTCCGAGCGTTCAATGGATACAACCCCTACATCGTCAGCTCCGGCCTCAAGACATAATTCACGTATCCACTCATAATCAACCGTTTCGTTGTCAAGAGTGGCGGATTGCGCAGAGGATTCGTAGTAACGCACAACTGTGGGATGTTTTTTGATATCGGACACTTTCATCCATCCTTTCATATTAAGTGTATATACACCTTTTTGATGAAAAAAATTAATCTCGCCTGTTCAGCTTAACGATATCAGATAATTGACCAAGCAAACCTTTATAACGGTCATCGCCCATATAGTCTCGAATACGGATTTGGCCTGTTCCCATAACGGCAGCGCACTCTTAAGAAGGTCCCGGCCGTCGGGTGTAAGAGCAATAAATCGTTTCCTGCGATCCTCCCCTTCCGTGATCGACACCCAGCCTTGCCTCTCAAGCGGCTTGAGATCCCGTGGCAATGTGGTCCGATCCATCAGAAGAAATTCGGGAGATAGATGTAATGGTGACAGACCCGGCCTGTTCAAGTGCCATCAGCAATGACAACTGTGTAGCCCGAAGCTGATATACACCTTTTTCAATACGGATGAATACCAAATGTATCTAAACCTGTTGTCTCGTCCAAACCGAACATAACATTCATGTTTTCAATCCCAACCAATGCTCCACCTTTTCCTACGCTATCCAAGACACTGAGAACAACGATTCTACCTCTGGATTCATCAACGTCCAAACCGATATGGCAAAAATTTGTTGAAGATACTGCTGATATCCAAGGATATGGGGCATAGTTCCACGAACCATTCGTATTGGAGGGCAAATCGATGACTTTAACGAAGAACTCGTTACGATAAAACTCTTGATAAAGTTCTATCAAGTCTTTTCTTTTTACTCTTCTTGTTGGAAAACAGTGATTTACGGTCAATATTCCCCTTGATATCGGCACATAATGGGGTGTGAAGTGCACGTGGACGGATTGTCCTGCAAGTGCGGATAATTCCTGTTCCATTTCATAGGTATGCCGATGATTCACCACGTTGTAGGATAAAATATTGTTATGTATTTCAGGATGATGAAGAGCACGATCTAGCTCATTCCCAGCTCCAACCGTTCCTGACATACCATCTACAACAATTTTATCTAAATCAATGAGCCCTTCCCTCACCAGTGGTGCAAGTGCAAGGATGGTTGATGAAGAGAAACACCCAGGATTTGCGACAAGTCTCGTACTCTTAATGTCCTTTCTATGTAGTTCGGTTATTCCATAGACCGCTTCTGATACCAAATTCCATTGACTATGCGTTTTGCCGTATACTCGTTCCCAATCCTCTTTGTTTTTCAATCGAAAGTCTGCACCAAAATCGATCACTTTGGCTCCTTGAGATAAAAATTTCGCTGCAATGTCCATTGCCAGCCCACTAGGGACTGAAACAAAAACTACATCACACGGCGTGATATCATCTGGATGAGTATATTGAATCCCTCTTCCAAAAAAGTTTTTATTGAAAACTTCAATGCTAGTATCCCCTCTACTTGTCGCCCACTCCACGCTTACATTTGGATGCCTTAATAACACACGGAGTGCTTCTGCACCCATGTAACCAGACGCTCCATAAATTCCAGCTCGAATCATTCAATCTCACTCCATAATGAAAAAGTATCTTCCGTCCTCCTCAAAATAGCCGCTCGGCTTCATCTTCCCCGCGCCTTCCTACCACGGAGCGCCATACACGTGCTGCTCGCACGCGCCACAAGTTTGTTCCGTTCATCCAATACGTCGCATTCCAATAAACCGATCGTTTGGCCTCTTTTTACAACCTTTCCCACGGCACGTAGGGTAGAATTCCGCACAGGTTTCAAAAAGTTAATCTTTAGTTCAATTGTGGTATACGTCTCACCCTCATCAAGTGTCGTCGCATAAGCGAGCCCCATCGCGGCATCTGCAATGTCGCAGAGCACACCCCCATGAAGTGTACCCATCGGGTTCGCATGGATTTTTTCGTCCGCCGTAAACGCAATCTCCACACGCCCATCGGACACATCCGATATGCTGAACCCAAGCAATTTTGCGATTGGCGGCGGCGGTACGATTCCCTGGAACACGTTTAACACATTTTCCAACCCAGCTTTCATTTCATCCACCTCTTGTTTTTAAGACCGTTCGGTCTGTTTTTAGGAATAAGAAATGTCGTATTAACTACGACAAACTTGGTGCGACAAGAAGTCTTTGAGATGTTGCCTCGCATAAGCCATCGGTTTCGTTTGCCCATACAATTTACTCAACATAAGCGCGCCTTCTAGCGTGGATATCCAAACCGTTGCAACGTAATCAACATCAAGCGTCTCATTGAACTCGCCAGACGTTACACCTCCTCGAACGATAGAATGGACGAGGCTGAGCAAACCGTCCATCGCCGTTTGCGCCCTTTCTCGCAAGATGGGGTCCGTATCGTCTGCCTCAATTGCCGCATTCATGATTGGACAACCACCTGGCATCAATTCCTGTTCTGCCACGCGTTGAAACACATCCACAATTGCCACCAATTTGTTTGCATATGACGAATGCCTAGCGATTGTGTTAGTATATTCGTTGCCCATCTCTTGAATGGCAAAGTCGAATGCGACTCGCATCAAATCCTCTTTCGTCTCAAAGTGGTTGTAGATACCCCCTTTTTTTAATCCCGTTTCAGCCATGACATCAGAGATAGACGAAGCCGCGTACCCACGCGTGTTAAACAGACGCGACGCCTTTTGCACAATGAACACTCTGGTCTTTTCACCTTTTGTATTTCGCATGGCTTCCCTCCGAATTGTCATCAAGATTACGTGATTTTAAGACCGTTCGGTCTTTTTTTAATTATACCCAACTATTCATTGTATGGCAATGGTGAGTGTAATCTTCGAAGGAGTATACACATCATTTCGCACACCTATTTGCCATACCATTCAATTAACCGACCTGTCTCGTAAGGAAACCGCGAATATATTGCGCAATTTCCTCTGCGTGGGCTCAAAGGCAAACAAAATTATGGTTACGTGGAAATTTATATTATTGCACTATCGATCTCCGTCCCTCGCAACAACTTATTTATTCGTACTTTTTCATAACAATGACCGCATTGTGACCACCGAAACCAAAAGAATTAGATAGTCCTATCCTAAGATTTGCTTTACGTGCAACGTTCGGCACATAGTCTAAATCACATAACGGGTCACGTTGTTCTTGATTGATGGTTGGAGGAATGAGGCCTTCTTGAAGAATCTTGGCTAACGCAATGGCTTCTACTCCTCCTGATGCCCCCAACATATGACCTGTCATAGACTTATTAGCTGTTATCGGAATTTGATGTGCCTGTGTTCCAAACAGTTTTTTAATTGCCATTGTCTCAGAAATGTCCCCCACTCCTGTACTCGTTGCATGAGCGCTAATGATATCGATTTGTTCCGTAGAAGTGCTGGCATCCTTTAAAGCCATTTTCATAGCAACATAGGCTCCCTTTCCTTCTGGATGTGTAGCCACCATGTGATAGGCATCTGAACTTGCACCGTATCCAATTACTTCTGCATAGACATGTGCATTTCTGCGCTTGGCGTGGGATAAAGACTCAAGAATTAAGATACCTGCTCCTTCTGACATGACGAATCCATCCCGATTGGCATCAAATGGACGACTCGCTTTAGCCGGATCATCGTTCCTTGTAGATAAAGCGGTAGCATTCCCAAAACTAGCTAAAGATAAGTCTGTTATGGCTGCTTCTGCTCCACCTGCGAAGATGACATCAGCTCCTCCATAGCGAATCACTTTTAATGCCTCACCAATGGCTGTATTTCCAATTGCACAAGCAGAAACAGGTGACATCGTAGGACCCATGGCGCCCCATTTAATACTAATTTGTGCAGCAGCAGCATTTGAAATCATTGCCGGTACGAGTGTGGGACTGACCCTTCCAGGTCCCCTCTCTCGAAGAATATCCAAATTTTCAATACAAGTTTCTATTCCACCTATTCCTGAGCCAATATAGACTCCTAGGCGTTCTAGGTCGATATCGTTAACATTTAAATCGGCATCTGTCCATGCTTGTTCGGCAGCGACTAAAGCGAATTGACAAAATCTATCTAAGCGCTTGGCATCTTTACGTCCAAGAAGTTCGTCTGAATTAAAATCTTTCACAATTCCTGCAATTTTGGTCTTATGGTTACTTACATCAAATGTATCAATGGAAGAGATACCCGACTTACCTTCAACTAGATTTCTCCAAAACTTTTCGACAACATTTCCTAGTGGTGAGACCACTCCCATTCCAGTGATGACTACTCTTTCCAACCTCGGTTCCTCCTAACACAATAAGTTCTATCTATATTTTCACACGATAAATATCCTATTACAAGTTGTTGTTTATCATAGTATAATTACTACTATGATGATTGCTACTATGATAGGAGATTAAAAACGTTGAATAAGCAAACCAGATACGCAGCACTATCTGCATTTTTGAAATCAAAACGTGCGAATATTAACCCTCAATCTTTCGGACTGCCAATGGGGACTCGGAGAAGAACTCCCGGTTTGAGAAGAGAGGAAGTGGCTCAAATCGCAGGAGTCAGTACCACTTGGTACACTTGGTTAGAACAAGGACGAGACATAAAAGTTTCTTCATCTGTGTTAGAATCCATTGCAACTGCCCTTCAGTTAAATAATGACGAAAGAAAGTACCTATATGACTTAGCTATAGAAGTAAATCCAAATGTTTCTCAACAAGAAGTTCAACAAACGAAAATTCCCCCTTCTTTAGAGAAAATATTATCCGAACTGAAACATTGTCCTACCTATATCACAGACCGACACTTTCAAATTGTCGATTGGAACCGTGCAGCAGCCCATGTTTTTTTAGACTTTGAACAGATTCCTTGGGAGCAACGAAACTTGATTCGCTTAGTATTTACAAGAAAAGAACTGAGGTCATTAGCGGTTAATTGGGAGCATTTTGTCAAAGGGTTTCTTGCTATTTTTCGAGCATATTACGGTCAATATGTGGGGGATCAATGGTATAACCGATTTCTTGAAGAAATGTCCGAACTTCACCCGGAATTTCAATCTCTTTGGCAAGAAAGTCAAGTAAGTATTGCACCAGAGGTTCAAATCGAATTTAGACATGCTAAAGCAGGAAAAATGCTTTTTAACCTAACATCCTTGCAAGTACAAGGGAATATGGATTTACGGTGCAGTGTGTATACTCCGGTAGAGGAATCCTCTACTGAACTGAAACTAAAACGATTGATGGAAAAAAGCGACGACTAGATTGACAGTTGTATTCGCTGATTGTAATCCCTTTTTATACAGTTATTGAAGTAATCTCCCAATAGCACAATAGGTTGCCCTATCGATGGCAGCCATTTTTCATTTGGTGTTATTTAGCTATTGACTCCCGTCCCTCAATCATTAAATGAAAAACCACCTAATTTCAGATGGTTTTCATTCTGTTTATTATATTGTTGCATACCTATTCTCTGGGTAAGGAAGCCCTAAGTTTCCTCGCAATGTACGGGATTCATATTCTCTTCGGAATATTCCTTTTTCCTGTAGGATGGGGACGACCAAATCAATGAAATCATCAATTCCCGAAGGATGTTCCTGTCTTAGGAGTAATAAGTCCATTGCCCCAGCTTGATGCCAATGCTCAATCATATCAGCCACGGTCTCTGGTGATCCGAAAAATTGGGGCTTAGGAGTACGATATCCTGGAGGCGATAACCTTTGTAACTCCTGAAACTTTTCATTCGCCTCAGCTTCTGTTCTTCCGACGATGATGTGTTGTGTTGGCATAATCAATAGGTCTTCCGGCGATCGTCCTGCAAGGGCAAGGAGCCCCCAAAAAGTGGGACTCCTCAAAATGTGTTGATTTTACAGTTCTTGAATGGTTGGACGAATAATCATCTCATTTACCGCTACATCTGATGGTTGTTCTATTGCAAATGCAATGGCACGAGCAATGCTAGCAGGCTCGATTTGAACTTTTTTATTAGCTTCAACGAACGCAGCTTTTAATTCTAAATCCGAAACGGCTTCTAGTAACTCTGTATCAATAGTCCCTGGAGAGATAATAGTTGTACGAATATTACTGCTAGACTCCTCTCTACGAAGACCTTCTGTAATAGCTCGTACAGCAAACTTTGTACCACTATAAACAGAGCTAGTAGGGAATACTAAGTGACCAGCTATTGAGGAAACGTTAATGATATGCCCTTCTTTTCTTTCTCTCATGGACGGAAGAACAGCAGCAATACCATATAATACACCCTTGATGTTAACATCAATCATTGTATCCCATTCCTTAACTTTCAGCTGAGAAATAGGTGATAGCGGCATTACACCTGCATTATTGACCATTACATCAATTTTCCCATATTCTTTAAGAGTATATTTAGCAAGCTCTTCCACTTGTTCTTGTGAGGCAACATCGGTCACTTTGTAAATGGCTTGCCCGCCTTTATTTTGAATCTCTTCTTGTAACTTCTTTAATCGCTCTTCGCGTCGAGCAGCTAGCACTAGCTTCGCACCTTTAGATGCAAGTTCTTTTGCAGTAGCTTCACCAATTCCACTAGAGGCGCCCGTAATAATGACAACCTTATCTTGAGTATTTGACATATAAATGACATCCTTTCTTTTAAAACACTTGATAATAGTAAACTTTTCTATTTTTCTTAGGTGAAAGGGGGAGAACACCTCCCCCTAACCATCTTTTCAGACTAACGAGGAAAGGTCATTCCGCCGTCCACGCCGATCATCTGACCAGTTATAAAACTAGCCTTATCACTGCAAAGAAATGCAGTAAGATAGGCAGCGTTAATTGCATCGCCCTGTTTTTCAAGCCCACGTTTTCCTTTACCCAAATGTATGGTATCATCAAGCCATTTTTCTAATCCCGTCAGCGCCTCGGTACATAAGTTAGTTTAAAGAACCACCCTTATACATAAAATTATTCGTTTATACTATAATGTTACCAATCGATTCGTTTTCCATCTCTAAAGAACCCCCCATTAGGCCCCTCAGGTCCAATAGTCGCTAACCAAAGGATAGACTCAGCTGCTTGCTTTGGGGTTCTTGAAGCAGATGGTCCACCCATATCTGTACTTACCCATCCCGGACAGACCGCGTTTATTTTGATATCTCCTTTGACTTCTGCACTTACCAGTTGTGTCAATCCATTCAAGGAAAGTTTAGACAACTTATAGGTGCCTACTCCTTGATCGGCCATTTCTCTCATTGTCCCATATCCTGAAGAAACATTAATAATTCTCCCATAGCCTTGCTTTTCCATGAGTGGGATAAAGGAATGGATGACATGGTAAGCACCGAAGAAATTAGTTGCCATCGTTTTGTCTAGAATAGAAGGGTCCATAGTTAATAACTTTTCATTCTCATCCAAATACACGCCAGCATTATTAACCACGGCGGTGGCAAACTATTGATGGATGGCAAAAGGAGACTTAGCTGGTGGAGACCCAAAACAGAATGAAAATAAATTGACCCTATCCAATACGTAAACACTGAATAGGGTTTTTAGCTTGTAAGGGAAGTCAGGACAGCTTATAAAATGTACCTTCTTCCCCTAAGTACAAAAAGTTACTTATTGGCCGGGCTCACTTTTAATTTTTTTCCTTTGATCGGTGTATGTTCCATGGCTTGTAAAACTAAAGAGCCTTTTCCATTAAGAATATCAACATAGGATAAATGATCCTGAACCGTTATAATTCCAATATCCTCCACGGTTACACCAGGGATATTCGCAATCGTTCCCACAAAATCTACGGCTCGAAGCTTTTTCTTTTTTCCGCCACTGAAATAGAGTTTCATAATCCCTTGGTTGATCCGGGCCGTTTTATTATTTTTAACGACTCTGCGGCCGCTGATTTTTTCTTCGAAGGCAGCCTTGGCCCTTGCCACATCTAGGTGTCTAGGCGCTTCGATTTTAGGAATCTCAAATCCTATGTAGTTTTCAATGGATCTAAGATACTTCCCTTCCGTAGGTGTTGCAAACGTAATGGCTTTTCCTTTTTTTCCGGCACGACCCGTTCTTCCTGTGCGGTGAACATAGCTTTCCTTCTCCATGGGAACATCATAGTTAATCACAAGGGTGACATTATCAATATCAATTCCTCGCGCAGCGACATCGGTGGCTACAAGATAACGGAAATTCCCCATTTTGAAGCCATCCATCACAGCAAACCGATCTTCTTGCTCTAATCCTCCATGGAGTCTTTCAATCGAATAATTTGATCTATTCAATTCCTTATATACAGTATCGACATGTTCTTTGGTTCGGCAGAAAATAATACAGCTATCAGGATTTTCAATAACCGTAACGTCTTTAAGTAGGGAAAGCTTATTCACTTCATTGACTTCGATTAAAGCATGTTCAATGGTTTCCGTAGTGATTCCCGCAGCAGCAATCTCGATATGAACAGGCTTTTTCATGTATCGATGACAGAGCTTTTCTACATCTTTCGGCAGGGTAGCCGAAAACACCATCGTTACTCTTTGCGAAGGAAGTTGTTGGATAATCTTTTCTACCTGATCGATAAAACCCATGTTCAGCATTTCATCTGCTTCATCTATAACCAAATACTTCATTTGCTCTAAAACTAGGGTCCCTCTCTCGATATGGTCCATGACACGCCCAGGTGTACCCACGACGATATGGGTTTTTTGTTGCAGTTCTTCTCTTTGTTTGGAAAAAGGCTCTTTCCCATATACGGCCATCGCCTTGATCCGCTTAAACCTACCAATATTCGTTAGATCGTCACGGACTTGAACAGCAAGCTCTCGAGTGGGGGTTAGGATCAAGGCTTGTGGATGTTTTTCCTCCCACTGCATTTTTTCGCAAACAGGTATACCAAAGGCAGCCGTTTTTCCACTGCCTGTTTGAGACTTTACGACAAGATCTTGGTTTTGCATGGCGACAGGCAGGACTTCACGCTGAACCTCTGTAGGGGTTTCGTATTTTAACAATTCAAGTGCTCTTCGAATTTCATCGCTTAAATGATAGTCCTCAAAATTCATGTATTTACCTCGCTTAAAAATTGTTCGGCTTATAGATAGGATTCTCTCAACGAATGATCATATGCAAATAATGAGTGCCTGTCACCACCCGATATTTGTCGATCCTCACACGGGAAAGAAGGTGACTCTCATGTCTCGTAATTCCAACAAATTGAATGGCAAGGTCTTAAAGTTAGACGTCCCTGCTCGATTTCGGTAAAGAAAAGAGCACTACCTTGACCTCCTCCATTGCAGAGATGGACACAGGCGATACATGGATGGCAGAAGAAGGCGAGTTAGGTTATAATTATTCGCCTAATTAAAGGGTATGGCAAAAAACCAATAACGAATGATAACAGAGTAAGGGCTAGGCAAATATTTGCCTAGCCTTTTTTTGTGATTACTGATGTGAAATCCTGTATAATTATTTGGTGAATTACGCCAAAAAGAAATGTGTGTTTTCAGCTGCTTCCAACCTAAAAGGGAACCCGTTAGGTCTATAGCCACTCCCCCACTTTTGATCTCCGTTAGGAATAAATTAGTCAACTCCAAAATGTTAAAAATTCCCCCTTGGGAATTATGGTCATCAAAGGGGTTTGTTTATCATTTTCAATTGATAATGAAACGTCTTTGCATAGAATACTTGATAATTTCTCTATAAACTCAAATACGGCTTTAGCTTCCGTTATTTTGTTTATTTCACGAGGGATTATGTCAAACTCCACTTCCTCTACTGAAAAGAAATGACATGCAATATCGACACCCTTGTATGTAAACCTCGAATAGATCACTTTTCCTTTCTTACTTTAAAAATATCGGTTATATCATTAGGAATTTCATCACTCGTTTCGCCATCAATCGAAATGGTAAATTGGTTTAAGTTCTTAATAAACTCCCATATGATTTTCCAATCTTCTAAGCTGGTTTGTGTTATATAAATGTCCCTCAGACTTCCATCATCAAAAAAGATTTTGTTTATTACAACATCTTCGTTAATCAACCCTTTAGTAGAACAAAAACGGACTGCCGGACGCAGCCCTGTTTATCGAACTATCGAATCCCGTTAGTTGAGCAAAAACCATGTCTTATTCGAACCTATACCTCTCAATACAATGGTTTATTACTTGGTTAATGTCATCTTCTTCCCATGTTAATTCTAAGGCATCAGCTATGCTTTGCATCGCGGAAATGCAAAATGTTCTATTATCTTCAGTTCCAATGACAATCGCTTTATCAAATGCCACATATTCGTCATTGTCTTCTTTTTTCCTGTGATACACAGATATTCTGGTTATTCTTGGTGAATTTATAATTTGAATATCAGCAAAAGGTTGAGCAGGTATTCTGATTCCTTTTTCTTTTTTATATTGGATTCCTTCAGCTTCTTTTTTTACCTTTAGTGTAATTTTCCAGTAATCTTCCCACTTCTTTGTTTCAAACCACTCGTTTTGAATGACTAAGAAGGCATGACCAATCATAATGGATAATGGGTTATAAAACCAATAACGATTCGTACCCAACTGAATATCAATAGAAGGACTTCGGAGGAAGATGACCTTCTTTCCAAGCAGGTTTTTAAGTATATTCACTTCTTCCTCAGACAGTACAGTAATGTACTTTTCCATGATAATCACTCTTTCATAAGCAAATAAAATTGCTCTATTATTTAACTATTCTGCCCGTTAGCTTAGTAACCTCATCGTTCTTTAGGTTTACTTTTACGTCACTTTTTTCGGATGTTATCCTTACTTTTATATGTCGTTAGACCAAATATATATTTAAAAAGTGACGCAAAAGCGTAGTTTCACGTCACTTCATAATGTTAGTTGGAAATAAATGTATTAACGTATGTTTTAACCAAAAAGTTGGTGCTATCCCTTTATGGATTATATGTAAGGTCAACTAGACAACCATCTGCGCCTGCTGGCTTGGTGCTAGCCAAGTTTTCTTTATTACAGAAGTTTGTTTGTTGGATATTGATTGTATGAGAAAAATATGAAATAATTTTATTAGCTATTGGGAGGGGTTTAAATGACGTTACTTTCAGAGATTCTTAAATACAATGAACAATTCGTTGAA
>NZ_JBEGDL010000053.1:0-28063 GCF_040813775.1 Ammoniphilus soli
ATTTCATGCAGCCCGTAGCCATGATAGCAAACAGCAGGACGAAGGCCATAATAGAAATCTTTTTCAAATTCATCACTCCTTTGGATAATGGTCGATTGTATAATGCTGGGGATAAAACAAATGTCCCAGAAAAGAGAACAGCTCAAGATTTCAAACCGTAAATTTAATGGCAATATTCTTTACTTGGGTATAGTATTTTAGTGCTTCAAGTCCTTTTTCACGTCCAAACCCACTCTTGCGATAGCCCCCGAAGGTCATTTCCACGCCTCCGCCAGCACCATAGTTGTTTACAAAGATCTGCCCTGCACGAATTCGACCTGCTGCCCAATGAGCCTTATTGATATCAGATGTCCAGATTCCCGTTACCAAGCCATATTCTGTACTGTTGGCAATGTCCACCGCTTCTCTCACATCATTAAACGGAAGGACAACCAGGACGGGACCAAAGATCTCCTCATTTGCAAGCCGGCTCTCTCTCGTAATTCCCTCGATGATGGTCGGTTCAAAAAAGAATCCGCTGCCTGCATCTGTACAACGTTTACCGCCTAACGAAATGATCGCACCTTCCTGAGCTGCTACATCCATATAATATTCGATTCTCTCAAGCTGTTTTTCGGATATAATGGGCCCAACATCCGCATTATCAGTTCCTAGCCCGACACGCAAGCTAGCCATTTTTTCCTTTACCATCTCGACAAAGGTAGATTGGATGGATCGTTCAACCAGCAATCGTGAACCTGCTGAACATGTTTGTCCTGCATTTTGAGTAATGGACCTTACTACCCATTGCGCAGCTTCCTCCAGGTTAGCATCCCCAAATACGATGTTTGGCGATTTCCCTCCTAATTCGAGAGTCAACGGTTTAATATTTGATGCGGCTGCCTTCATTACTTCGGATCCCGTGCCCACTGATCCAGTAAAGGTAATGTGATCAATATCAGGATGAGATGCCAATGCGGCCCCGGCTTCTGAACCGTATCCAGTTACAACATTAACCACACCTTTCGGAATACCGGCGGCGTCACATATCGCAGCTAAACGCAAGGTCGTCAGCGGCGTATCCTCTGCCGGCTTGATTACAGCTGTATTGCCGGCAGCTAATGCAGCGGAAAGGCTGCGAGCTGCCATCTGCAGCGGGTAATTCCACGGAACAATATGAGCCGTGACTCCCAGCGGCTCACGCAACGTAAAATCAAGAATATCCGGGCGGACAGGGACAGTCTCCCCGAGAATTTTGTCTGCCACACCGGCATAATATTCAAAGTAACGAGCCGCCACATCTACATCGGCTCTTGCCTGTACAATAGGCTTTCCCGTATCGCTAGTTTCCAGTTCAGCCAATTCTTCTTTTTGCTCCAGCAGCAGCTTCGATATCCGATGCAGGATACGCCCCCTTTCGGCAGGAATCATTTCTCTCCATTCATCCGAATCAAAGGCCGTTCTAGCCGCATGTACAGCCCGGTCAATATCAGCCTGTCCGCCTCTTGGAACATAGGCAACTTCCTCTTTTGTACCCGGATTAACCGTAGCAAACCTCTCTTCGGAAACGCTTCCAACCCATTCTCCATTAATAAACATCGGCAAAAATTCCATATTGACCTCCAACCCCCAATTTATACAACTTTGAATTAAACTCCGCGCCCGCCATCTACGTCAATGAAGCTTCCTGTTACCATCGATGCGTGATCGGAGGCCAAGAATAGGGCAGCTTGTGCAATATCCTCTGCTTTTGCTACTCGGCCAAGCGGAATGCTGGAAACAAATTTGGCTTTTCCTGAGTCATACTCTTGATCTAGTCCGATAAAATCTTTAAGCATTCCCGTTTCCGTAGCTACCGGATTGATCCCGACTACACGGATTCCAAACTCAGCCAACTCTAGCGCTAAAGACTTGGTAAGATTGATTACCCCAGCCTTTGATGCTGAATACATACTGTTACCGGGGCGCGGCCTGACTCCGTTAATGGAAGCCGTATTGATAATAACCCCTGATGATTGCTTTTTCATATACGGGATAACCGCTTGAATCCCCCAAAATACTCCTTTTAAATTCACATCTATTAACCTATTTACTAACTCTTCCGTAACTTCCTCCGTCTTGATAAAAGACATTGGCACCCCTGCATTATTAAATAATACATCGATGGAACCAAATTCTTCGGCGACTTCACTCATTAAATCGATGACTTCCTGCCGTTTTCCTACGTTGCAAACTTTAGCTATGGCTTTTCCGCCTTCAGACTTAATTAAATCGACGGTTTCTAATGCAGCCTGCTCGCTTAAATCGACAACAACCAGATTTGCTCCCTCTTTAGCAAATAGGAGCGCGGAAGCTCTTCCCATTCCAGCTCCAGCTCCAGTGATAATGACTGTCTTTCCTTCAAACTTTTTCATCATTGCCTCCACCTTTCATTTCATTTTATTTATCCAACCCATATGTGCTAGATTTCAAATTGGATATATTGACTTGCCAAATCTAGTGAGAAGCTCTATTAAAAAATTTGCTTCTTTTAACATCACCCCTCTCAACACTCTCATCTGTTAACGCTTGCAAAACTACTACTAATAAAATAATAGGATTAATGTATCATTGTATTATTGGATCCAAAAAAATGTAAAGTTTGTACATTTTTTTGGATCAGCTAATCTTGGGATCGCAGTTCTTTGAAAATAGAAATCTAAATGAATTCCTTGTTTTTATCTTTTAAATCATTTTTTATGTATCTAACCAAAGCATCGCCAGTACGCTGGACGTGATTGGATACGAGCTCGGCTGCTTTTTGAACCTCATTTTCCTTCACGGCTTCAAGGATCTCACGATGTTCTTGATTAGACTTTTTCATCTGATTCTCGAGCAAGTGAGGAGTTTGCTGCGGAAAACCATTCCAAAGGGTATTAATAAAAGATAATAATCGTTTTTTCGTGCAATGCTTCATCAGTAAGCGATGGAATTCAATATTGGTTGAAATAAAATAATCAACCTCATCTACTTGATCCATTATCGTTACTAAGCTTTCCATCTCGACGATATCCTGCTTTTGTATCTTCTTTAGACTTTCTTCAACGGCCATTTTTTCTAGCACAGACCGGAGAAGGTAAATTTCTTCAATATCCTCTAGAGAAAGTGGCTTTACGACAGCACCGCGGTTCGGCTCAATCTGAATCAGCCCTTCCGCCTCTAGTTTTCGAAGAGCTTCGCGTACAGGCATCCGGCTTACGCCTAATGAATTCGCAATCTCCTCTTGTACGATTCGTTCCCCTGGCTCAAACTTCCCTTTCAAAATCGCCTCACGCAGCGCCTGGCATACTCTGTCAGGAAGCGTATACACATTAGCCTGATCTAACCGCAAATCAAGATTCTTCATCATCATTCCTTGTCCTTTCTAGTTGTCTTATCACTACCTTTTATAGATATTGTAAATTGTATCAGATCTACAAGCGAGATAACAAAGGGAGTTATGCATATTCAAATAATAAGTTTATTATATATATCCAGTACTTTCTTCGCTCGCTCTACTACGGGAAGATCAACCATTTTCCCATCTAATTGAAATACGCCTAATCCGTCTTTTTCTGCTTGTTCATTAGCGGTCACAATTCTTTGGGCATCCTCTATTTCTTTCTTAGAAGGGGTAAATACATTGTTCACCACCCTAATTTGCTTTGGATGGATGACCAGCTTCCCTTGAAATCCCAATTGTTTAGCCATCTGGGCATCATGCAGCAATCCTTCCTCATCATGAATATCGATATAGACCGTATCAATGGGAGGGTCGATCCCCGCTACACGGGAGGCGATCACCAGCTTGGATCGCGCATACAATATCTCTGTTCCTGTTTTAGTCAATTGCGTATTGATATCTAAGGTAAAGTCTACCGCACCAAACATCAGGCGATTCACGCGGGGACTAGATTTAGCAATTTCCACTGCCTGATAAAGTCCGAGTGCCGACTCGATAAGAGGTACAATGCGAATGGAGCCGACAGGCAACTGCCGTTTTTCCTCCCATCGACAGAGTTGTTGATCGAGCCGCAGCACATCTTCCTTGGTCTCTGCTTTCGGCATGACGATTCCAGACAGACCTGGCTGAACGACTTCAAAAACATCCTCTTGAGCAAATGAAGTATTTACGCTATTTATTCTGACATAGTTTATTTTTTGGGTTCGGCCTAGTGTTTCTTTGACGAGCTTCCTTGCTTTGAGTTTTTCCTGTACAGAAACAGAATCCTCCAGATCAAAAATGAAAATGTCAGATTCTGTTTTTTGGTATTTTTCCAATGCTCTTTCATTGGAACCAGGTACGAATAACCAAGAGCGCATAATATCCTCCAGAATCATCTAAGATTTGATTTCCCAGCCTAATTCTCTTAAGATCAATTCATTATGTTCCCCTACTTCCGGGATCGGATTCATCACAAAATCGATATCGTCAAAAGTCACAGGTGGAATCAACATTTTGATGGGTCCAACGGGAGAATTCACTTCTCTCCAGCGATTTCGCACTTGGAGTTGCGGGTGATTAACAAACTCTTGGATTGTATTCAAACTGGCATTGGCTATTTGTGCTTCCTCTAGCCGATCGATGATTTCATTCGCCGTTAATTTCTGAAATACAGATATGATTTTAGCTTTCAGTACCTCTTTATTCTTTACACGGTTCGAGTTGGAATTAAACTGCGGATCGCTTGCAAGTTCAGGCAGGTTTAACACCATTCCACAAAAGCGTTCCCATTCTCGCTCATTTTGAATTCCCAAAAAGACTGACTTATGATCGCCGGACTTAAATGGTCCATAAGGAAAAATCGTGGCATGATTTGCCCCTGTACGTTTCGGCTCAGTACCCGAAGTAGAGTAGTGAACGGGATACCCCATCCACTCACCAAGGGCTTCCAACATGGATACCTCTATTACCGTACCTTTCCCGGTCTTATAGCGGGCAAGGAGTGCCGTCAAAACCCCTGTATACGCATACATTCCTGCAGCAATGTCTACAATGGATATTCCCACTTTGCAAGGATGTTCTTCCGTTCCCGTGATGGATAGTACACCTCCTTCACATTGGACAAGCAAATCATAGGCTTTTTTATCTCGATAAGGACCATACGATCCGTAGCCAGATATACTGCAAACAATTAATTGAGGATATTTTTTCTTCAAAATCTGAGGGCTAAATCCCAACCGATCAACGGCTCCTGGGGCTAAATTTTGAATAAATACATCGGCCTTTGAAAGCAATTCCTCTAAGATTTTCTTTGATTCTTCTTCCTTTAGATCTAGCGCTAATGATTCCTTTGAACGGTTAAGCCAAACGAAGTGACTGGACATCCCATTGACGGTACGGTCATACCCCCGAGCGAAATCACCTGTCAAAGGCCTTTCAATCTTAATGATTCGAGCACCTAAATCCGCCAGTTGTCTTGTTGCAAAAGGGGCTGCAACAGCTTGTTCCAGCGATACAACGGTAATACCTTCAAACGGCAACAAATAGGATCACCTCTTAACATGAGTAGATTAATGAAAATCATGATGCTATAAAAATATTTAAATCCTAGGATTATTATATTTTTGTATCAATGGATCATTGGATCATTGGATCATTGGATCCAATTTATGCCGATACATATAATTTATATGACACCCTTGCATTTGTCAACAATAATTAGAATTTATATCTTTTTCAGAAAATTATATCTGTTAAAATTGCTGTTCTCCTTATTTTAAAGCACACCTAACATTCAAAGATATAGAGAGAACAAAATAACTTGAAAGCTAAATTAGGAACATCAGGAATGCAAATTGGTCGTGGAGCCGGGTTATCCACTCATTGCAATATAAAATGAGCCAAATTTTTTGCTTCCATCCATGCGAACCTCCGGGTCAAGAACTTTTGAGGGAAAGGGTGCCAACTGCGGCTTGACACCTACCCTCTTATTCACTATATATTGGGACGCTTTTTATAATGATCCGTTTGCGCTTGATAAGCTGCGCCCACCCGGAATAGCGTTTGTTCATCAAACGGCTTGCCAATGATTTGCATCACTAACTCTTGTTTGTTTTTCTCGATTTTACCTCGAATGGCTTCCTGGATATCAATACCTAGATCATGGGAGAGATATAACGAATAGATCATAATATCCGCTAGTTCCTCTTTGATTTCAGTAAGGTTTTTCTCTACCACGGTTTCGCTATCCTTCCATTGGAAGATCTCCAGCAACTCGCTTGCTTCCAAAGAAATCGAAATGGCAAGATCCTTGGGAGTATGGAATGGTTCCCAGTCTCTTTCTTTTCGAAAGACTAACAGTTCCTTCATAATGTCCTGCAAATCCGTTTCCCTCCAGAGGTTTATTTTATCCTTATTATACAAAGAAGGAAAAGAGGGGCTATTCTTGCAGAAAGGACAAAACTGATCCCTAAAGCACCATAATGGAGACAAAGCCATTTGGTTGGGAAAGTATACTTGTTCATAGATCCCATTATGTAAGGCCATCCCTTCTCCTCCGTGCCACCCTAGACTATTCCAATTTATTCTCTTAATCTTGTTTTCTTGCGAGTTCAAACACAATTACTTTTCTTAGCTTACCTTGCCGGTCTGGTGCCGTTTGAAAATGATAGCCCTGACAAACCATTTGTCCAGTATATTTCACGTAACCGCTATCCTTTGCTTCAAATAAATAGAAGGCCTCATTTATGATATGTAGCTATCACCAATATCCGAGGTCATATCCCGATTGGATTCCACCATCTCAGCAAGCTATAACAAATGGTCATAAATGTCTCCAAAATAAGCTTTCTGATCCTTGGGGATATCAATTCGGTCTGAGTTCAATATTCGATATAGAAGGTCACTCATTGGAAAAATACTCCGCCCCAAACGAATCAAATCAAGACCTCCTTTATTTCCCATGCTTTACAACATCAATAGTCCATAAGTTACCCGAAAGGGATAATTCCTTCTATTCGTTCCCTAATAACGATTCCTTTACCCTCCCCCTATCCCCTACCTTTAGAAAATCTATAAACGTTCCAGTCACAACGTAACTACCACTCTACTCCGAACACATACACTATGAAAGGATTCATTTTTTAAACTTCTTTCCGCTGCCGCAGGGACAAGGATCGTTTCTTCCCGCTTTTTTTCCGCGTTGAAATGGATCACATTCGAACGGTGATTGGGTACAGGCTGAAATGCTTCTTCTTCTGTACAACCAATTCACCTCCTTTCGGCATGACAAGGGCCTTTTTGTTGCCGGAGAACCCATAACGGTTCGTAGAAAAAATGGTCAGTGATAAAGTTATCAATTGATTATGAAATGGGATTGAGTTAGCGGGTTTAGTTGTACAAGTTATAAAATGAATGTTTAAAGTTATTGAGCATCTCTTTGTCATGAGGAATGCTTTTTTTCTTGTCTAAAATGAAAAGGATAATTCTATAACAATAATAATGTAATTATATTCGATGTTTTTTTATTGCAAAACGATAAATCTTGTGTTAGAGTCAAATTGACAATAAATAAGTGAGGTGCTTTTTATGGAAAGAGGAACAACTCTCTTTTTAAAGATGGCTGTTATTCTTATGGGTATCCCCGTTCTTGCTTTGTGTATATTTTTGGTGCCTGAGATAGGGAATTTTGCAGCAGAACTGTATCCAGATATGACTTATCTAAAATATCTCGTTTTCATCGTGATGTATGGAGCGGCAATACCTTTTTACTTTGCTCTATATCAGGCTTTCAAACTTTTAACCTATATTGACAAGAACAAAGCGTTCTCAGAGTTATCTGTAAAGGCTTTAAAGAATATCAAATACTGTGCCATTACCATTAGTAGCGTGTATGTGGTAGGAATGCCACTCTTCTATCTCGTGGCGGAGAAAGACGACGCTCCAGGTATCATATTAATCGGAATGGTCATTATTTTTGCTTCCATGGTTATTGCAGTCTTTGCTGCTGTTCTCCAAAGACTTTTACAAGAAGCGATTCATATCAAATCAGAAAATGATTTAACGGTCTGAGGTGAATAACATGGCGATTATTATCAATATTGATGTGATGTTGGCTAAACGGAAAATGAGTGTGACAGAACTTTCGGAGAAGGTTGGAATCACGATGGCTAATCTTTCTATATTGAAAAATGGAAAGGCAAAAGCGATTCGAATATCAACTCTAGAGGCAATTTGTAAGGCTTTGGAATGTCAGCCCGGAGATATTTTAGAATACAAAAGTGACGAAGACACTCGAGAATAATCAAGTTTGGTGAATCAACATGGTGGAGGAAAATAGGACTTCATATGACAATCAATAGGGGAGGTTTAACCATGGACAATAACAATCCGATTATTGAAAATATTGCTAACCCCCATCAGCTGGAGAGAATGTTTAGAAAAGAACCCGAAGCTTTTAGAAAGTCATTCTCATATGCCTGGGAACAAAAACCCGATTCTCAGGTTCTTGCCGTTTGGTATGAAAGATTGCATTTCAAGGAGACGGCAAATACAGAAAAAGCTTCCTTGCTTCAAAAAGATTTCTTATCCATGGGCATTTTAGCCATTCTGGCAGGGATAAGCACCAGGATCATTTTGCATTTTACCGAACAGCAAGCCATAGCTCCTATTAACCTTGGTTTTGGTATACTTCCCTTTATTGCCGTCTATTTTGTATACAATAATACCCCCAAAAAAAATGTTCTTTACACCCTTGCATCTTTATTCCTCATCTCCGGATTTTATCTTAATATGTTGCCGCTAGAGAATAAAGACAGTATTACCCTGGCTTATCTGCACCTTCCGATTTTCTTGTGGGTATTATTAGGGCTTGCATTTACAGGAAATGAATATGGCATAGGCAGCACAAGATTAGCCTATCTTAAATTTAATGGGGAATTTTGCATACTCTACGCCAGCATGGCCATCAGCGGAATGCTGCTAACAGCATTAACCATGCAGTTATTTCGATTTGTAGGCATGGATATATCTGAATTCTATTTTAAAAATGTCGTTTTATTTGGTGCTGCCGCTCTCGCTATAGTAGCTACATACCTGGTATCAGGGAACCTTAAACTTTCTAAAAATATTGCACCCTATATAGCCAAAATTTTTAGTCCTCTTGTCCTGGCTACATTGTTGGTCTATCTTATAACGGTGATTTGGGTCGGAAAAAATCCATTCTTAGACCGCAATTTCCTTATATCCTTCAATGGAATACTCCTTAGTGTCTTGGCCGTCACCATATTCTCCATTACCGAAAGCGGGAAAGACGAGAAAAAGAACATCTCTGATTATATAAATTTTGCCCTGATTGTTCTTGCTCTTATCATTGACAGTGTGGCTTTATCAGCCATCGTGTTCAGGCTTTCTTCTTATGGGATTACGCCCAATAGACTTGCTGTTTTAGGCGTAAACATACTGATCTGGGCCAATCTCATTTGGATTATGCTCTCGTATATGCGTTTTCTCCAGAACAAAAACGGACCTTCAACCATCCAAGATGCCGTTACTAAATATTTGCCGATCTATGGACTTTGGGCAGCTTTCGTTACATTTACTTTTCCTTTCATTTTTTATTAGAAAGGCCCTGTTAATGTAATATCAAACCTCATTTAGTGAGCCTTAATAGACAAAAAATTTCTTCCACTAACGGCTTCGATAAAGTTTAATTAAACTATAGAATCCCGTCGTATTATGAGGTCAGCCAGTTTTTTCTGGTTGATCTTTTTCCATTTTAGGTTTTAATTTTTACGGTAGCCGGGGGAGAACGGCAAAATCCCTGGGAACATTATCCCGTTGCTAAAACTGTTCACCTCCCGCTTGTAGAAACCATGTTTTGGCTGGTTGGGACAATCGATCTCGCATCACTAGCGATGTTGTGGAACTGCAAGCAGTAATAGGGGTTGTCGGCGTAAATAAATTTAAGAAATATAAGATTATCCAATCCATCCCCGGTATCGGTAACAAAATCGCGGCAACGATTGTGTCTGAGATCGGTGAGATTGATCGGTTTAATCACGCGAAGAAATTAGTCGCTTTTGCTGGCACAGATCCAAGTGTGTACTCGTCTGGGCAATTCATAGCAACTGCCAATAGAATTACGAAACGGGGTTCTAAATGACTCCGACATGCCTTTATCTTGCTGTTTTATGAGGATTAAGGAAATCTGGCAGCAAGAAGTTAAGGGATTTCTATAGACAAGAAACGAGATGAAGGAAAGCCGTATAGAGTAGCTATGATTGCCTGTGTAAATTTCATCAGCAAATGAAAAACCTTCCTTTAAATTTCAGAAGGCTATTTGGCATGCACATTTTTAGTATAACACCAGATTTTAAAAATTTAAGAGACAAGTATTGACAAGATATTAGCTGGTTTTAGCTTAGTAACGGGTTACACCAGAATTATTGTTAATTAGTTCTAAAACTTGTTTATACGCACTCATGAAATGATTGGGGTTAGGATCTTCTCCAATTATTTTTGGAACATCAAAGTCAGATAGAACAAAATGATGCCGCGGTAGAACTTCATGCCTAGCTAAACAACTCTTGCAACAGGACAATGAACAGCCGTCAATTGCAATAATGTCACGTCCAGATTTTGCTGTTCTGACGAGTGGTTTAACATCACCACCGACACCAGCGATACAGGACATTTCGGCAATTTTTTCTCGATCCATTTTTATAGCAATCATGTTAGCAGTTTGTGCTGCCGAGGAACATCCCGAACAAGAATAAACAAGAGGTAAATCAGTTTTTTTCATCTTTGTACACCTCGCTATTTCTGTTTTGATCAAGCAGGAAATTCTGTTTATTTTAGATAAACCAATAATTTTTTGTATTATAACTTAAACTTACAGACTGAACTATGATAATGATCACAGAAATATTCATTCAATATCTTAATGCCTCCTAACTTATTGAAAGCATTTCGGAGATGAATAGAGATGTTCTTCCTTTGCTACATTATCCCTACGAGGGAGCGGAAATGCACTGTACAACAGCCTATTCAACTACTTATACCTATTTTTACAAGTGCTTGGGAGCACCAGCTCCGCATCCCCAACCGGAGCCTTTGGAGACAAAAACACAAAAAGCCAATCCCTTTAAAACGGACTGGCTTTTTGTTTCGCGTTATTTCGATATGTAAATGTAACACCGTGCACCCATCCTGGATACGAACATCCAAGCGTTACTTATGCGGTTAGCTCAAACCAGGCTGCCCAACGGCACATCGAAGACTCCACTTATGGCTGCTTCCTTCCGGACCTGACCCGATTCATGGGCTTCCATTGCGTTGGACCCAATTCTCAACACTGCCAGCACAAGGCAGACCTTACATCTTCGCACCGCAGATGGGAATTCAACCCCGCTAAGGCGGATTGCGGGTTACAGGGCACCGCCATCTCCCCATCTAGCACGGTATGTATGAAAGTTTGTCCCACAAATGCCGTGTTCTCCATTTGTTTTTTTCAACCCGCTCTCTCGCAGGTGGGTTTCCGCAGGCTGACCTTTTCTGCGATCCCAGTCCGAGGAGTGGGCATGGCGTCATGTCAACCAATTTAAGAATCCCTAAAAAACAGTACGGTTTAAAACAGAAAGAGATCACGTACACCGCAGGATATGTATCCTGTTGTTAGATTGGCGCACTCTAAGGGAGTCGAACTTGCCAGAACCGGAATCTGGTGTCCTATCCATTGAACGACGAGCGCAAAATAAAATTTGGCACATGAAATGGCTGTAAGCCAGGTTTTGTTCCTGCGTGCTGTAACGATGCCACTCTCGCACAAACAGGTGTAGTCATATGACTATCGGTTGAACACCGATCCACCCTTTTGGTTGAATTCCCTCCAGGTGGTGCCCCTACCAATCCCTATCTTGACATCAAGATAGGGAAAATTTGGGTTGCTCGCTCGTGGGGTTTACCGCGTTCCATCGCCATCCTTTCGGATCGCGCTGCGTTTCTGTGGCACTTTCAGGTTACACTCAGCATATCCCATCGGGACTTAGCCTGATTTCACCGCCGTCAGCCGATCCTAAGATTCGACTGCCTACCCTTGCGGATAGCACGAACACTACACGCATCTCAGCGTGTGCGAGCCTGGACTTTCCTCAACTTATGCGTGTACATAAGCCGCGACTACGCACCATTTCATGTTATGTCATTGTCAATGTTTGTTTCGGATCCAAATCGACTGTGAAAGTTAATTTATCATAATTCATGGGTTCAAGTCATTAGTGAATCATTTCCAATGTGTTTAATGCTTTGTTTTATCGACCATGTACACCAGCGAAACTTAATTTATCATTTTCACATCGCCATTTCAATCGGTTGTTATTTCCAAGTGGAAAACAACAAACGTTGAAATGGGACGGCTTGTTATGTCTAATTTAAAGAAGCATAATTTGCCCAAAAACGGTAAATTATGCTTCCTGTAAAGTATTCGTATTTTCGTTCCGATTTACTTGATTTTGACCAGCTAAACCAAGCGTTTGCACGGTCAAAGTTTGAATTTCATGCAGAAGCTCTGGGTTTTCCATTAGTGACAAGCCATAAGAAGGGATCATTTCTTTTATTTTCGATTCCCACGCCTTGATATGTTGCGGGAAGCATTTTTTTATTAACTCAAGCATGACGGAAACAGCAGTAGAAGCACCTGGAGATGCACCGAGCAATGCAGCGATCGAGCCATCAGCGGCACTAATCACTTCTGTACCAAATTGAAGCATTCCTCTTCCCTTTTCCGTATCTTTAATGACTTGTACACGTTGGCCCGCTACGACTAATTCCCAATCCTCGCTTTTGGCATTCGGGATAAACTCACGTATCATTTCCATGCGTTGTTCTTTTGATAACCTAACTTGCTGGATCAGGTATTTTGTCAATGGTATGTTTTTTGCACCTGCCGACAACATCGTTACAAGATTATCTGATTTTACGGAAGTCGCCAAATCAAATATGGAACCGGTTTTTAAAAACTTTGGTGAGAAGCCAGCAAACGGTCCAAAAAGCAACATCTTTTTGTTGTCGATAAATCGTGTGTCGAGATGGGGTACCGACATGGGAGGGGTCCCAACCTCTGCTTTACCGTATACTTTTGCATGATGTGCTGCCACAACATCAGGATTTTTACACACCATAAATATTCCGCTCACTGGAAATCCACCAATATATTTCCCCTCGGGAATACCCGATTTTTGCAGCAAATGCAGGCTTCCTCCCCCTGATCCGATAAAGACAAATTTTGCAGTATGGCGTTTGACAGTACCGCTGTCGACATTCCGCACTTTCACTTCCCATAAGCCGTCACTAGTACGATGAATATCATCAACACGATGTTTGTAGTTTATATTGACATTTTTACTCTCTAGGTAATCAAACAACATTCGCGTTAAAGCACCAAAGTTAACATCCGTTCCAGAGTCGATCTTAGTTGCCGCTATAGGTTCATTCGCTGTACGGTCTTGCATAATAAGCGGAATCCATTCCTTCAGTTTTTCCGGATCATCGGAAAATTCCATCCCTTCAAAGAGAGGATTGGTAGACATGGCTTCAAATCGTTTCTTTAAAAAGGATACATTATCATCGCCCTTAACAAAACTCATATGAGGTAAATGCATGATAAAGTCCTGTGGGTTACGTATCAGATTACGGTTTACAAGATAAGACCAAAACTGCATGGACTCCTGAAACTGTTCATTTATTTTAATAGCTTTACTAATATCTATAGATCCATCCGGATTTTCGTTTGTGTAGTTAAGCTCACACAGGGCCGCATGCCCCGTTCCGGCATTATTCCATTCGTTAGAGCTTTCCTCTCCAGCGTCTGCGAGCCGCTCAAACACTGTAATCTCCCAGTCCGGTGCCAATTCTTTCAACAGTGAACCCAAAGTCGCACTCATGATTCCAGCACCAATTAAGATAACGTCGGTTTTCGTTTGTCTGTTGCTCATTTTTACCTTCCTATACCCTAAGATTTGCAGAAAGGATGTTGGCAATCCTGCTTAGACACCACTTGTAAGCCTGGGCACGACCGAGTCACACATCTTTTCTGGATCAAGTATAACTAAGAATAGAAATACACAATCTTATTATGATAGTTATAGGCTATTTAAAATCTGGTAAAAAGCGGGAAAACATACATTTATAGTTGTAGGGGATTTGGAAAGTTCTCCAGCACCCTTTGATTAAGTAGCGGCCATTCCGAAATAGCTGTTAATCCTCTGATAATTAGAATGAAGACAAGGGTGTTGAATTTCCTTGAGAATGAAGCGAATTCATTCTCCATTTCAGTTGACAATCAAGTCAGGGGAGCCTTTGCAGCCTTTTTCATCGATTTTATTTTTATCACCAATGACGATTCACTCATTTCCATCCCCCCTCCCCGTTAATACAGGGAGCAGTTAAAAAAGGAAAAAACTCAACAACCTGCCACAAACAATATAGGTCAGATTGGAAAAAATGAATTTTCAGAACTTCAAATGATTCACCTAAATGTTCTTTCAGCTTCAGTAACTCCTCACGGAAAGCGAGCCGCCTAGGATATTCTCCTAACCGAGGGGAGTATCCCCGAGACGAACATGAATGAGCGATCGTTCCGGTTCTGTTTCCTCTTTATCACGGACGCGTCCGGTTCGTTGGTATGGCCTTCGTCGGGTCGTCCGGCCAATAGTGCTTGGGATAGCGTCCTTTCAGGTCCTTTTTGATCTCGAAGTAGGTACTTCGCCAAAAGCTGCCCAGGTCCCGGGTAATTTGAACCGGGCGGCGTGCAGGCGACAACAGATGCAGCGTGAGCGGAATCTTGCCGTGCGCAATCCGGGGGGTATCTTCGAGGCCGAACATTTCCTGTAACCTGACGGCCAGTACCGGCGAAGAAGGGTCACTGTAATCCACAGGGATCTTGGAACCGCTGGGAACCGTAAGATGCGATGGGGCGCTCTCATCCAATTCACGGCGCTGTTCCCAGGGGAGCATTCCTTCCCATATCCTTACGAGATTCAGCTCTTTGAGATCATTCCGGTTTTTCATCCCGTAAAGATGAGGGCCGAGCCAATCCCTAAGCGTGGCCAGTAGGGCCTCATCCGACCAATCCGGCCATCCCGGCACATTCCGGTGCATGAACATCAGTCGCTCTTGAAGCTGGCGCGCCGTTCTTGTCCAGGGCAGAATGTTCAAGCCCTCCGAGGCAATTCCCTCAAGCATGGCCGATAAACACTTTTCCGGATCCGGATGGGCAAGCGGAATATCCTTTAGGATAATTGCACCCAGACGCTCCCGACTTCGGGCGCGTACGGCCTGAACCCCGCGGTCCCAAAAGACGAGCGATTCTTTCTCGATTTCATCCGCAAAATATAACGTAAGATCTTCCGCCGGCACGGGTGAGGCCAACAAGATGCGGCTGTCTGTTCCCTGATCATCCAGTTCCGCCGCCACAAGGAAGGGGCTGTTCGAAAGCCGCTGTACCTGTGTCAACGCCGCTCCCCTGCCGTTGCGGAGAAGGAAGGTCCCTGCTCCCCTGTGCTGGGCTATGCGGTCAGGATAAGCGTAAGCAAGGAGAAGCCCGCATGCGTCCGTAGGTTGTTCTCCGCCCGCATGGATCCCGAAAATCCGCTTCCAATGATCGGCTTCCGCCAGGATTCGTTTGGCAACCGTCAGATCCGCAGGGCCTCCTTCCCCATTCCAGGCCTTTCTGTCCCGAAGGGCCGCTTTCGTTTCATGGAACGCTTCTAGCCGCAACTGAAAGTCCGCATCTGCCGCACCGCGCAATAGGTCACGCTCGTTCAGAAGCGCAGCGATCTCGCAAGCCAAGCCTCCCAGTCCAGCTGGAATCGCCTTTAGAATCATATGAGCCAACCGCGGATGAAGTCCGGACTCCGCTATGGACCTTCCATGGGCTGTCATCCTGCCGTCCTCCCCCAATGCACCCAGATGCATGAGCAATTCGCGGGCCTTGGACAAAGCCGCTTGGGGAGGCGGATCCAGCCAAGCCAGCTCCGCAGGGTCATGGACTCCCCAGGCCGCCAGCTCAAGCGCCAATTGCGACAGGTCGGTCTGCAAGATCTCGGGATTGGCGGACGAGGCAAGCTGCCTGTCCTCCTCCTCGGTCCAGAGGCGATAACACGTCCCCGGTCCCAACCTTCCCGCTCTCCCTCTCCGCTGATCAGCCGATGAGCGGGTGACGGGAATCGTCTCCAACCTCGTCATCCCGGTACGCGGGGAAAACCTGGGGACACGCATCAAGCCGCTGTCAATGACCACCTCCACCCCTTCCACCGTTAGGCTAGTCTCCGCAATAGAGGTCGCCAGAACAACCTTCCGCTCTCCCCCGCGACTGGGGGCGATCGCTTCATCCTGCCATTTCTGCGGTAAATTTCCGAATAGCGGTGCGATCCGAATGTTTTTTCCCAACTCCTGCTCCCTTAAGCGGGCTTCCACTCTCCTGATTTCCCCGGCACCCGGCAAAAATACCAGAATATCCCCCCGGTGCCTCCCCAGAGTCTCCCCAATTTTTCGCACGACAGCAGGCTCCATCGGCCCTTGGATTCGCCGGTCCAGATAATGCGTATTAACCGGGAAACTGCGGCCCTCGCTAATGATGACAGGCGCATCCTTTAGCAGTTTGGCAACGGGCTCGGCTTCTAAGGTTGCCGACATCACCAGGATTCTCAGATCTTCTCGCAGCACGGCCTGGGATTGCAGGCAAAACGCCAGCCCCAGATCTGCTTGCAGGCTTCGCTCGTGGAATTCGTCAAAGATCACGGCTCCGACATCCTCTAAAGCCGGGTCGGCCTGCAGCATCCGGGTAAGGACTCCTTCGGTAATGACTTCGACCCTTGTCTTGGCACTCACCCGGGTGTCTAGCCTGACTCGATACCCTACCGTTTCCCCCACTTGTTCCCCTAGTAGAGATGCCATATAGCACGCAGCGGATCTTGCGGCTAATCGACGCGGTTCCAGCATAAGAATCCGCCTTCCATTAAACCACGGCTCTTCCAGAAGCGCCAGCGGAACCCGGGTGGTTTTCCCCGCTCCCGGAGCAGCAATAAGGACGGCGTTTACACCGGAACGAAGCACTTCTTTAAGTTCCGGCAGAACCCCTTCAATCGGCAGCTTTGACATGACCATCACTCCATCGAATAGCAAATTTCTTCAACCCGTCCAATCCATGAAGATATTATACCAGACAAACTCCCGCCACGCGCTTTACCGTGATTCCAAAAAGCATCATCATTTCCCTTTCCGCTTCTTCTTTTTCGGCTTTTTGCCCGGTCGGGGTTTTAGGAGCTTGTCCAAATGCTTGGTCCCGGTAGGAATTGTGTCTGTTATAAAGAGGTACAGGAGAATGAGATGAAATCACAAATGACCGGAAGCCAATAAAGGTACCGATTATTTCCTTGGAAAGCCTGCCAGCGTTTGATCCTAATATGCCAGAATGGTAGAAACAAGCTAAGCTGTGAAGCATCAACCACTGGGGAGGTCAGAAATGGCAAAAAGATGAGGACCTATGCCAATTGAACTCCTTTTCAGAACCAATATTCCTAGGCGCTCTTATGGAACCTCAATCCAACTCAAATAAAATGTATAGAAGCCCTCCCAGAATCGGAAGGGCTCAACATGCTATCCTACATGTTTTTTCCAAAAGACCATCTTATTGCTCGCTTTTTCCACTTGTCCATTGGCTTGAACGGTCGGATATGTAAAATCGGCAGTGATCTCCAATTTTTCATATCCCATATAAACCCAGAAGTCTTCTGGGGACTTGTAATCCTTGGGTCTAAGCGGATGATCCTCTTCCCTGACCACGGCCATGAAACAAACTTCTGTATACCCTGCACTACGTGCGTATTCTTCCCTCATCTTATAAATGTCTCGGCCTATGCCTTTTTTGCGATATTCCGGCAATAGAATCGTCTCGCCGAAATAATAAAAATGGTTGGAATCCAATCCGATTTTTGCTAATTGTTCGGCAATGGCTTCACCTAAGAATTTTTCAAGGGGAATGCCGGAAGATATTCCAATGACTTTATCATCATCTTTTGCAATAACCAACAACGCCTTTTCGTTCTTCGTATAATGTTGAATATACCCTTTTTCACGCTCAAGGTCTCCAACGTACAAGTATGGAAACTCTCTAAAATCCTTCACCCGAAACAACGCGAGCTGTTCAATATAGCGTTCAATTTCTTGTCCGTGCAGCATTTCTAATGTAATCATGAGTCACTGTCTCCTTTTTCATCCCAATAATACTTAAAGTTAACTATAAGGAAAATAAGCCCGGACATCAATTAAATTATCTAAATCTCTCGGATATCCTATCCTGCTCGTTCAGGGCAGAAAGTTCCTGATGCCCCTTTTGGATCACTCTGCTGGAGCTTGTACATCTTCTATTCTACATGACTAACCTAGCGAATCACTGTGTACAAAATGAACATCAACGTGATTCTCCTTAGCTGTCAGGGATTTGGCTTGAAGACCTGGAACGATCAACCGATCCAGGAGTGGCGTATTACCTATGGGATGTCTTGGAATCAAGGTTAAATCGTGTACTATCTAGAAGCAAGGACGGATCCGAATACGGGAAAAAGAATGTACAATCGCCATATCAAAACGAATAGCTCGATCATCGATTCACGTAGAGAGGGTTATCCGGTGCTCGTCTTTCTTCGATACAAGAAAGGGGATCCTTTCCGGTTTGAAGGCGAGTTTCAATATGAAAGAACAATCGTGGAGTCTACCGGTGATGAATATTTTGAATTAAGGCGAAACCCTCAGGAAGAGATCCGGATTCCCTAATTCCTAGAGACACAACTCTACTTCACCTGGTTTCAGATGAAGGGAAAAAAGTGATAAAACCCATATGGCCAGAGAACGCAATCCTAAAATCATCAAAAGCGGCCATCAAACGAGAAAAACAATTATATGGAAAAGTAGTTTGCCTAGTCTGCGGATTTGATTTCGAAGCCACCTATGGGGCTCATGGTAAGGACTTTATTGAAGGCCATCACAGCTACCCCTCTCTGAGTCCGGGGATCGTGGGGTAAAGACAAGAGTCAAGGACATTGCTCTTTTATGTTCCAACTGCCATCGGATGATCCATCGCAAAAAAGAATGGCTTACTGTAGCGCAATTGAAAGATATGCTTATGAATAGCAAAAAACAATAGGTGGGCAGATTTAAAGCGGATGTAGCTTTATGCCAATAAGGACTAGCCAACTTCATTGGATATCGTTGTTTTAATAGAAGACGTGTTAAATCTCGTCCTCTTCCACGTCAATAAGGAATAATCGTTCCTGGAAGCCTCCCCTCTTTTCTGCTTTTTCCATACGTATCACCTCTAGCTGGTTAGGCGTTGACTCATGGACGGCAGTTAAAGCATGAATGACTTCTAATAAATCTGCCAATTCCTCTAATGAATCTTTGTCCGATGTTGCGCTCAAATATTCCGCCAATTCCTCTCGCATTTTCTTCTGGAGTTCTGTTTTATATTCTTGTTCTTCTAATATTCGCGTCGTATATTTCTTCCCCGTTGCTTCTATAATTTCGGGAATTCGATCACGAACGAGCTTTTTATAAACGGGCATAAGACATCTCCTACCGTAGTTTGATTACCCATAGTATAACAAAAGCCTGACATCATGGTCAGACTTAGAGTAATCTTGTTTAATTCGATTCTTATGATATGCCTAATTCTTATTCCCGCCACCTAAAGTTCAAGGCTGTTAATACCCATCTTATTAAAATCTTTTCTATTAAATGTAGCCACCATAGTTCCAGTATGTTCAGCTAAAGAAGCTAAATAAGCATCTGCGAAATCCGTATTGTATCTGGAATAATTAGACAAGGCTTGAAGCAGTACGTCTTTGTTATCAACCTCGCAATGCTCTATCACTTTAGTTAACCATTCCGCAATGTCTGACCTCGAATAACCATAATATTTTCCGCTTAAAACATACACACATTCAGCGATGACTATAGAATCAAGGATGAAAGACAACTCGTTGTTTGTCATTTTCTCAAACAATATTCTAGCTCGTGGAGAGTGTTCAGGATGATCGTTGGCAAGAAACCGAATAATAATATTAGTGTCTAAAATCTCTTTCATTTATTGCTCTCCTTGATTTCGTGTTTCCATCGATCCTCAAGAGACTCGGTTAATACTTGCTTGAAATTGGTGGTATCTTGCTTTGGTTTGGCAACACCAAACAAATCAAGGATAGCTTTTTTCTTTACGACTTCAATTTTTGTCTCTCCATTGTCTTCCATTATAAATCGAATGGTGTCGCCCTCCTCAATACCAAGTGTCTTGCGAACTTCTATAGGAATAACCACTTGACCCTTGCTTGATATCTTGCTCGTCGAAGTAAGCATAACACCACCACCTTAGACTATTTTCTTACTTAAATTATATTCTTACCTTATACAATAGTAAAGAAACAACGATGTTAATTTTTAAGGCCAAAAGGTTGAGATGTCCGGTTTTCGCAAAGCTCTTCGGAACTCGCTCCGATCACAGCGGAATAGCTTCGCAAAAAAGCCAGCAAAAAAATAAAAGACAGATTTCACTCTGTCTTATAAATCACCCATCGCAATCACTTTCACCACTGGATGGTTTAGGATACCATCCAATTTTCCAGTTATTAACAAAATCCCTATAAAAGCTACAATAGTGGCGCCAATGATTCCCCATTGTAACCAGAGTTGATTCGAATGCATAATCTTAAATCCAAAATTCTTATCGATAATAGGATAAAATAATTTCACACCGCTAACGGTAAACATATCCGCAACAATATGAGAGATATAACCTGCCATACCTGCAATTAAAGCGCCCTTTACCCCGGCTTGCTCTGCACCATGGAAGATAAAGTACATAGCCATCAAGGCCCAAATGCTATGAGTCCATGTGCGATGAGCGGTATGTGGAGCAATGGCAATAAAGACCGCTAATCCTGTTACCCAATATTGATGATAATAGATTCCTGTAAAGCCAATTACACCGGCAATCACATTGAAAAATGCTTTCTTTGCTTGGGTAGGACTCATTAATAGGCCGATCATTACTATAACAACACTAGCTAATGTACTAAGTGAGAAGGAACTAGAATGCATAAAATGATAAACCGTACTTGCTAACCCCATAATAATAAGGGCTATCTTCGTTCTTAAAGGATTGCCGGAAAGTTTATTTCTTACCTTACTGCCTGTATCAAAATCCGCAAAAGATGTTGCGATAGTAGAAATCGCAATCATTTGGAGATCAATTGTACCTGTAGTCATGACACTGGCAAATGTACCAAAGCTTGCCCCCATAACAGCATGACCTGGACCATTCAATGATGTTCACCTCCTTGATTTTTCCGCCAAATCATAGCTTGATTGCCTCTTATGGCAAATTCCTACAATATAATACGGCTTATTTCTACTTTTGTTGCTTTTTTCATTTCAAATATATCTTTTTGATAAACTTCTGGTCTTAAAAATATGCACACTTGTTCAAAACTCCGCTATTAAACTATGAAAACATAACCCTTCTTAAATATCTTAGATCACGTGGTTCAAAAAAGAAAAACCTTCTCCATTATAGAGAAGGAACGAAAGGGATATATTCTTCCGATATTATTTCTAATTATTTAAGCCGCCTGTTTGGTCACTGTTATTTAACGAGCTGCCTTAACTCTTCGGTCATTTGATCGACTAACTCAGGTCTTCCATGAAACTGAGCTGGCGTATTCTGAAACAACTCGATTTGCCATTGTTCATCTTTCTTCACAGCCATAAGGGTTTGATGAGCGTTCAGCTCAGGCACAAGGTCTGATTTCCCGTGGGGAATCATGCCTACAATTGCCCGCAAGATGGCGATATCCGCACTCAACATTCGGATGTCCTTAACAATGCTTACAAATGGAGGTGTGGGGTGGCTGGCAAAGATGGGTGTAAGGTGTGATAAGATTTCTTCCCGTCCAATCGCTTGACTCCCATCAAATCCGATAAGTTCACCCTCCTCCATAAATGGTTCAGCCATTCGTACGGCATCTCGATGGTTCCATGCATCTATGAGCTTTTGATATAATGTTTGAATTTCATTTGAAGCAGTCAACGTGATTCCTCCCATAGAATAATGTTTTAATATTTTCTTGCTCTATCGTACCCGTAATATGTGGGTAGAATATTCATTCGTTTCAACGACAAAGGATTTATTTGATGAAATCAACACTTCTTCGATAAAGGATAGACCCGGTGCGTAGATGAAGCTTCCACCCATCTTTAGCGAATGTAAGATTTCCATATACTTGCTCGCATACATTTCAACATTGCCATCGGATTTTAAGTGATGATGAATAAAATGGTTGGAAAAAGCCATGTGCGAAATGACGGTTCCCCAAGTGTTGTTTTTAAAGGGACATTCCAGCCAGCCCATCTTAAATAAGTAATCCTTTGGATCGACATTCCGATCCACTCCAAAGGCTTCTATTCCGTTTTCTCTTAGGAAATGGACTAAACTCGCTTTTGAACCGCAGCCTATATCTAACACAGGTTGTTTTATCATTTGTAAACGGACATTTAATAATTTCATTTGAAAATCAGGACGATATTCCGTACATTTGATCTTCAATAAATCGGCATTTTCCCTATACTTTTTAAATATTTCCGTCCCGTTCGATTCGATTAAGAAGCTTTGTAAATTTTTATAGTGCAGCGTAAACAAACCATCTAGATCGCTTTCTGAAATGTTTTCTCGATTTCCTAAGATACAAATTCGCTCCAGCAAATCCCCGTAGAGTTCCTGGAGCTTGCGATGATCCTCACGATTAAAATCTAAATACTGATTGACTTCCAAAAATAATTGGATGGATTGATCAGCAAGATATTTTAGCAGGTGTTCAGATGTACCTTCTTGTTTGGCAGACTGAATAAACTTTGCTATGTCTGCTGCTTTATGTAGGAATAAATCCATGGTTTCCTTAGAAGGATTAATAACAATTTTCCTTCAGCTAACTCATAAAAAAGACTCTTATTTCGATTGTGTAGAATTTGGTTTTTTATCGCATCCTGAAAGTCCGTAAAGGTGAACATTTTCAGTCACTGCCTTTCCAGCAAGCAAATGTCATATTCTACACATCCATTCTTCGGTGATGTCATCTTCGTTCCATAGTAAAAGGAGCAGCCATGACGACCGCTCCTCACTCATTACCTCTTTAATGTCACCCTAAAGGGTTCGTGAGGTAATCATAGGCTTTAACCGTAGTTCCGCTGGACTTTTGTTCCCTTTACAACGGCTCTAAGAAACCTTTTTCCTCCCTTCATCCTGCTGCTTTCGCTGAGTTGGAAAAGTAAAGGAGAAAACAGCCAAACTGATCAGGATAATGGCGAGAAAGACCAAATACAGGTTACTGTTAACTGCCCCTTCTTCGAAAAAGGCCCATGGATTCAAACGGGCTCCAGCACCTGAATCGTCCAAAATCTTCCCTGCAATGGTGGACCTGAATGCCCCAGCCATAAAAAAGAAGAGATTGTAGATCCCCATTCCAACGCCAATCTGCTCTCGTGCAAGGGTATGGGAGACGCTGTTCGCTAAAGAGGACTGTATGGTGGAAAATCCGAGATAACAGATAACCAGCACAACGGCTATAATCCAGGAAGGAGAGCCGGCAAATACGGACAACCCGAAATAGCCAACAAGGAGTAAACCTAGCCCTAGCTTTACGATAGGGATGCTTCCGACACGGTCGGCCAATCGGCCGCTCACGGTGCCAAATACGGCAGCGCTCATGGCCCCAGGAAACATGATCATGCCGATAGCTGCACTATCCAATTGATTCACTCCTGAAGCATCATCGGAATCAAAAACATCATGCCAAAAACCGTTCCTATCGTCAGGAAACCGGTCACTACGCCATTTCGGTAACGGGAGTTCAAGAATAAAGAGGGTTGGACAAATGGGTCTTTCGCTCTCCGGATATGGATGACAAACAACCCTAGAAGAAGAACGCCCAACAGTAGGTAGAACCAGCGCAATTGCGAAAAATACAAGAGGATTCCTGCAACGCCCAGACCCAAATAAATCGCGCCCAATATATCAAAAGCGGCTTGCGTGTTCCGTTCTTCATCTGGCAGCTCTTTTCGAAGAAAAGCGATAGCAGCCAACGATAGCAATGAAATGAGAAATAAGTACCTCCAATGCAGCGCGCCTGTAAGGAATCCCCCGACAATCGGACCGATCCCCGAAGCGAACGCGACTGTTGAAGCCACCATTCCCAGAACCTTGCCTCTGGACTGAGGCGGAAAATAACGCGTCGCCGTAATCATCCCCAAGGCAGTCGCTGCCCCCATCGCTTGAATCAAGCGAGAAAGAATGAGCATCCCGTACCATTAAAAAACCTAGCAATGACCCTGCATTAAATAGGATGAGTCCAATCGTAATGAGATTTTTCACAGGATAAATGTCCGTCAGCTTTCCATAGGTTACGGAACCAATCGCAAAAAACACAATATACCCGGCGATCACCCAGCTCACTTCAGAAGGCAGCAAATGAAATTGCTCAGCAATCGCAGGAACCGCAACGTTAAACATCGTACCATTCATCACGGAAAAAAAGATGATAAAGCTTAACAAAGGAATCAGTCGATTCGCATTCAGTTATTTTCTCTCCATTCTACTAGATGTTTTGTTTAATTTTACCATTTCTCCCTAAATCCATGTACCTTCGAATGTGCACCGGTGCCTGTTCTTTCTCCCCGCACCGATCATCTGCTGAATTCGAAATCTAAAGGAGGTATCGCTTACAAATTTTTATTTTGAAATTTTTAATATTACCCCTATAAACCAAAAGAACCCTACGTATTGGTAATTAATTACATTTTTTCTATAAAACGTTAATAAAAGGATAAAAGGGAGGAACAATATTTGACCACTTTGATTAAAAAGATAACCTATGGTCTTGCTTCAACTGCACTGGCCGGAACATTCCTATTTCTTCCTCAAGGTATAAACACTGTTCACGCTAAATCCTCAAATGCAGCTTCCGTACAACACGTCCAGTTGATTTCTGATCAACAAACGGTAGGATCCGGAGGCTATATTTCCTATCATCTCCTTTATCATCATGTCGAGAACAAAAATGCTTCCCATACCTGGTTAAAAGTCAAAGTACCTCAAGGGCTTGAAATTGATCAAGATGATCTAAAAGGAGCTAAATGGGATAAAGCGACCCGTACACTCCTATGGGATCTAAAAGCCCATAGTAAAGGAAAAGGTGACGATAGAGACGCTGACAAAGGGTCCGGGGTCATTCATTTTAAACTGAAGGTCAAGGGAGATGTCCCTGTCGGTACACGGTACGATTTATATGGCATCCTGGAACAAGACGGAAAGGTGATCTTTAAAACTCCAAATGTAAACATTCAAACGGGTACCGAAATCCATCAACCATTTTTTACTGGGTACCCAGACGGTAAGTTTCATCCGCAATCCTCCATCACAAGAGCTGAAGTAGCTGCTGTCGTGGCTCGAATTAAAAATCTAAAAGACAGCTCCTCTCACACCCGGTATTCGGATGTACCGCAAAGCCACTGGGCCTATAAAGTGATCCATCAAGTGACCAACGCGGGATATATGAAGGGTTATCGCGGCGAATTCAACCCTGATGAGCCTATTTCTCGAGCAGAACTGACCTCTTTAATTCTCCGTATTCGCGGAATTGAAGCGATTGACCTCAATACATTTGAAGACTCCAATAAGCATTGGGCCAAGAAGGATATAGCGACAGCCAAAGCCTTAAAATACATTAGTGGTACGGATGACAAAAATTTTGATCCAGACGGGTCTACGGAGCGTCAAGTGGCCGCAAAATTATTTGATATTGCCCTCTTCCGCGGTCCTTTACTGGACGGTAAGATCCCGGTTAAACAACATTTTCCTGATGTAGATCCAGACGATTGGGCATTCCCATGGGTTGAGGAAGCTTCCGTAGAAGCTCATGAATCCGTTCACAAGGGCAACGGTGAACAGCTGATTCGATACCTCCCCAATCAAACCCGTTCATTTTAAAGAATGAAGAGTGCCTCATCATAAGAGATGAGGTACTTTTTTTGGCTATGAAAAAAAGAGTCCGTGCCTGATCTTGCGAGCCAACACCTATCAAGATGATTAGCTATCTAAATGATTCTAGGAGGAACTTGTATGAGGAAGTTATGGGAAGTCACCGTTATCTTAATCAATCAGAAGAAGACGACATTGAGATTCTATGCTCCTTCATCTAAAATATTGATTCAGCAATTACTTCGAAAGCGTGGAGATTTATTAGAACATGCTTCCTCCTTGGAATGGAAGGAAATCATATAACAAGTTCAGTATTTGAGTGACATCCTCTCCTCATTTGAAATGAGGAGCTTCCTTGTGGAAGTTCGGAGGCGACTCGCTCAAGCAGAGGCATGTACATGCCCGTTGTTCCATTTCTGACCTGCTCTCATCACGGACGCCATAGCTCAAGTCACTTGAGCCTCCTATGTCGGATTGTACCGCATAGACACTTGGTCTATTACCGCCAAGCTCGTGTGAATTCTCTCATGCTGTGGTTGAAATGATGCGCAGCACCCGATTCCCACAGCCACAGGAATCATTTTACGTGGTAGCTGTATTCCCTACCACAACCCTTATGATTCAGTTATCAAAGAACAAATGTTCTTAAGGAGATTATACCATGTTTTGTCTTGCCATCCCACAAGGGGATTTCGACAAAAGCGGACTCTCATCCCCTCATTGAAATGAGAGGCATTCCCGTCCGCAAATCGTAAATGGCATAAGACAACCCGCGAAAAACGAGACTGTTGATTCATCGAGTGTCTCGGAAACTTGCTATATTATTCAGCGAACAATTAGAAATAATATGGGAGGAATCAAAACGATTTCTCCCTCTTGTAAATCTTCAAAAAAAGGCCCCCACTCCCATGGGGACTTTTCACCTTGTTATTTAAGCATCAGCACCTTTTTTCTTTTTCTTCTTCAAAATACTCGTGCTAGCTGGCACGTTTCGCAGTGGAGAGACCCTCATGCAGATCCCGCAATTGGAGTTTTCAACAAAGTACTGGGAACAGGAACGGACATCGTGTTGGTCAAGGCTTTAAGAAAAGACATTTTCAAGCATGCTGTACATTACAACAACGTTTTAAAGAGTTGATAAAAACAAGCGTGACAAGCACAATAGACATATACTGAAAAAAACTTAACCAGGCCGAACATCTAAAAACCTTTCTAATATCAATGAAAGGGTGTATGAAGATGAAGGAGTTACCCCATTTCGCGATCACAGGCAAGAAACGG
Source organism: Ammoniphilus soli (assembly GCF_040813775.1). Lineage (NCBI taxonomy): Bacteria > Bacillati > Bacillota > Bacilli > Caryophanales > Paenibacillaceae > Ammoniphilus > Ammoniphilus soli. Next base: position 27,300 of record NZ_JBEGDL010000053.1, read on the forward strand.
GCGGGGAAGGACGTCGTCGTGGCTTATCTCGTTCAAAAACATGGCTATACCCGCGTGGCATTAGCGGACGGCATCAGAAAGTTAGACTCAGAGTTATCCGGGGAAGCTGCCGGATCGATCAAGAATAATTGGCGTTTACAGGAACTAGGAAGGGTCATGCGGGAACTTTATGGGCGTGACTTCTGGATACGTCAGACGATCCAAAACATGCGTGAGAAGCTTCAGGAAAATCCTGAGATCACTTTTGCCGTCTCGGATATGCGGTTCCCCTTGGAAGCTGAAACGTATAGAGAAGAAGGCTTTGTTCTCATTCGGATCAATGCTTCGGAGGATACTCGGATACGGCGTATGAAAGCTCTTGGAGAAGAAGTGAACGAAAAGATCTTGAATCACGAAACAGAAATGCATGTAGACTCTTTGAAGGTTGATTACGAGATCGATAATAACGGGTCAGAAGAAGCATTGTTTGCTCAAATCGATCGGATGGTCCAAGCGATCCTAAATAAAAGAACCGGATAACAACCGGTTCTTTTTTCTATGAAATTTATCACGTTGTTTTTAGACCAGTCATGTGGATGAATACATCACATACTACAATTTACAATTCTGAGCGCTACCTAACGCACCCTTTACCCCGGCTTGCTCAGCACCAAGAAAGATAAAGTACATGGCAATCACAGCCCAAATCCTCCGTCAAGAAAGTGGACACTTAAATAAGGCATTTTATGATGCCTTTTTGAAATGTTGTTCATAGCGAACAGGAG
>NZ_JBEGDL010000054.1:0-27616 GCF_040813775.1 Ammoniphilus soli
CCTCCGGTTTAAATTACACAAAATGCGGTTTTGACGTAATTAGTTAACATAATATATATTACGTAATTTATTTCTGTTTAGAACAGAAAATTAAGGCAAAGTTCAATTTCTATTTCGCTTTGGACTTGTCCACAGCGAAATAGTTACACATCAATCTATCAATTAAATATTGTTTGGTTGCACATTCTTTGGAGCAGAATTGCTGGAGATAACTTCGTAGATCTGGATTGTTTATCGTAAACCAATGCACGTTAAGTTGGTTATTCAATTGATTTCCGCAATGTGAACAATATAAAATTTCAACTTTGGCACGATCTATAAAATGGCGTTCTTCAATGAAATGTTCAAGTTCAATCCGGAATTGGCCTCTTAAAGAATAAAAATCCAAGATCAGCACCTCCAAATTTTCACTTAATTCTTTTTATCATTATACCAAACACTCGTTCCCTCATCAACAACTTTTATTTTCGCCAAATTGATATTTTGCGTAATTAAAGAGAATAAGGATGCTTTTGAAAAGAAAATATCACCGTATCTATTTAACCGGCTGTTTTATGAATAAATAGGTTAAGACTGGATCAGCGTTTACTTGCACACCCGCTGTTGTGTCTTTCTGTTTCTCTTCTTCCCCCTTAGAAAAAGGTAGGGATGTGATTTGTTGATTCAGCTTTATAATCGGATAAATCTTCTAACAAACTGCTACTTTGTTCGGATCCTTCACAAACTGCGATGTACACATCCTCAATCCTTTGTTCCATCTTGTTTAACCTTGCAGCTGTTACAATATCACCTTTGACCGGGTCTTCCACGTGATCAATCATTCGCTTCATAAATACACCTCCCGTACAAATTAAAAAGTGCCAAGTCTTCGCAGCTCCCACTATATAATAACTCCCCCAGGGATCCATCTCCAATAAGGGATTTACGGACATTGTTTGCTGGGGGATTGTTATTATTGAAAATAAAAAGACCATCCGAGATTGTCCTCAAAATGATCTTGTCAAATCCATTGTTTAATATTCCTCTTTGTATTCCGCCAGCCCCATCCTTCGCTATACGGAGATGACAGCCCCGGTTGCTGTCCCACCAAATGTCATTGTAAATTAGAAAGATGAAAAATATATGAAACGACTGTTAAGATTTAGGGAAAGGTTAACGAATGAAAAATAGCGCCTCTTTGAGACGCTAGCTTTACATTATTGATACACATCGCGTCGATGTCGTATCCGGATAACGTAAGCCACGTCGCCTTGCCAAACAATCTCCATCACAGCCCGGTAATCCCCTACTCGAAGTCGGAAAACGTCCTCATATCCCTTCAACTTCTTGATATCCGCTTCTATGGGGTGTTGGGCGAAGCTTTCCAAGGCATTTAATATGCGTTGCTGCATGGTTTTATCCAGTTTACTTAGATCCTTCAGTGCACTCTTCCTAAATTCAACCCTCATAGGCCCAACTTCCTTCTCACCTCATCCAGTGAGACTGTCTCTCCGGCCTCGATCTCTTTCCGAGCATTCTCAATTTCCGTTGCATCTTCCTTTGAAACCGGCTCATCGTCATAGGGGACGCTGTCTAATACCTGACGTAATTCCTTCCTTTTCCGTAAAGCTTCATCTAATAAGTATTTTAGATAGTGTCGAGCGGCAATGGTTTCCTCTGGAGGAAGTGAATCGATGATCCGGTGCATCTCATCTTTCAGATTATCGTTGGGTAAGCTCATGGCTATTTGCCTCCTCTTTTTCATCTTTGACAGCGTTTATGGCCTCATCCAATTGAACCTTTAACCTTGTATCTATCCTGTGTTCTACCACATCTTTGAAATCGCATTCCAGAACTGTACAAATTTTATCAATGACATCCATGGACACCATTTCATTCTTTCCGATCTTGGCTAATGTTGCGGATGAAATGATCTTCGCTTTTCTTAAATCACTTATTTTATGACCCCTGTCGTGTAGGGTTGAATAAAGCGGCGCATAGGAAACGGCCATGTTCACCACCCTCCTTAATGTTTAATATTATAAACATTAAGTTTAATTATATCAACATAACCTGTTAAATTATGGGGAAATTTTAAAGATGATTTTAGTTCGACTTATCCAAATATGTTGTTTATATTGATTGAAAGATCTTCAAAAATAGTTACTTTGACGGTGTCTTTGTTTTCATAGACACCTTGAAGTTGAAAATAACTGCTATAATTTAAGATGAACTCTTCAACCTTTTCATGATTTGTATCTAAGATCCAATATTCTTAACTCCGGCCCTTTCATATAACTTATATTTGAACCATCGGTCATGCTTTCCAGTTGAAGGTGATAAAATTTCTACAATGAGATCTGGACTTCCTTTACAACCTTGTTCAATAATGAAGCCTCAGTCCAATCCAGCAACGGTGTTGCCAACCCAAAGTGCTGACCAAAGAGCTAACCACTCATCCCTATTTTATTGTCCTGTTAATTCACCACCAGTGCAACCATGTGCAGCCTTCTGAAATCGATTAAACTCATGTCTATGGGTGAGCTGCACCTTCTTTTTTACGTAGCAGAATAACAGTAAAGGCTGCCGAAGCAGCCTCATGAAAGTATCGATTCTCAATAGTGCAATAACCGTTCGGCTTCCTTTTTTTGACTAAAACCGTAGGGCTAAAAATCTGATCAAACTCCTCTGTTTACCTTTCTGTATTTACAAGTTCAATTATCATTTTCTCTCCATTTGTGATGGGCATAAAAAATAAGAAACAGAATCCAATCAACAAGATACGACCAACCTAAATTCCACCAAAGTCCATATGAAATATACCCTAATTTAAATGCCAATATTTCAATTGATATACAAAGGATAGACCAATAAAGGATGTGTAAACCGACATTAAAAATGTTCTGTTTCTTAGGTAATGTTTGAAGAAACAAGTAGGTAACCACGAAATAGATTCCAAATGAATTGAGCATTTGTTTTTCAAACAACTGGATTTTTGTTTCTGATTCATAATTCCATAGAGGGTAGAGAAACATCAATAAATCAGTTATAAGGGCTAAGATAATGGCTACATAACACGTTGGGGCTATCAAAGAGAATTTCTTTTTATCACCAAAAAAGATAAAGCAAGCCCATGAAATAATAAATTTAATGATTGGAAAAGTCATGTTTAACCTCTTAGTTGTATTCTTAAAATCAACCCATTTTTTCCAGTCTACTGATATCTATTGTAAATATAGGTTTGTCGTCATGGGTTAAACGATCGTAAAAATAACTTTATTTTTTTGTGAAGAAAGTCCTATATCGAGTGTAAAGAACCAATGGTAATGATTGTATTCCATTTTCCTTATGAAGCCTTATATAATGGATTACAGGTAGGGCGGCATCTGAGGTCGCCATCACTGACAGCGGTGGAAGGGGCTGGCGGTACATTTTATCAAAGACATAATTTCAAATTTATATATGAAAAAGCCGCTACTACCGTATATGAAGTTAGCGGCTTTTTTATTTAACTGTTTATTAGGGACGAAGTTATCTCGCTATCGACTCCCGTTCAATAAGTAAATTCAACTTATTACCGATTTGGTATCACTCATCATCTGGTTTTTCATCAAGAACCCAAGGAATGTATTACATGACCACACGAAGACTAAGATGATGAACTTCTATCCTTACCGGTGTCGTCCCTGCGATTTCACCATCGGTATGCAGAAGAAGCGGGTGTTCCGATTCAATGATCAGTTTGTTTGCTGAAAACAGTTCAATTCCTGTAACTCCTTTATGTTTACCCTGAAGGATTTTTACAATCGCTCTTAATGATTTGTATCGTGGTATACTGTGAATGACACAAATTTGAAAAGATCCGTCATCGGGAATGGCTTCCGGGCATATGGGAATTCCCCCACCATAATAAGGAACATTACAAACGGCGACCAACCATACCTGTGAGAAACGGTTACTCACCCCATCTATATCCATTCTAATAGAAGACTGATGGTATCGTACCATCCCATAAAGAGCGGTTAACAAATATCCCATTTTTCCCCATCTTTTTATTTTTGATTCGCTTGCATGTTTGGCAACCCAAGCGTCCAATCCAATTCCCGCATTATTAATAAAATAACGATCCCCTATTTTTCCTAAATCCAAGCTTCTTATATTTCCCCTCACTAGGATTTCCAGAGCATCGCGTGGATCAGCTGGAATCTCTAGAGAGTGTGCCAAATCATTTCCTGAGCCGGCTGGGATGATTCCTAGGACCGTCTTTTGATTGGCGAGAGCCTGAATCACCTCATGAATGGTCCCGTCTCCTCCAACCGCTACGATAATACCGCTCGCCTGTTCTTGAACCAAATCTCGTGCTATTCTTGTTCCATCGTTGTAGCCCTTAGTGAAATGGGCTTTATAGTGGATCCCTCTACGTTTAAGGTCCCTTTCTACTATGGACCATACAGATTTTGCTCGCCCGTTTCCAGCGGTTGGATTGACTATAAAGATCATAAAGAACACCCCGTGCTTATTTCCTTTTTTAGAGACATCCCAAAAGGGAGCAGTTCCTTGGAATAATGTAAGTGACCAAACAAACAATTAACCAATGAGGGTATTCCCTATGTATAGGCATATCATACCTCTAAAGATCCTGTTAGTTGAGTAGATACTTCATTTTTCAAATCTAACTAAGGTTTTTTCAGGAATTTCAATCTGGTCGATGTCAAAGATGTTGATTTGAAGGACTATTGTACCTTCTCGCTTTTCAGTTTCTTCGCCCACCCAACAACTATACAACTCAAAATAATCGCCCTTTTTAAGATAACCGTCCATTATTTTACATAGTTCTAACAACTTCATTTTTGATTCCGCACACGTTTCTGGGTTCATATATTTCGAAATCTCAATCCCCCAATGACTTGATACCTCATTAACATAAGGAGTAGTAAACTGATATTTCTTTACATTTAGCAGGTTATACTCATCCGCAAAACAACTGCCAATATAGACAGGATCATCTGTATATTCATCATCATTGACTGTTATCTCTATATTACAGCCAATGTAGGAAGCCAAACTCATTACCGCTCAACCCCTTTATTTTTATTGTATCTAATTCAAGTATTGAAGAAAACTGCCCGTTCAGTAACAAAGAAGCGGAGTAGAGTCACACTACCCCGCTAACCAATCCCTTACCAAGAAGAGCTAATCATTCTGACTTTTAATTTCCGGTAAACCTTTCATCGCTTCTCTAATCTGTGCAAATGCCTGTTCCGTAATTTCATCAAGGTAGTATTTTGGAAAGTACCAATCACCCGAAAACTTCTTGGCGGTGATGTAATAACCTGTTTCACAACAATGTACGATTCCACTTGAGCGTATCACGATTCCGGACACCTCTCAACTTTTGTACTGGATCCAGTCCTTACTTCTCCCTATCACAGAATCAATTTTTTTTAAACCTAAAAATGATGCGCTCGAAAGCCCGCCTGCCGTGGAAAGTGGTAAAGGATAGCCTTTATGTTAAGTGATTTGTAAACTCTCGTTATCGAAAACTTTGGCCACAAAAACAGAGGTTTCTCAATAGATGATATAAGTTCTCCACACATCGAGTGAGGTTCTTCTTTTTTCACATACTAAAAAAAAAGGGATGAAGAGGCGGGTATCTACAGATGAGGAGACGACTGGGTATTAGGTTAATGAAGGGTCTATGTAACGCTGTTTTCACTATCATAACCCTTTCATGGATTTCAGGAAAAAAGGTGAAACATTGCATTCAACAAAATCCAGGTGATATAGGTTTATGCTTCTTGATCTCTTGGTTTTGCGTCGTCGTTTGGAATCCATCCCAGCTGGTTCTTCTTCAATACGGTATATTTACGGTCGTGGCGCTTTTTTCGGTAGGGGTCACACGGGTTATTCTTATGGTTTGGCAACATGAAGGAGCGTTCTCTACCTGTTTTTCTTGGTTATCTTCCGGATGGCGTAAGTGTATCTTCAAATTTAAAAAAGCGTCCATGACACTTATCCATAAAAGGGATTAATCGACTTTCTTTGCTGTTTCATAGCTCAAGTGTTGGTGGTTCTCGGAATACGTAGTGTCATCTGTCTTTTTGGTTCTCTATCGTTTGGTCATTTGGATTTCATATAGAATGATTTTACCCGGTATCGGAATTCAATACCGGGTAACTTTAATGATATTACATAGATCTTCGCCCCTATGCTCCTTCCCATCAAAGCTTGACAGTGGATGCGCCAAAAAGGACTCCCCAATTAGGGGTATGACCGAGATACGTGTAAAAATGGGTCACATGCTGGATCTTAATCCCGGATGTGATCCATTACTGTTTGATAGGGAGCTTAAATAAAGCAAGTAAATCAGGTATTATCAATAAAAAAGCCGGTTTTCCAATACATGGGAGAACCTTCTTTTTGGGATTTTATCTCATTAACAACATGTGCGGCTAATTCTCTGTTAATTCGCTTAATTAATATTGGAGTTTTAAGTTCTCCATAACTTCCTCAATGTTTGAGTAGATCAGCAACGCTTAAAAATTTACCGTGATAAGAATGTAGATTCAAACTTTTTTCCACTAACTCATTATCGATCCCCATGAATTTAACCTATTAATTCTTCATCAGGATATCTTAGTTTTATTAACAGATTATATATATCATTCAATTTCTTACTGTACTGTAATACTCTAGAATCATGTAATCCATATAATAGTCCTGCTTCTTCCATTTTACGTCTATGTTCCTCAAACTCTTCGTATACTTTTTTTAGTAGCATAATATTCTCCTATCTAAACCCGATTTTAAAAATGGTAAGCCCCGAAAAATCAGGGCTTTTTCGATTAAAAGGTAACGCTGATCCAGTAAACGGATTTACCTAGATGCCATGAACAAAGCACAAATAATGGCTTAGCCAGAGAGATCTGCGTTTTCTAAACTTATGTCAACTAGTTATACGGTGAGATTTTATCGAGTTACCGTTTTTTAGTAGTAATTTATTATTGAGACATAACCTTAGGTTCCAAATCTTCCTTTTGAATGGATTGTTGAGTTGATCGAATTTGACGGGATTGGATCCAACGTGCTGAAAGAGCACTGACAATCCCAGCAAACATAACGTACAAGGTAATGTAGGTATAGGATCCGTTGTTCAGTTTAAGCAAAGCTGTAGCAATGATCGGTGTCAGTCCACTAGCAAAGATACCGGAAAACTGATATACGAACGACATCCCTGTGTACCTAACAGGTGCATCAAACAATTCGGCGAACAACGCAGCCTCAGGGCCATAGACCGCAGCATAGAAAATACCAAAAGGAATGATGATGGACAACCAAATCAGCAAGATATTACCGTCGCTGTTGGACATTAACCAAAAAGCCGGAAGTGCTGAAAAACCGGCAATTAAGCTACCGTACAGAAACACCCGCGTTCTCCCGAATACATCGGATAGATAGCCGAAGAAAGGGATGGAAAAACACATAACCAATGCACCGACCGATACCCCGAGCAACGCGTCAGTTCGAGAAATTTGAATGGTATCTGTAAGATAATTGATCGAAAATACACCCATGATATTAAAGAAAACGCCATCAATGTATCGGGCTCCCATGCCCGCAAAGATGTTTCCGGTATTCCCGCGCCACATCTCTTTAAAGGGAGCGCTCGCTTCTTTGTTATGTTTTTTCATTTCCTGGAATTCCGGCGACTCCGACACATTGAGGCGGATCCACAAACCTAGGAATATCATGATGGCACTCAGAGCAAAGGCTAAACGCCAGCCCCAGGACATGAATTGATTGTCTGGCAACTGAGATGACAAAACCCCTACAACACCAGAAGCTAACAGGAGACCAATAGCTAGTCCAATTTGTGGTAAACTAGCGTATAAACCTCGCTTGGATTTCGGTGCATGTTCAAAAGTCATGAGCACAGCACCTCCCCACTCGCCCCCCAGGCCAATACCTTGAAAAATACGTAAAATAATCAAACAAACAGGAGCCCATATCCCGATCTGCTCATAGGTAGGAATGAAGGCAATCAATGCTGTACTAACCCCCATGATCCCTAACGTAATAATCAGTACACTTTTGCGACCAATTTTGTCCCCAAAATGACCGAAGATGATACCGCCCAATGGGCGCGAAACAAAGCCGACGGCGAAGGTTGCGTATGCCAGCAGTGTAGCGATTAAAGGGTCACCCGCCGGAAAGTATAATTTGTTAAATACGATACCCGCTACAATACCATACAAAAAGAAATCATACCATTCAATTGTCGAACCAATTACACTTGAACCTGCAACACGCCTAAGCATTCCTTTATCCGTAGTTTTCATAAATTTCCTCCCCTCGGAATGAAGTCAGTCTTTCAAATAATAAACCAAGTCTAGATGTCAAATCCTCTTACATGAAGCAGAGGAAAGCGATTTCAACGTTTTGTTTGATCGATCCTTCCTCCTTTCCTCACATCTTGGCAGTAAACGTGATGGTACTCTCCTTATATTCATTAAAATATTATAGCAAATTTCATGCCATTTAAAATGATCTGAATATTATGGTCCTGATTGTTCTTTTATTTACATTTTACCGAACATCGGTGACCATTTGCTACCATCTTTTTTATTTATAAATGGTGTTATATCATCACCAGGTAAATTAAAAGGATTCTATAGTCTGTTACACTTTCATTTTCTTCAGTAATAGCCCGAATCCACCCAACATATAGAAATAGCGATAATCGATCACTTTTTTCATCATAGCCGCACTTGTCCCAAATATTTTCTTGCTTCCAACCACCCCTATCGCTTCCCTTTTACCAATTGAGGCAACTGTCCCCTTCAAACTAGGTACAAATTTCATTAATGGGCTCCCACGATAAAGATTCACTAAATTTTTCGCCAGATTTTCACCTTGTTGAATAGCGATTTGGGCAGTCGGGGGATAAGGGCGTCCATTCTCCTCATTGAATATTAAAGCTCCATCTCCCACAATAAACACATGATCATAGCCAGGTGCACGAAGATATTCATCCACCTTCACACGGCCACGTATGACCTCAAAACCTGATTGTTCAATAATGGAGTTACCGCGAACCCCGCCTGTCCATACAATCGTACCGGCTTTAATCTCTTCTCCATCTGCTAAAACGACTCCGTCTGTGTTGCACTGTTTAATTGGCGTATTAATTTTGAAAGTAATGCCCTTTTTTACTAAAACATCCATAGCATAGTCTACCAGTTCGGGATCGAATCCCGGTAATGCCGTTGGAGCTGCTTCAATATTGTAGATCTTAACAAGAGAAGGCTCGACATCAAATTCATTACATAATTCAGGTATACGATCCCCTAATTCACCTGCAAACTCAATCCCTGTAAATCCAGCTCCACCTATAATAAAACATAAATAATCGGTTCGATGGGGCTCGTTACGGAATTTAGCGAACATGTATTCAATATGTTCCTTGATCATACGAACACTATTTATACTACGAATGCTGAACGCATTCTCTTTTAAACCTTGAATGCCAAAGGTTTCTGGTTCACTACCCAAACCAATGACAAGATAATCATAATCGATGCGTTGTCCATCTGATAATGTAACAGTTTTAGCCTTAGGTTGAATCGAGTCTACGGTTGCTTTTCTGAAATTGATTTTATGAGTATCTAGCACGTGGTCAATCTCAATACGACAATGATCATGATGCAGGGTACCAGCAGCAGGTCCATGAAGCCATGTGGTGAGATAATGATAATGATGTTTGTTCACTAAGGTTACTTGTACTTCATGAGGGTGGATTTGTTTTTGTAAACTGACCGCAGTCATAAGCCCACCATACCCGGCACCTAAAATAACGATTTTTTTCATACGTAACGTTCATACCTTTCCATTTTTAATAACACGTTTGGAAAAGGTGGACGCCTTCACGGACAACCCATAATGAAGGGAATCACGTCCACCCCAAAATCAATGTACATCATGGGATGATGGGGAAAGAATACCGCTTAATCCTTTTTTATTAGGAGAACTAGATCATCTGTTTTAAGTTTAGCGGCATTGGCTTCATCGGTATCAATGTGAAATTCAAGGCGATACCGAGAACTCACGCGAATGTTCACGTCACTAAATAGAATCGGTCTTTCCGATTGTGACATGACGAGCACTCCGTCCCCATCTTGAACTTGAAATTGCAAAGCCTCTTCTTCAGACATATGAATATGTCGATTGGCAATGATGACCCCTTCATGGAGATAAATAGACCCTTTAGGACCGATGATCGTAATCGGACTGCTTCCATTAAGATCCCCGGAATCTCTTATAGGGGGAGACACTCCTAAACGCTGGGCATCTGTTAAAGACACTTCCACCTGAGTCTTTCGACGAGCAGGACCTAATATCCTCACTTTATCGATGACACTTTTGGGTCCAGCTAACATCACAGTTTCTTTGGCTGCAAATTGACCGGGCTGGGATAGTTCTTTCAGGATTTGCAATGGATACCCTTGACCAAATAAAACGTCAATATGATCAGTTGAGAGGTGTACATGCCTTGCTGAAACCCCAACAGGAATTTCGTTTAACTTCCTTTCTGCAATGAATGGTAGAACCATACTTATGGCATCGGAGGCGGTGATTCCTTTCATGAGGGAATTCCCCCCCTTTCGAATGGCATCGATCTTGAAAGTGGAAAACCATCTTTACCAGTTTTTATGATCCAAGTGAGCATACTTTTCTAATAGGCGAACCGGCATCTTTAATGCATCTTTACGGAATGGAGGAGCCAATTGGGTACCATCGACTTGGATATCGATGACCGTAGGCTTGTTGGATTGAATCGCTTTTTGAATCACGCTTCCCAATTCAGTGGCATCTTCCACTCGGATTCCCACCGCTCCCATGGATCGGGCCACTTCGGCGAAGTCAGGGTTTTGGATATCCGCCCCTACGAAACGATTGTTATAAAAGTCGACTTGGTTCTTCTTCTCTGCACACCAAGCGCCATTATTAAATACGCAGGCGATCACCGGAATATTTTCTTCTACTGCCGTGCTGACTTCATGCAAGCTCATTCCCCATGCTCCGTCTCCGACGATCGCAATAACCGGGCAATCTGGGTTCGCTAATTTGGCCCCTAATGCGGATGGATACGCAAAGCCGGTGTTACCAAAGGTCAAGGCAGCGATATGCTTACGGCCTTCATTGAATTTCAGATAGGCATTGGCGGTAGAGGAAACATTTCCGATATCGGTGGACACAATCGCATTTTCAGGTAATGCTCGAGTCAGTTCCAGCAATGCCCGGCGCGGGTTAATCGGACTTCCGTCGATCATGGCCAGTTCAATCAGCTCTTCTTCCCACTTTTGATTTTCGTTCGCTACTTCCAACAAACGGTCTTGCTTGGACTTGAAGTTAGGTACGAGCGCTTTGAGCTGTTTCAAAATTTCAATGCTGGCAGCACGCGCGTCTCCGATAATGCCGACTTCAATCGGATGGGTACGAGCGATGTTTCTTGGATTAATATCCACTTGGATGATGGCCGCTGATTTCGGGAAGTAGTCAATGTCATAGCACGGTAAGGTACCGAATACCGATAAACGGGTACCGATCGCTAACACCACATCGGCTTTCTTCAAGGTATGCATAGCGGATTTGGCTCCCATGTATCCGATCGGACCCACCGCTAAAGGATGATTTGCTGGAAAAGCATCATTATGCATATAGGAAACGGCCACCGGAGCAGTCAGATATTCGGCAATTTCCTTAACAGCGTCGATGCCATCGGAGTCTACCGTACCTCTACCGGAAATAATCACGGGATATTTCGCTTGAGCCAATAATTCGGCCGCTCTGGCCAATGATTCTGGAGAACCGCAACCGCGTGAATCGACACGATATTGATGTGGCTCGAGAATTTGGTCTTCCAGTTCCCCGTAAAAATAGTCCCGAGGAATGTCAAACAGGACAGGTCCGCGTTCGGCATAGGCAATCCGGAAGGCTGTTCTTAAGCAATCCGCTACGCGGCTAGGATGAGTCACTCTCACGGTCTCTTTTGTAATCGCTTTAAAAACAGAGACTTGATCACATTCCTGGAAACCATCCCAACCAATGGTCGGTGTACCGGCAGAAGGGGAAATTACGACCATCGGAGTATGAGCTTGATAGGCCGCTGCCACCGAAGTGACCATATTGGTGATCCCCGGACCATTCTGTCCGATCACGACCCCGGCAACTCCGGTAACTCGAGTATAAGCATCGGCCATGTGAGCGGCACTTTGCTCATGACGGACACCAATAAAGCGAATGCCGGCCGTCGGCAATAAATCGAGCAGATCCATGAAGGCAGATCCTAAGATACCGTTAATATGGGTGACCCCTTCAGCCACTAAAGTCTCGACAATGGCCTCACTCGGTGTCATTTTTACTTTTGTTCCTTTTAAATTGTTCGTTTTTACTTTTTCCATGATTTAATTCCTCCTAAATATTATTAATGTAATGAATAAATTTAACGATAAACCCCTAAACGATCATGATTCATTTTGATTGACTCTATCCAATAGATAGTCTCTCTGCTAGCCTTTCATAAATGATCGCGATATCCTGCTGGTTTGGAACTTTCATATTGGTAGATATACCATTCCCTGACATAGCATCTTCAACGAGAATCGGAATAGCATCCCGTAATTTTTGAATAGGAATATACTTTCGACCATCATTCCAGATATCAAATTTATCATTGTATCCTTCAATCAGCTTTAAGGATATTTCTGCCAATGTTTTAGGATCCAATGTCGGATCTGTCCCTAATGCAATGGCTATATTCGCATAACGCTGTTCAGCTACTTGAAGTCCAAAACGCATAACAAATGGTAATAAAAGCGCTATACTTAATCCATGTGGAATATGAAAGTGTGCACCTAAAGGTCGTCCTGCCGCATGGGCTAAGTTCGTGGACGCGTTAGAGAAAGCAATCCCTGCAAAACAACTAGCTAAGATCATATTTTCTCGGGCTTCTTTATCCTTGCCATCTTCGCATAGTCGTGGTAAAGCCGTGCCAATCATGCGTATGGCTTCTAGAGCAAAAAGGTCAGTCATTCCTGTAGCCCGATTGGATACGTAGGCTTCCATGGCGTGTGCAAGTGCATCAAGTCCTGTATAGGCTGTAAAGCTTCGAGGTAAACTCAAGGTGAGTTCTGGATCCAAAATAGCTGCATCTGGAATTAAATGTGGATGACCTGGATTCATCTTTACATTGGTCTCAACATTTGTAATCACCATTACTTTCGTGGCCTCTGATCCCGTTCCAGCTGTAGTTGGAACCGCTAAAAGAGGTAGACGATTGAGATGCGGTTGATTGGTGATGGCGGACCATGTCATCTCCGGATTTATACTAAATAACGAAACGGCTTTAGCCAAATCTAGTGCACTACCTCCACCAATACCTATCACACAATCAGCTTTAAATTCCCTCAACACATGAAGAGCAGCATTTACATGTTCCGTTGTCGGCTCCCCCGAATAATCACTGAAAATAATGCTTTCTATATTACCTATCTTTAATATTTCTTTCACTCTATTATTAAGATTTAATGGAGAACTTGCTAAAAAAGAGTCCATTACAATAAAAGCTCTATTAGCGCCATTTGCAATGACAAATTCATTTAACTTATTTAAACTACCATTTTCAATATGGATGTGACGTGGTAAATCGAGTTTTGACATGTTTACCCTCCATTTCATTTAGCCTATTAGATTTTCATCTATTATTATTTAGATCTTTTGTAAATTTAACGACTCATTGAATTTTCTTCAATTATCCCCTCCTCTGATTTTTCATACCAACCAGCTGATTAACATGATGAAGAGTTGGTATACGTTAGTCGTTGATCAACTGACAGGTATTGTTCAGTTGCCACTATATAAAGCAATAACTGTGCCAACTATAATATTCAGCTATATATGTATATTTCAAATATTTTATAATGTATAATAAATATAGTATGGTGACCATTTGCTACCATAGCTGGTGTCTTAAAAACAAAAATGGTGTTATAAAACATGGAGGGCATTGATGAATCGTATACTCATGGATTACACCGATAAAGAAAAATGGCTCCAAGAAATTACACAATTACAATCCATCAACAAACAACTTCGGGAAATTATTAATTTTTCTTCTGACGGCCTTTTTATAGTCAATCATCAAGGGGTAGTATTAGAAGTCAATAAAGCTTATGAACACACGACTGGTATTTCACGAGAGGAAGTGGTAGGTAAAAACATATCAGACCTAGTTTTATCTGAATACTTTGATAGGTCAGCTGCAATCATTGCATTACAATCTAAACAAACCACAACGATAGTACAACGAATCAAAAAGCAAAAGTACTTTGTTGTTACAGCTAATCCGGTATTGGATACGGACAAAAATATCAAAATGATTGTAACCAGTGTTCGAGATGTTACTTATTTACATCATTTACAGGAACAACTACGTCATACAGAACAGATCAATGAAAGGCTATCTGACCAAATCCCGACTCTAAACCATGGAAAAACTCCTCTAGTTTATAAAAGTCCACAAATGCAGAAACTCTTCGAAAAGATCAAACAAATTGCTTCTTTTCCCACAACCGTATTAATTACCGGTCCCTCAGGAACAGGGAAAGAAGTGTTAGGAAACATGATTCATGAGTGGAGCTCTGTGGCTGATCAAGCCTTTATCAAAGTAAATTGTGCGGCCATACCGCCCGAACTGTTTGAATCCGAATTGTTTGGTTATGTCAGCGGTTCATTTACCGGTGCTCGTAAAGAAGGTAAACCGGGTCTTTTTGAACTGGCAAATAACGGAACTATTCTATTAGATGAAATTGGCGAAATGCCTTTACCTTTACAGTCCAAATTACTTCGTGTACTACAAGAAAAAACGATAACTCGTATCGGTGATACGAAACCTAAAATAATAAACTTCCGACTTGTTTGTTCAACTAATCAAAATTTAAAACAGTTAGTACAAGAAAAAAAATTCCGGGGGGATCTATGGTATCGAATTAATGTTGTGCACCTTCAAATCCCATCGTTGCACGAACGAAAACCAGATATTCAACCACTCGCTGAACACTTTTTAACCGAATTTTGTCAGCAATATAATTTACAAAAACAAATTCTACCGGAAACCATGTTAGTTTTAGAAGAATATTCATGGCCGGGAAATGTACGTGAACTGAAAAATATAATGGAATTTCTTGTGGTCTCGACAACCACTTCTTTTATTTCCCCAGAGGATTTACCGGAACATGTAAAAAATAATTGGGATTTTGACCATCCCTTAACTGAAGAAAATAGCATTCCATCCATTGAAGACAATGGCTTCCAATCCATCGAAGATACACATTTAAATAAATCGGAGAGCAAGTCTTTACAACAATCTTTGAAACAATTTGAAAAAGAACAGATATTAAAAGCACTTCATACGGCAAAAAGTATACGTTCAGCAGCTTCCTTACTCGGTCTTGATCATGCCAGTTTGATTCGAAAAATGAAGCGACTTGGAATTTATAATACGATGGGTAAATAACAACAGGAGTCATTCCTGAAATAAATTAATTAATTTAAAACAATGAACAAAAAAAGTGCCTCTAGTATACTGGGTAACGTTCCAATCAAAAAACAAATCCCAATTTATTAGACGGCACTGTATAGGAAGTTTAAGCATACCCAAAAGCAAAATCAATTATAAAATATGATTTTGTTTTTTACACTAATTTTAATAAAATAGGCCCCAACGCAGTCAAAGCTATAAAACCTAAAACCCCTACTAATACAGCTTTGATGCCAACCTTTTTAAAGTCTTCTAGATTAATTCCCAATCCCAGCCCTGCCATGGCCATCGATAATAAAAATACACTGAGCGAGATAAGCATCTGATTTATCATTAGGGGAATAAATCCCAACGTATTGATTAAACTGCAAGCAAGAAAACCAAAGATAAACCATGGAATAGGGAGATCCTTTAGACCTTTTCTTTCCTTTTTAGAATCCTTTGCTTGATAGAAATAACCGAGTATCAAAGCTACTGGAATCAACAAAGCTACCCGTCCCAGTTTAACTAGAATAGCTATATCTCCGCTCACATCCCCTCCCGGTACTGCCGCGGCAATGACATGGGCTAATTCATGCAAAGTGGAACCCACTAAGACTCCGTAGTGATAAGATTCTAAACCCAAGATAGGATAGAGGAACGTATAAAGGATAGTTCCGATTGTTCCTAAAATCGCAATACAAGCTACGGAAACTGCTGTAAACTCTTTTTTTGCACCAATTAAAGGAGCAACAGCTACAATAGCAGCCGCTCCACAAACAGCTGTGCCGACAGCAATGAGTGCACACAAATGCCGATCAATCGAAAACCATTTACCTAGATAGATCATAACCGTTAGAGTGAATGCGATCACCATCACATCAATAAGAACAACAGACATACCGGCTGAAACAATTTGTTCAAGATTCAGTCGAAGACCCATTAAGATAATGCCTACTCTTAAAAGAATCTTACTGCTAAACGTTATTCCTTTGGTTGAATCCAAAGGAACATCTATGATCCCTTTCCAACCCATCCCTAAAATAATCGAGATGATCATGATTCCCATAATAGAAAAAAAAGGTAAGTGGGCGATATTTCCTGCCAGAATTGCTAGGACCAGCGTAAGAAGTAACCCTTTCAGAAAACCTTGCCATTTAGTCCATAGACCTGGTTCTGTAATGGTTTGTGAACCTGAATCTAGAACATGTTTGATAGAGTTTGTGTTAGGTAGTGGCATGAGATTATCTCCTTAACTTATTAATTAGATTTTATTTACTAAAATAAAGCAATATCCATGCCAACCAGTCTATTCTAAATATGTATGTGATTTTAAAAGATAATTTTGATTGTAAGTGACCTGGTATCCATTTATCACCATTATGTGGTGTTTTAAAAACAACATGGGGTAGCGTCAGGAAAATGCGGATTTACAACGTTAAGCAAATACCCCACTAAAAAACCCAATCTCTTGGTCTAATTCAAGAAGATTGGGTTTTATTTATTTCACTATCGATCCCCGTCAATAACCTCGTTGAACTTATTAACTCATTTTGCTGATCTAAATAGATTAGAGCATCATTAACCACTTCACACAAAAAATTCTTAACGATGATCTGGTTTTCGATAAGGAAAACATTGCCGTCCATATTGCGTTCAATATAATCAACCAATCCTGCCTTAGTACATACCGAACACCATTTTTTTTGTCCATCGCTTAAAAAAACTGTAATATCAATATGCTCTAATGATGTTTCACTAGAATCATCGATAGTATCATCGAACTGCCATTTAACCAACACGGGAACACTACTCCCATAAGGTACGAAATAATGCTTCCTAAACCACCTTGCTCGGTTGTTATCACCAAGTATTTTTATCTGTTCTTTTTCCTCATCTTCGGCTATCACTTCATATTCCTTGCCCCGTGTTAGAGCTTCTACATAAAGCCCGACAGAATTGCAGATTACAACCTTCTTCATCTTTCGTCTCCCTATGCTGCTGAATTAGCGATCCTTATGAAGCTCTCGATCTCCGTTACTTGAATAAGAAATAATCCGTTTATAAAAAAATTACACGTCCATAAAAAAACTAAACGTTAATCCTACAAATATCGCTCCTACAATAAAAGCAGCCATATGTATTAATATCTTGTATCGTAATTTAGTTGTTTTTAAAGAAGAATATAATTTAAAGACAAAATACAGTAAAAACGCATTTATAGATGTCTCAATTAAAGCTGGAATAAGTCTATTATTAAAGAAAGGTAGTTCATAAATTAATTCTCTAAACAGAATATCAGTTGCAATCCCCAAAAAAGTTAATAAGACTTGAAAAATAAAAAACTTAAAGTTGTTCATTTAATCAATCTCCAATTATCCTGTTCATTAAGAAGCTTTACCGATTATTTTATCACCTTTCTTATTGTACTAATCTCCCAATACCTCAACAACCAAATAAATATGGAGCAACAATAAAGCTGCTCCTCACAAACAATCCCTATTTTTCTTGAACATTCACAATGACATTACCAAACAATTCGTCTCCAAAATATGCTTCCAATCGCCACAACCCTTTACTCGGTAACATCATAGATGACGGTAAATGATGGTCAGCCCCATTATTCGGTGCAATGTTTTGTCCCATTACCTCAAACACGTTTATTTTTTCGCCAGTTTCTTTATTAACTCCGATTACTTTAAATGGTTTCGTCAATGTTTCTTTATCTCCCCAAAAGTGCCACATATACTTTTGAACTTTACCAGCAACAAAAGGTCCGTACTCTCCGAAACCAAGTTTTCCATTATCACCAATTCGAAAAACATTCTCTATCTTTTGTCCATCTTGATTAACAAATTCTTGAACAAATGTCGCACTTTCTGCCCAACTCTGTTCTTTTTTCGTTCCTGTTTCCGTTGAACAACCCGTTAAAATAAATGCCAGTAACAAAAAAGAACTAAGTGCAAACTGAGTTATTTTTTTCACCATTCAACCTCCCATAAATATTCTTAATATAGTGTGTTAGACGTGTTACAATGCTGTCCTGTTTCGTTTAACTGCCTGTTACCGCAGCTATGAAGCAGGGGACGAATACGATCCCATTCCCCGCTATCGCACCCGTTAACAATAAGACCTAACCTTTATTTCTTTCAGACCATTCATTTTCTAAAATACTCATTTCCCATAAACTCCAATATTCGTCACCACTTTTTCTTGCGTCTCTGAGTAATCCCTCTTTTACAAATCCTGACTTTTTATAACAAGCAATTGCTGAGGAATTAAAGTCAAACACTCCGAGACTAACTCTATGTAAGCGAAGTTCATCGAATGCAACTTTAAGAATTTCTGTCATCATTTGTTGACCTATACCTTTTCCTCTTACACTCTTATCACCAACTAAAACTTTTCCAATTCTCGCTGATTTGTTTATTCTGTCAACATTCCCCAACGAAATATGTCCTATGACTTTCCCAGTTTCCTTTTCTATTACGCTATAAACAAAAGTATTAGAATTGTCCTTGTTTGCATCTTTAAGGTAGTTTTCTAATTGTTGTTCATCTAAAGGAAACCTAAAATTAGGACCTCCCCATTGAAGTAAAAACTCTGTTGTTTCAAACCAATTTATCAGTTGTTGAAAATTTGAACGCTCGAAAAATTTTAATTCAATCATAATAAAGTTCTCCTCTTTTCTTTTGTCTTATTTTAATGGGGTCTTTGTTCCACTAACCTCCCCGATAGTGCAGCAACGAAGCAAGGGACGGATGCTTGATGCCGTCCCCTGCTATCGATCCTCGTTAGTGAAGTAACATAATTCTAGATAACATTGCTCTTAGTTACGGCATCCATGTAGGGTGTTTTGCAAAATGGCAGGTCCTAACTTATTGGTTTTTGAATTAGAAAGACGTACCTCCACCCGTGTATTAACGGGAAGTCCGAAAGATATCTCGTCAATTTTCCCTACCCAAGGAGTTCCACCAAACCAGCTTGGAGAGTCTTCTTTAACTGGATACATCTTAAATCGCCAACTGATTACACCAGTTACTTGGGCAAATCCTTCATATTGGTCATAGTCTCCAAACGACGAAGGTGACGGAAGCCAATCAGCATAAATACCTACGCTCTCCCGTTCTCTCAGAGCGCTCATTGATCGATTCTGTATATGGCTTTTTAACTTTCGTAATTAAAGCAGTACCTTGGGCATTGGGAATATCCTTTACTGGATTAAGAACCACGCTACATGGATATGACACTTGTGGAGATTGTGTTTGGGCTGTCCCCGTGTAAGGCAACATTAGACAAAGTAATACTGTGAGATTTTTAAACATTTTTATCAATCTAACCACCCCCATAATCTGAGGATAGTTTAACCATTTTCGTCTCTCGGAAACATATGTCAATGTTGAGGATGACTGACCTTTAGCAGAATAGCAAACAAGGTTGCCGAAGCAGCCTTATGTAAGTATCGAGTCCCGTTAGCGCAATAACAATTTTCTTGATCATTTTGTTTTGAAATGGTACACAATACTTGGATTGTCTAATAAAAGGGCAACTTGTTCCATAAACTCATGTTTTCGCTCTGCGAATCTTTTTTCTCGAATTTTTGACGGTATATCTTCATCTGTCTTAAGTTCAGGTAAATAAACAAATAACGATTGACCGAATTGACTCGTTGGGTCAGTTTCAATTCGTAATTCAGTCCCTCCAAATTCACTTAAACTGCCCTTTTCTATTTCAGATTCAATCATTTCTTTCGCTTTCCATGGGTCAACTTCTTTTGCAAGCTGTTCTTGGAATTGCTTTACATGATTACGTTCTTCTAATTTCTTAGGTAGATTAGACAAAGCGATTGCGGTAATCACTAGCATGGTTATAACGATTGTCCACGTTCTAAAACGTTTCATTTTCCTCTCCTATTTATTCCCATATGATTTTTCTTAATTGTACCACAGTTTGATCGTTTAACATTTATTCCCATTTGTTTGGGTAACGAAAGAAGGAGCAGCCATTAACTGCTCCGCGCTATCGACACCCGTTAGTTTAGCAAATACCCAATATATCTTCTCTTTTATAGGGTTTTATTTAAATCTCGAACCCAATTCTTAAGCGAACGCTTCACCAATCCAAGAGATTGCATAACCTACTTTCCTTCTGTTGGTTCAGGTGGACCACTTAAATCCAGTTGATAGAATGCTAAATCGAGCCATTGTCCGAATTTGTAGCCAGCCCTTCGTATCGTTCCTGAATAAGAAAAGCCCAGTGTTTGATGAAAAGCGATACTTGCTTGGTTAGTGGCATCGATGCCAGCAATAAGTGTGGCATATCCGTTAGTTTCGGCAAGGTTTATAATCTCTCGCATCAATAATTTTCCTGCTCCCTTACCACGATATTCTTTATGCACATAGACAGAATGCTCGATGGAATATTTATAAGCAGGCCAAGGCCGGAACGGTCCATAAGTAGCAAATCCTCTAATGTGTCCCTCATCCTCTATTACCAAGATCGGGTATCCTTTCTCTTGTTTATCACGAAACCAATCTAACCGATTTTCGAGCGTTTGCGGTTCGTAAGAGTATACTGCGGTTGTATTCATTATTGCATCGTTATAAATATCGAGAATTTCAGGTAAATCCGATTCCTTAGCTTTTCTCAGCATTTGTTTTCTCCTTCGATTTGTTTATACCACTTCTGACTTCAGGATAAGTTTCTACATACAACTCAGTTATCCTGCCCTTTAACACAGCAAAAAGCAGGGGATGGATGTAATCCCGTACCCCCGCTATTGAATCCCGTTACTACAATAAGCAATTTTTTGGGGATACCCCGAAAACTGTATATTCATTGCATAAAGATGCTATTACAAATCTTAAATTATGGCTTAAACTAAAAGTTTATGCTATTGAAAATGCCTATAAATTCCGCTTTAGAAAAATGCAACACACATCAGGCATTTTGTTTTTTGGATCTCAAACAAAAAACGTATCCATGCTGGATACGCTTGTACTAAAGTTGCACTGCGAACGCACCTGAATAGTTATTTCTAATTTTACCTATTCTAATCCCTGCACATAACATTATTTAATTTTTTGAAGAACTTCTGCATTCAATAGATTTTCGGGAATTTCTCCATTAATAGCAGCCACTGCATTGCATGCAGCTTTCATTGCCATTTTGCCCCGTGTTTCTCTTGTTGCACTGCCAATATGAGGGAGAGTCACAACATTCGTCATTTTCAATAATGGATTTTCTGGATCCACTGGCTCTTTTTCATATACATCCAGTGCAGCACCTGCAATCCTGTTTTCCTGCAAGGCATGGATCAAGGCTGTTTCATCAATCGTAGCGCCACGGGAGGCATTAACTAGAATGGCATCCTTCTTCATTAGAGCAAACTCTTTTACTCCTATAATTTTTTTTGTTTCTTCGGTAAGTGGGGTCAAAACAACAAGGTAGTCCGATTTTTGAAGAAGCTGCTCAAGTGAAACGTACCTCGCTCCTAACTTCTCCTCTATATCCGTCTTGCGTGAACGGTTATAATAAAGGATCTTCATATCGAAGCCTTTTGCCCTGCGCGCTACGGCTTCCCCTATTCTTCCCATGCCAATAATCCCTATTGTTGCCCCGAATACATCCTTGCCAAGCATCAAACTAGGAAACCACTCCTGCCATTGTCCGGATTTAACATAATGATCCGCTTCAGCCACTCTTCTGGCAGCTGCCATTAGAATACTGAAGGTAAGGTCCGCTGTCGTTTCCGTTAAAATGCCGGGAGTATTGGTGGCCATGACTCCCCTCTTTGTCAATTCTCCAAGATCAAAATTATCGTAGCCAACGGAGATGTTGCTTACTACCTTGAGTAGTGGAGCTTGCTCAAGAATACTACCGTTAATCTTTTGTCTGGAATAACATAAAAGAGCGGTTGCTTTCCTCAAACCGTCGAAAAACTCTTCCTCAGAAATCTTTTCTTCCTTATCCCGGTAATCTACATCCCCATATAGTTGCAAAAATTGAATGACTTCCTCATTAATCCGATTGGGTATGAAAAATCGTGGTTTACTCATTTTTTCTCCCTTCAGAAATATCCTTTATTGTATTGTACATAATTACATAATTTACCGATCTGCTCAATCTCAACAACTACCACATCACCATTATTTATTGGACAACTTCCAGAAGGTGAACCTGTTGCCAAAACATCACCAGGCTCTAGTGTCATGACTTGCGAGATCCAACTTATGAGATACGGAATGGTAAGGGACATTTGATTCGTATTACCGTCCTGAACAACTTCCCCGTTTAAGGTTGTAACGATTCTCAGATTTGAAGGATCTATACCTGTAACAATCCACGGACCTATTGGCCCAAAAGTATCAAACCCTTTGCCCCGTGTAAACTGAGGATCGTTTTTTGTAAGGTCTCTGGCTGTCACATCATTAAATATGGTGCAGCCAAAAACATAATCCATTGCATCTGCTTCTTTTATATTTTTACAGCGTTTCCCAATTACGATTGCTAATTCACCTTCTAGTTCCACTTGCTTGGTTAAATCATTTGAAGGAAGAATGATATTTCCCTTGTCTGGAATGAGCGAAGATAACGGTTTTAAAAACAAAAACGGTTCTTTCAGATTGGCCTTGCCGCCAGTTTCCTTCGCGTGTCCTGCATAAGTCCATCCGAAATTAATCACTTTAGACGGTTCTACAGGCTCCAAAATTTTCACATCATTATATTTAACCTTTACACCGTCATACTTTATTTCCTTGTTGACCAGTTCAGAAAAATTGCTCGACAGTTGTAATATGTCCTCCCCATCAACCATACCGTAATATACGCCGCCATTTTGATTCTGATAGCGAACTATTTTTTGTGTTTTTGTTTTTTGTAGTACCTGCATTAAAAATCAACTCCAAATTACAAATATTCAAAAAAGAAGGGCCGCAAATTCATGCAGCGACCCTTCCAGCTTACCTAAACAGCAGTTTTGCCTTGAATGACGTAAGCCTTATTCCTTTCATGATCAAATTGCCCTTCCCATTTCGTAATGACTATGGCTGCTAGAGCATTTCCAACTACGTTAATAGTAGCTCGGCCCATATTTAAGAGGAAGTCAATTCCTGCGATAAAAGCTAAACCTTCAAGAGGAAGACCCGCAGCTGCCAAAGAAGAGAGGAGTACAACTAATGCTCCGCCGGCTACTCCAGAGATGCCTTTGGAAGTAATCGCAAGAATTAGCAGCAAGGTGATTTGTGCACTTAGTGGCATGTCAATTCCGTAAAGCTGCGCAATAAAAAGGGAAGCAAGAGCCAGATATATACAAGATCCATCCGTATTGAAAGAATATCCGACAGGGACTACAAATGAAACGATCGATTTAGGGCACCCATAGCTCTCCAGCTTCTTCATCACTTGGGGTAGTGCGGATTCGGAACTCGACGTAGAGAACACAAGAAGGAATTCATCCTTAAAAAATTTGATAAACTGGATAAAATTGATCTTAAATAACTTGGCTACTAATCCAAAACAAACAATAACAAAGACCAGGTACGCTCCATAAGCTGTAATGATTAACTTCCCTAATGGAATCAGGGAGGCTGCACCAAACTTGGAAATGGTTACACCGATTAGCCCAAAAACTCCAAATGGCGCAACTTTAAGAACATAGGAAACCATATGGAACATTGCGCCAGAAAAATTTTTGAAGAACTCCAGCAAGGGCTTCCCCGTTTCTCCCATAGCGGCGATACTTAGACCTAACAGAACAGCGAAGAAAATAACAGCTAAAAGGTCCCCTTGAGCCATTGAATCAAAGATATTCGTCGGAACAATATTAATGATAAAATCTAAATGCCCCCCCTTCTCCATCTCCTGTTCAGCTGCCACATATTTTGATATGTCTCCTTGAGAAAGCGCATGCATATCAACCCCTGCACCAGGGCGGAAAACGTTCGCAAATAAAAGACCTACTGCAATTGCTATCGTGGTAGCTATTTCAAAATATAGAATGGTTCTAAACCCTAATTTCCCGAGCTTCTTGGCATTGCCTAGTCCGGCAATACCAACCACAATACTCGTGAAAACAATAGGAACTACAACCATTTTAATTAACCGCAGAAAAATGTCGCCTATTGGTTTTAGATAGGTCTGGACGACAGGATCTTTATAAAATACCAACCCAACGAGAATACCAAAGATAAGACCTAGTAAAATTTGGATCGGTAATCCTATTTTTTTCATTTTAATAATCCCCCCTGTTTATTCATTATAGGTAGTTGGTACCCCCTGCAAAGCTGTGACATTGCAGGGGGGCTGCATTATCGTTGTATTGTTCGATACTTTGCGATCTCCTGTTCATAAAGGTCGTTACCGTGTGCATCATAGACAACCATAACCGGGAAATCCTTGACAATGAGTTGACGAATCGCTTCTGGCCCCAGATCTTCGTATGCTACTACTTCTGCGGATTGGATTTTATCACTTAATAGCGCAGATAGTCCGCCAACGGCAGAAAAACAGATGGCTTGATGTTCTTTGCATGCATCTTTCACCTTTTGACCCCGCGGCCCTTTTCCAATCACACCCTTGACCCCATATTCAAACATGGCCGGTGTATAGGGGTCCATGCGAGAAGCCGTCGTAGGAGCGATGGATCCAATCACTTGACCGGGTTTAGGCGGTGTAGGTCCTGCGTAAAAGATGATTTGGTTTTTCAGATCTAAAGGAAGCGGTTGATTTTTGTCCAACAGCTCGAGAAACCGCTTATGGGCAGCGTCTCTGGCTACATAAATTACTCCATTTAGGAAAACTTCATCCCCTGCGTGTAAATTTAAAACATCCTCCATAGTAAGCGGCGTTTGTAAATAGACATTTGCCATTTTTTGGCACCTTCCTTTTGCAAATTTAAAGTACGTAAGATTTTTTACGTGCAGCATGGCACTGGATATTCACGGCAACTGGAAGAGCTGTAATATGGCATCCATAGGTTTCAGCAGCTACCCATAATGCCGTATTCGTACCACCCAGTCCCTGCGGACCAATACCCAGCTTGTTGATCTCTTCCAATAATTCTTTCTCTAGCTGAGCAATATGCGGTTCATGATGATGCACACCCACTTCACGCAGTACGGCTTCTTTTGCAATCTCCGTTACTTTATCAAAGCTCCCGCCGATACCCACTCCCACGACGATAGGGGGACATGCTCTTCCTCCAGCCGCTTCAATCGTGTCCAATACAAATTTCTTTACCCCTGCCACCCCTTCTCCAGGGAGCAAGAATTTCATGGCACTCATATTCTCACTTCCGCCCCCCTTAGGCAGCACCGTTAGTTTAATGCTGTCGCCAGGAACGATTCTGGTGTGTATTACACCCGGAGTATTATCGTTTGTGTTTACTCGGAGTAATGGATCCCCTACGATTGAATTACGAAGGTAGCCCTCTTTGTAGCCTTTTCGAATGCCATCATGAATCGCGGCTTCAAAATCTCCTCCCATGATGTGTACCCCCTGCCCCACTTCCGCATAAACCACGGTAAGTCCTGTATCATGGCAGTAAGGTCTGTCTTCTTTGGCGGCCAATTGAGCGTTTTCAATGAGTTGTTCAAGGATCGATTTCCCCAATGGAGATTGTTCTGTTTCCAGAGCCTTATGGAATCCTTCTACAATGTCTTCCGGCAAGTAATAACAGGCCTCCCAGCAAAGTACAGCGACAGCATCGCGAATCTGTTCTACAGAAATATTCCTCATTCTCAACCATCCTTTTAATTTTTTTGATTACGAATAAACTATATAGCAAGAAAAGGTTCGATCTGCACCCCTCCTTGGTTGTCCTTGAATAAAGTATAGACTAAACAAACATTCATGTATAATGATTATATATGAATATATTGATCGACATTTCCGATTAAAAGTGGTAATATCGTAGCCATAAGGAGGAGAGTCACTTTGGAACTTAGTTGGCTAAATACATTTATAACGGCTGCAGAAGAGGGAAATTTCAGGAAAACTGCGGACAGACTCCATGTTGCCCAGTCAACGGTCACGCTTCATATTCAAAATCTTGAAGACGAGCTCGAAACTCAGCTGTTCGACCGCGTCGGTAGGTCAGTTCAGTTAAATTCAACAGGACTCGGATTCTTAGAGTACGCCAAAACTATTATGGAGAACTACAACGAGAGCGTAGAATATGTAGCAAGGCGTCTTCAGGGTTACCAGGAAACTATCAAAATCTCTGTATCTACACTTGTTGCAACAACATATCTTCCCAGGTGGATCAGAGAATTTCGCAAAGTGAGTCCAGAAACAGAGTTCTCAATTGAAGTGACGGATTCGAATTCAGTAGTAGCAAGCGTGATTAATCAGGAGTGTGACATAGGCATTGGCCGAATTCCCGTCGTACAAGAACAATTGGAAAGCATTGAACTATATAACGACCCAATTATTCTCGTTGGTCCACACGGCGTTGGTGTACGAAATGAAAGAGAGGTAAGTACGAACGATATCTTCCGGGAAAATTTACTGTTCACCAATAACCATCCGCTATACTGGGATGACCTGTTATTTCAACTTCGGCAACACGTGTCTAATGTGAGAACCATGAAGGTAAACAAGGTACACGTTTCTGTTGAATGGATTAAGGAAGGGATGGGCATATCCTTTCTTCCGCTCACAACAGTGAACGACCAGATCGAGAAGGGAAATATCGATATGATTCCTTTTCCGTACTTCTCTCTCCCGACTGCACGTACCTATTTATTGACGCGTAAGAATCAAAACCAGACAATCAATAGCTTTATCGAGCTAATATCAAGGAGAGAGTTTACGTTAAGAGAGATCAACAATAAGACAGGCATCTAGCATAGGCGTCCAACGGGCGTTTTTGCAATGGGGTGGGCCACGACTACTGATCGTTATTTGTTCAAATTTAAATGCTCACTATCCTGCCCGACAACATTCAATAACAAAACAAGAAGCGGACACAACTCCCGCTTCTAAACTTCGATCTCCCGTTAGAATAGAGAGTAGGGGTGGTCATTACTGAACCACCCCTCTCAATAAACCGTGCAAGCG
>NZ_JBEGDL010000055.1:0-25636 GCF_040813775.1 Ammoniphilus soli
TTCCCTTATTATCTATTTCTTAAAACAATTAGTAATTCCTTCTTTAACATTACTTTACAAGCATTTTATCTTCCATTCCATAAATCACATCTTCAAGAAAATGAGCAAGTTCTATATCAGAAGTATGATTTAACGCCATCTGACAGAAGCGTTTAGATTCACATAAGTATAAAAAGTCCAAATATTCATTACTTCCCCTGTATGCAGAGGATATTAGGTTCATTAATCAAGTGTTCGGAGATTAAACTTTTAATGGTGTCAAATACATTCTGCATGTTTCCAACTACTTAATTAGTATCCAACCGTTGATATTCCTGACGGATCAGCGTTTCAACGATTTCTTTGATGGACTTTCCAGTTGCATGTTTTATTTGGTTTACCATTTCCTTAACCTCTGGTTCTGCATCAATCACTAGTCGAGCATGAACTTTCAATCTTTTCACCCCCGTGTACTTAACGTTGATATGTACGTTGATGGGTTAATTTTTCCAATTAACAGAACAATATGTAAGATCGTACTTTCATCAGATCTGGGTTATTCCACATAACTCCCGTTAGCACAGCAACAGGAGGAAAAACCACTCCAAATAGTGTAAGTATTCATCTTGAATGACAAAAAAGACCTTTTCAATGAAAAGGTCTTTTTTTGTGGATTAGGTAATCCTTCTTGTAAGGACATCAAACTTATGAAAGGAGAACCTAATCCAATGAAACTGTTACTTCTTTGAGGCATATTTATTGTACCTTGGTTATCCCTATTCTTTCTAAATAAGGTTAGCCTTAAACGTTACATGCCAGTTGCTTTATTTACTGCGTTGTTAGTCACTGTATGGACTGAACTTGCCTATACCTTTAAATGGTGGGAGTTTAAAACCAAGTTATTTCCGTCACTCTTCGTTGAACCCCCTTTTGCTTATGGATCTTTATTGGTAGGAACAATATGGATTTTTCACTTGACCTTTAGGAAGTTTTGGCTTTACCTTGGAGCAAACATAGTTATGGACCTCCTTCTTTCCTTCCCCTTTAATGCTTTTTTTGAGTGGGTTGGTTTATACCGTCTAGTTAACTATACAAGTTGGCATATTTTCTTTACATCATTAGCTATGGCCATTGTGATATATGGTTATCAGTTATGGCAAGAAGGCGTACTTATTAAACCTAACGAGAAAGATAGGGAATTAGAAGTCGATTTCAAGAAACTGCTTCGCAGTAAAGAAAAAGCAAGATAACTCAATGTTCCACATCCGAAGTTTAATTTAGGGGATGTTTATGCCACAGCATCCCTTCTCTTGTGTTGAAAATACAAATTAGTTTAACATTGCTGTGTAGCTGAACAACAACACCATCGGGTCTACCCTATTGGGATACAGAGTCGGAGAATAACAAAAAAGACGTAGATTTTTCTACGCCATGTTTGTTTCACTATCGATTCCCGTTAGCTGAATAAAAACCCCTACTATTGGTTAAGGGTTTATCCTAATTTCTTGGTGCCCATAGTATAATAGAAACACCTACAACGCATATAACAGCACCAATCCAGTCATACATATCTGGTGTTTTCTTATCTACCCACCAACCCCAAAAGACGACAAGAACAACAAATACTCCACCATAGGCAGCGTATACTCTCCCAAAGGCTGGGAAACTCTGGAACGTAGGGATGATTCCTTATAGCACAAGGATGAATCCACCTAAAGCACCGTACCACATTGGTTTC
The DNA here is from genome assembly GCF_040813775.1 of Ammoniphilus soli. Taxonomy (NCBI): domain Bacteria; kingdom Bacillati; phylum Bacillota; class Bacilli; order Caryophanales; family Paenibacillaceae; genus Ammoniphilus; species Ammoniphilus soli. The sequence continues at coordinate 1,718 of NZ_JBEGDL010000055.1, forward strand.
GATTCTCTTAACCAAAGCCAAACCAGATAACCTCCACCAATTTCAGCTAAACCGGCTAGTATGAATAATATAATCGCATAAAGAATTTGGTAATAACCTCCTTATCCATTGTCTCTGTCAGGGATATATCTCCATGTATTCGATGTAAACTTTATTTCAAGAACTTAAATTGACCCTTTTTCATTACTATTTTTCCTTTCTTGACGGAGGGGACAGTTCCTAAATCATGATTACAGTAAGGACATTTCCAATCATCATGCCACATTATGTGTTTAGAAAGGAAGAAGAATTGAAACATGGAACATAAATTAATCATAGTTGGTATTTTTGGTATTGCACGAATGGTGTTGATAGGAATTTATGATTTCACTAAATTACGGGGACATTATGTGTCACGCTTTGGAAAAACTTGACTTGGTAATGATATAATAATATAGAAACTACATCATAGTTCCTATTTCAGGGGAAAAGGGGGCTTAAATGGAACTGACAACCGATAGCTCAATCTTTCTATTTTCATTCCTGCTTGTTGTAGGAGTATTAACCACTAAATTTTCTTCTCGATTAGGGCTTCCATCCCTTGTTCTTTATATAGTTGTTGGGATGATTCTAAGTAAGTTTATTTATTATGACAATGCTTTTTTAACCCAATTGTTTGGTATATTAGCCCTCATCGTCATCCTCTTTGAAGGGGGTATGCAAACGAAGTGGAATGAGGTTAAACCTGTTATACGTCCTTCCTTCTCGTTAGCAACCGTAGGTGTATTGTTAACGGCGGTAATCATTGGTGCACTTGCAAAGTTTATACTTGATGTTAGCTGGTTAGAAGGCTTGCTATTTGGTGCTATCGTTGGTTCAACCGATGCCGCTGCGGTTTTTGCTGTTATAGGGAACCAAAATATCAAGCGAAAACTATCATCGACCCTAGAAGCAGAATCAGGAACCAATGACCCGATGGCTGTTTTCCTTACCATTTCACTCATACAGTTAATCCAAACTCCTGAATCTAGTCCTTTCGGAATTATCTTTTCTTTTTTCTGGCAAATGGGGTTTGGTTTACTCATGGGACTTGCAATGGGGAAACTTTCCGTGTGGAGTATCAATAGAATAAATCTGGATTCCTCTGGGTTATATCCTGTCCTTGCCTTAGCTTTTGCTATTTTAACGTATAGTTCAACAGCTTTATTGAATGGAAGCGGATTTCTAGCCGTTTATGTCATGGCTGTTTTTATGGGGAATTCGGACTTGACCTTCCGCCATTCCATATTCAGATTTAATGAGGGATTTGCTTGGATGATGCAAATCTTGATGTTTATTCTTTTAGGCTTATTAGTTTTCCCTCATCAATTATTTGAGATTGTATGGCAAGGAATTGCTTTATCTCTATTGCTCATGTTTATTGCGCGACCTCTTGGCGTATTTCTGAGTACAATCAAATTTGGCTTTACTTTTAAGGATAAGGTCTTTATTTCATGGTCTGGTCTTAAAGGGGCAGTTCCTATTGTACTGGCTACCTACCCGATGATAGCTGGTTTAGAAAATAGTCAGCTCTTATTTAATGTTGTTTTCTTCGTTGTATTTACTTCAGCTCTAGTGCAAGGTGCGACGATTTCTCCACTCGCTAAAAAACTCGGTTTATCAGAGGGAGAAAAAATCACATCACCACATAGTTTGGAATTAGTTTCTGTAGGAAAAACAAATTCAGAGATTATTGAAGTCCGCATTAAGGAAGGAACAGAAGCCCTAAATAAAGAAGTTTATCAGCTAAATCTTCCACAAGACTCCTTAATTACAGCTGTTGTCCGAGATGATAAAGTAATTACGCCAAGGGGTACAACCAAATTAGCAGAAGGAGATATTTTATATATCCTCACACCAAAGCCCCAACGAGAAAATGTAAAAAGAATTTTTCTAACTAAAAGTGAAGCAAAAGTAGAAACTGAAACAGGATAATTAAAAGAACTCGTCTCTTATGGGAACGAGTTCTTTTAGTATTCTGGGTTAGCATATTGGTGGTCGATGTTTTATTAAACTAAACTCCCTTTAGTTGCGCAACGTAAAAAGAGCAGCCATGGCACACTGCTCCTAAACAATCGATCCCCGTTTAGCACAATAAACACTAAAAAGGTAAATTTATTGTGCTTAAAGCACCTTTTTAATATGGACGGCTTATATTTAATTTATTAACCAAAGTTTTATTTACAAAGGGAAATTCCTTCTTGTTGTTTCTCAGCTTTATTTTTATCATAATGGCTCGAACAAAGGGCAGATGCTGGATTACAGGAGATCCATTATCCTAATAAGTTCAGCGTCCAAAATAATATGACCCCAAGAAAAATCGCTCCTACTAGTAACATCACCCACTGAGCTGTTTTCTTTCGTTGTCTTTGATTATCCTCTTGGTCATCCTTTTTTAACATGAATGGTAACTGGGAAGCAAGGATAGCAGCTATACCCGAGAATATCCAGAACCTCATTGTTTTTCTTGTTTCATTCTTTCCCATCCAATCCCCCCAAAATAGTCGGGTTCAAAAGATTAATAATCACAAGTCGTATGTTCAATGCCGAAGGAAATATAGGATTATTATGCTCTGAATGGTATATCGCTGATTCAATAACTACCAAGAAAAGTAGAAGGTGCAAATTGGCTTATATTTACCCATTGAAACCTTTCTGCGTTAACAAAAGTTATTACAGGAATGCTGCCCGTTAGCTCAGTAAGAAAAAAGAAAAGTGATGGCAGCAGCTCAGTCGCTCTCGGTTCAAATACAATATTAATTGGTCAGTACCTGACCAATTTTGCAACTGTACTTAAGATAAGACATCGAATCGGTTTAAAGATACACATTCATCTACTCGCAAGCCACCAAACAACAAGAGATAACCAATGGCTATATTCCTTAAATCTCCATCCCGTTCTAAATCATGAAGAAATAGGTTCCTCTTCTTCCGGTCCAAGGATTTCGGTCGAATATGTTTAATGCTCGACTTCTTAGGTTTATCAATCTTCTCGACAATCAAAGGGATACCTAAGAAGCGAGCCCACACACAGATGGTGGAATAAATCCGATCGATGGTCGCCGGTTTCCTCCCTTCCTCTACCAATTGATAAATATAGGCTTGGACATCGTGTCGCGTGGGGTAGCTCAGATCTCCCCCTGTCTCTTGCAGAAGGCGTTCCAACTTTTAGACTTCGTGTAGATACATCCGAATGGTCGAATCGGACTTTTTTTCCTCTTTTAAATACTGAGTGAATTTAACGACGAGATTTTCATGCGTTAGATGACTCATCATGCCCTCCTAAATCTTGTCCTTCAGGTGCTAACAAATCTAGTATTTTCAAGGACTCTACTCTTCTTTTGACTATTTTATATGATTTTTCTGACCTTTATATTTTCAAGGTTTAATGATGAATTGATAACGTTGGATCGCATTTCTGAAATCGAATCATGTTTATGAAAGGGAGACAAGTTATGATGATACTAGTTATATCAAATTTTGTAGTTTAATTAATCGTATTCTATCCTTTATATTTCCGCTTACCTATAACATAAGTGATTGTTTTGTTAAGATTTTTTCGATCTACATAAGGATATGGTAAAGCTTCATTGTGTACGATTTTTAATTATCTTTCATTTATATGTCGTTTACACCTATGTAATAGCAACATTAATACCTTATTTAATAAAATGGTATAATTTATCAAAAGAATGTAAGGTGGGATTGATTGATGGAAGATTCCTCATCGAAACCAATTCAATCTTTAGCATAGAAAGTTTGATACACAAGAAAGAACAAATAAAAAAATCATGTGATGGATAAAGGGGTAGCCTGGGAATTGCGTATCATTCTTTATAGACAAGTTCAATTGATAAATGAACGAATTACACATTTAGAGAATAACTACACACAAAAATCTGATATATAGAGGGTTTTAAATGATTGGCACAGAGATTATAAGAAATTTAGGAAAAAGTGAATACCTCATGTGGTTATATCTTAAAGACAGGGATTTTGTCAGACCTTCTATAGATGAAATGACAAATCATTTTGGCAGAAACGCTAGAACAATAAAAGTTTGGTTAAAGAAGCTAAAGGAACATGGGTATATCTAATTGTTGTACAGAGTGTTAAACTAACAGTTTAAAAGAAGTCCAATTGGTGATGGTGCAAATGAAACCTACTCCAACTATTTTACATAATTTCTTCATGATCTTCATCTGCAGATTTCAAATCCTCGATCACTTCCATTTTAAAACCGGTACTATAGGTCAAAAGGATTTCCATCTACTAAAGGGCTACGTGTCCCTTAAGGAGTCCCGCAGCGCCTTGAAATATGAATAGATCCATACTTTCCAATGCATGTTAACCGTTGATAGACTACTAGGGGTCTTATTATGTTAAAATACAGAACGTACATTTCCTGTTTCAAGGTGAGTTAATGGAAAAGTGGTGACAGGTAGACAAGATCAAGAAGCAGCTGGGAGATGCCCAGCAGCTATGCGAATATAGAGCGGAACCGAAAGACCCGTTTGTTTGTCGTTGATGCGAATCACTGGAAAGTGCCTATGTATCAATAAAGTATAAGCCCGTGTCTATGCGAAATGACAATAAGAGGAGGAACTTAAATGCGGAATATCCAGCAGGAAACAGTCGATTTACTTTTGTCTAACAAGGGATTTAGGAAGACGGGGGAAAGTGAACACGCTGTTTCTTTGACTTACAAAGACAAGGTTACCTATCACATCGGGAAAGAGGGCTGGTCTGCATATGTCGCGGAGGATGGCGAATGGTACTATGGATCGAATCACCAGTACGTTAAACTATTCGAATTGATTTACCCGTTTTTGAATAGATAGAGAGAAACAGAGACAAAAACCCTAACAAAAAATAGAGCCGCCAGGTCATCGGCGGGCTAAGGGGGTCAATTATTATTATTACGGGTTTATTATTACCATATAATTTCTTATAAGCGATTTTAGACATATATGCGGTTTCAAAATCCATTCAGATGATTTTAACAGAGGGGCTAACCTTTCGCCATGTTGTTTTCTTTCTCATCAGCAAAAGCTTTCCAAGTCCGATACCAAGCGGTCGATAGCATAATAATGAGTGCTACTCTTTCTACTTCATTCAATACATATCCTTGCATCGTCAAACCAATTAGAGGAATAAGAAGGGTCAAGGAATAAAGAACACGTTGCCATGGCTTTTTCCAACCAACCCATTGGATGAATTCAACGATATAACGACCAAGAACAATCCCCATTACCCAACAGATTAGAACAAATAGCAATTAGAACACCCACTTATAGATAAAAGTAGAAAGTCTAACGGGAGCCCTTGTTAGGCTTCTATGGAATATTTCTATACTTAAAAGTTTAACCAATCGCAAACAACAGTTTACCTGTCTTTCGCATACATCTTTTCGTCTTTTTACGACAAATCACGATCATCCTAGGCTGCACAAGCTTAAATGTCCTATATCTATCTAGTTATAGTAGTATTCGGTCCGTTAGCTTAATTTCAGTATTAGCTTTCTTGGTTTTTAAGGTCTTACAATTTATTTATCAGTCTTATAATTTATTTCATCGAGCACCAAATGGGATACAAACAAAGAAGAATCCCTCTTTAGTAGGATTATCTAGTAATATATTTGATTGTATTATTAATCCACTTTACTTTCGCAAAGACGCATTTTGCGTAATTAAAAATAACAAATGCTTTTGATAAAAAAATATCACCGTACCTATTTAACCGGCGGTTTTATGAATAAATAGGTTAATACAGCATCAGCTTTTACTTGCACACCCGCTGTTGTGTCTTTCTGGTTCCCTTCTTCCCTCTTAGAAAGCGGTAGGGATGTGACTTGTTGATTCAGCTTTATAATCGGATAAAACTTCTAACAAACTGCTAAGTTGTTGGTTGGTTTCATCAAGGTCAGCTTTCCTCGCTACCGTTTGATCGAGGATTTATAAATTCTCATTATTCGCTTGTCTTTTTACATTTTCATTTCCTAACGGTTTTTTAATCCTAACCTCGGTGTTAAATCTGGCATGGTTCATCTCCCTTTCTATGAATAATTAACCGTTAATTCAGACTTTCGATATTTCCAGTAGTAATAAATAGGTGTTGTCAAATGAAAAACCTTTCACCAAAATTAGGAAGGTTATTTGGCATACACAACGTAGGATTGAGACATAAATGGAACTCCCTTCATTTTTGAGCAATGAATAGCAAAACAAAAGAACCGGTTGTTAGCAAACTGGTTCTTTTTTGGGTCTAAAACCCATAACATTTTTACGATCCATTTTTTAGGTTCCTTAAAACAATTAACATCTTCCCTCTTCTTCCTTTCCTTCTTTTCCCTATCGTTATTATTCGGGTCTTGACCTGCTCTAAACGTGCAGAATGCATTCCTTCCATAATGTTCATCGATAACACCTCCTTTGTTCATAGTATTCCCTATGTTAAAGTATCCCGTTGAACAAAACTCGATTGGGCCAAGAAGAATGCTTATCTAACATCGATCTACATCCTTAATTGTTGGACTGGGAATCGCGTTGCCATTATTTAGGAAGAACTAGTGAATTATATTTACCAGTATTGAAATTCCATATCTCCTTAAATCGAGAGGTATCTAAGATCTCCCCACGAATGACCATCGACAATTTTTCGTAATAGGCTGCCACATCAGGATCCTTGATTAAAATTTCCCCTTTTTCGATTGTCTCTATATATCCATCAGGAATAGTACGATTAAAATGTCCAATTCTCCATTTTTTGGATTTATCCATTGGCAGTCTGGCCAATAACGGATCGGAAAGAGCGAGTTGATCGATCACATGTACATGGGGACCAACAAAAAAACTATAGAACCCTAACATCCTGACCACGGTCACTTTTTTTCCACTGGCTCGATCTTCTAAAGCCGTTGAAATGGTTCTAAAATTAGGCATCTCATTTGTTCTGCTCTGGCGCAGGAAACCTGAATGGGGGTAATATACACCTCTTTCATCAGCTATCCCTCGATGGTCAACTAGTTCCTTAAAAGAGCGATCAAGTCCATACTTTGAGTTACTCAATAAGGTAGGGTAAGGAGAAACAAAACCCAAGAGAACTACAATCGATAAAATAAATACAAATTGATATCTGTGGAGTGAAATTTGAAGGAAACTTAAGGCAATGACTGAACAGAGCAAAGGAGCAGCCAGAAACCTCCCACTCATAAAGTCGCCACCAACTTTGATCGTATAAATTACATAGAAAATGACACCTATGGAAACGGGATATAACCTTTTATCTCTTATTATAAAAGGGAAACAGATACCAATGATAATAATAAATGGGGTTATAGGATCTACGTCCATTGAATTAAAAAAGTAAAAAACACCTTGTAGAATATATTCAATGCTTGATATGCCTGTATTTAGTTTTGCATATGCTGTGTTAGGAAAAGGAAAGCCGTAATAAACAAGAGAAAATAGTTCCCAAACCATAAAAGGAATAAATCCTAGTAAACCTATTACCGCTTTCTTAATGAAAAACTTAATATTAAAATGACTTCTTAATCCCTCGAAAAAGTAAAACGTTAAAGCAGGCAAGAAAAGTAATATCGTATCCATTCGATTGACCATACATAGGCTTGCGATCAGAGTCAAAAAGAACCATTTTTGAATATTTTTTTTCGTTATGAAATAAATTGAAAAGAAAAGGACAATGAGCAGGTGGTTCATTGGATTTTCTAATCCTGATGTCGAATAATCTATGAATGCTTTTGACAACATCAATACAGTTACACCAAAAACGGAGACTAACGGTGTTTTGGAAAGTTTAAACGCATAGAGACTTACGGCTACAAGAGAAATGATCATACTGATTAGTAGACTCGTATTAAAAATTTCATTGGTAAAGGAATAAAAAAAAGCAAGGATCAATACCCATAATGGATTCGTAAAGGATTGTACTCTTTCTCCAATATTAAAAGTTAGCCCATAACCATTGATAAAATTATCTATAGTTCTGAACGATATATAAGCGTCATCGGAGATCCATGCCGTTCGAACAAGAACTACAAAATAAACAAGAATAAAAAAGATGATTACTAAACTCTCTCCTTTCTCATCCTTTTTGATTTGAGGTGTCGCTTCCACTAGATCAAATCCTCTCTAGAATAAACAAAATCAATGATCGAAATATTTTACCATAAAATGGTTTTATACACCAATTGGTCAACGAAAACCGACTATCGTTCCTAAGAAATTTGTTTGGAACCCAATGGTCTACAAAGGAAAACCACCTTACAGAGAAGGTGGCAGTTGAAAATTTAGACACTAATCTCATTAAAGATTTGCTGAAAAAAATGGCCACAATTTTTACAAACAAACACAAGCGGACATTGATGATTTTTAAAATCATCAGGTATACCATCGTATTTTTTCATCGTATCAATCGGTAAATATGGGCTGTAAGGATCCCAACCATTAAAATCCCATTAATCTTCCGAAATCGGTCATAAGATGACCACATTTGGAGCAGCTATTTTCCACAGATTGCATACCGTTACATAAGGGCAATAGTGGGACAAAAAATCAACTCCCTCTCAGATGTTCTACACCTTGGTATTGAGCGTATTCAATTCCGCCTTATTTTCTATCTTTTGGTTGAATTCCACTCGTGTGATTTAATCCAACTCCCCTATTATCTTCTTCAATAAAAGGGATACGAATAACATCATCTTGTGTCATTTCGATTTCGATGGACTTGTCATCGCTGGAAGAGGGATCTAAATCCCATTCGTCTATTTTCTCAAACTTTTGGCGCGAATCTTTTTCAATTTAACTTTCAACCTTCTTTTTAGTCTCTTTATGATCCTCATCTTTTACCTTTAAAATGAAACAGGACAATTGGTTACGTTTTTATTAAACACCCTGCTTTTTAGCCAATTCTGGACAAAATAAGACACACCTTAAACTCCCTAGACCTTTCAACGGTTTTTCACTCGAGGTGTGTAACGAACCGCTAACCTTTCAGGAATAGCGGTTCTTTGTATGATGCTAGTTTTTGTTAAGGGTGTTTATCCTCTTTTAGGAAAGAAACGTCACGAAATCGGTCGTTTCTTTTTTTAGGGCAATCCGGCCAGCGATGTATCTTGGTCCGGACACCGGATAAAAAAGTAGTTTGTGAAACATAATAATTCATGGTTCATTAATCAACCACTTTTTACCTTGGAAAGATCATTTAAATGTCTAGAAAGTGGGTTGCTCACGAATTATTGGAAACAACGGAACTATTGCGCAAATTAGCCGCAGATATTGATTTGCACGCAATTTATATCCAGAACTGTTCCAACCCGAAGGCAAGACGTTTAAACGACATGACGATTGGAACCATTATATTAAATGCTGATAAAGAATTCATGTTTGGGATGCTATGGGCAAACGAATGTGTAGATCCCATTTACATATGATGAGTGCCAGTAACTCAGAATGGTGTAAGTATGGCAACTTATGAATGCTAGAGGATACTATGAAGTTCCTGCTATGCCAATGGGCACGATTGCGCAAATATTCCAACCAACCGTATTGGGAACCACCTATGCGGGTACCCACCATATTTAATCATTCTAAAGAGGGGTAACCCTCTCTTTTGATTTTACTTTATTACTTCTATCGTCGTTTTATCCTGCATTTTGAGACTGTGCACATAAATGTGATAAGTTGAAAAAGAAGACGGGAAAACTAACTGTAACAACCTTAGGAGGTTTACAAACGTTGAAGAGAAAGGACCTAGCACTCATCCTCGTATTACTTGTAAGCTTCGGGGTTGGTCAGAGTATAAGTGCTGAAAAGCTATACGACATTTTTAAGCTTATATCAAATGAACTAAAATCAAAAACCAATTTTCCTGTGCTTTTACCGAGATACTGGCCACCCATTTCGCCGCGGACCTCATTTAAGTATCCTGGCATTACATATGAAGTAAGCGAAAATTCTTACGCTGTAACAGTTACAGCCACGTCACAACCTTATCCGGTGAATGACCCCCGCCTCAGTCAACCGCCAAATGATTCCGAAGCTAACAAATGGGGAAGTGTTTCGGGTCAAAACTCCGATATTTTTCAACCGCTAGAAAAACCTAGAAATGTTGTTAAAGTTAAAATAGGAAACGTATTTATCCTAGCCCACCCAAGCGGAGTCGAATACTATTGGGAACGGGATGCTTGGAGATATAAAGTTGTAGCTTCCTCAATTGAGGCATTGGAATTAAGTAAAGAATTAATCGAAGCAACAAATAAAAACGATGGGTTGAGCTCTTTGAATGCAAAGAAAGGAAAGGTGTACGTAGCTTATCCACGTATTTATATTCAATGGGTATCAGAAGACGGAAATACATATAGTATATTCACCAAGGCAAATATAACTGAATCTATCCGTATTGCTAACAGCTTGTATGTCAATTAATAAGGAATCCAGATAGGGTAAATCATTTCAAGCAACCCGTGACATAGTTAGTCACGGGTTGTTGAAACATCGCATTTGTCTGTTCTCCTACCGAATGACCAGGGGAGCTAACGAAGAGACCGTCGGGTGCAGTCAAGGATATTTTGGGGTAGGTCGGTGGCTTGATTAACGGATTGATACCAGGCACTCTCAGGAGTAGGTTCAACCGATTCAATAAAATCGGATGGCTTTTGACCACTCTCCAGGTCGTAACGAAATTCAGCATGAGCAGCATTTTGAAGTATGGTTCCGAGGAAAACCTCTTTATCTATCCCAAATAAAAACGGACTTGCTTCAGCCTGAGAAAGTGAACCCGTATTTTGGGAGTGAACATTTTGGCTAAATACACTTAGACCCTGAAAGGGTTCCTGCCATAGCAAACCCACTCCAGCCATATGGGGGTCGACAAGCGTAAAGGAATCCGGGTCGACCGTAGCATGACAGGCTGCACAACTGATACCAACCTTTACCTGCCCTTCTTAACCCACTCTATCCGCTTAGCTTACTTGTATGATTTTAAAAATTATCCCCGCCAGCATTTCGGTGCTGGAACCCGGCATAAGATCCGGCTCAAAAAAGAAAATGAAAAATGGTATGTATTTCGTGAAACCTATTCGGATCCCATGGAGGAAAATCCTGAGATGATTCCAGTAACATCCGTCAAAACGTATATGGATAAGCTTTCAGAGGCGAATCGTGAACCATCAGTTCAAGTTACTCCAGTTCAGTCGAATGGGCGTTATAATCGGAAGCGTGCCGTTATTTACGCGAATAAATATGCAGGTTCGGCCTGGGGGGCGGGGAACCGTAATCAATATAATGATAGGTATAGGGATTATACCGATGAAGGGGGAGATTGCACAAATTTCGCCTCACAGGTGATCGGTGATCCGATCGAAGGTGGAGGTCTTCAGATGCTGCCCAATTGGCATTTTTCACCGCAATCGGGAGGTACGGTATCGTGGATTCGAACAGATTCGTTTAAAGATTTTCTACTTTATGGCGGATATGGGCAGTTGATTGCCAGCGGGTATTTTGAGGATGTTACCAAACCGACTCCCTCCTTTCCCAAGGGAGCGATCCACGAATTGAAGCCTGGGGATCTGATCGGTTACGAGATGAAGGGTGATCTTGACCATTTTTCGATTGTAGTCGGAACAGACGATCATGGCTATCTGCTGGTCAATTCCTATACCTGGGATCGTTACCGTATGCCTTGGGATATTGGCTGGGACAATAAGACCAAGTTTTGGCTTATTCAGATTAAGGATTAACAAACAAAAGAGCACTTTCATCCAAGGAGTGCTCTTTTCTTATGGAAATTCCGTTATTTTAACAACTCGGAAACTTTGACAAAGGTCATGTCCTTTTCTTTCAGCTGTTCTATGATTTGGGGCAGAGCTTCCACGGTTCCAGATAATTCGATCCCTATTCCTCCTGCACTGTGGAACAGGATGATGGAACTGGGATGAACAAATCCGAGAACATTGTCCGCAATTTTCTTTTTGTTTAAACCTCCTTTCCAATCCTGTGAATCAACATCCCAATGAACAATTTTATAGCCCTTTTGTATAACAAATTCTGCCTGTCTATCATTAATCGATCCGAACGGTGGACGAAAAAGTTTGGTGTCAGCACCTAAGGAGCGAAGAATTCCCTCCATCCGCTGAATCTGCTGTTCAAAGCTGGATTCGTCTAATTTTGGAAGATACAAATGCTTATAGGAATGTATTCCCACTTCGTGACCTTCTTGAATGATCTGTTTTACGATATGGGGGTGAGCCTCCGCTCTTTCACCGATAAGGAAAAATGTCGCATTAACGTCACTCTCGCGAAGAATATTGAGGATCTGAGGAGTATACGTCAGATCCGGTCCATCATCAAACGTTAAAGCGATCCGCTCCTTTCCCTGTTCTCCTCGTGTGAAAAACGATTTCGGATATTTCTTCTTCAATTCAGTAAAGGTTAACGTCGTATTTTTCCGTCGGTCCTGCCTAATCCTTGGTTCAACGTTACTTAGATCTAAGAGAATAGAATCATTTTTATACTCCCTTTTTCCATCGTCCTGCTCTTTTTTCTTTGGAGCGATATGATAAATGTTGTCTAATAAATTCTCATCTTTTGTTTCCGAATCAGCAAGCTTTGGCGCTCCTTCAATAACCGTTGGTGGTTCAGTGGGTTGAGGGTGAGTGACCTCCGGCACCGGTTGCTTAAGTTTAGTAGGTTCCTTCGCTTCTTCTTCTGTACTTCCCCCTCTGGCAATTCGCTCTGTTTGAAGTTCTTCTTTTTTGTGATTTCCACGCTCAGCTTCATTGGCCTTTTTTTCTATTGTTTTTTGGGAAGAGGTATTCCTCTGATTTAATGGATGAGGCTGTGGTCTCTCCTTAACTTTTTTCTCCAGGTTTTTATTCTTCTGTGAGACCTCGTGGTTCTGGTTCTGCTCTACCATTGGTGAGGAGGCTTCTCCTTGCTTTGGCGATTCATTCCATTCCAGGTTATAGCGTTGAGCTAATTTCCGTAATTTTTCCGCGAATTCTTTCTGTTCAACAGAGGGTTCTTCCTCTACTTGTGGGTCTTTCGAACTCCTATTATATTCGTCAGCCAGCTCTTCGATATTTTTCTCCAATTCCTCCGATGAGTAGGAACCTTCGTTGTTCTTTTCCTCTACAGAAAGACCATAATCCCTGGCAAGTTTTTCAATCCCTTGGCGCAGCTCTTCACGTGTGTACTTGATTTCCTTTGTCTTTTCTTCCTTCGATTTTTGAACCTGTTTCTTCTCTTTCTGGATTTTTTGATCTGCACGATCTCCGTTACATGCTTGTAGGATAACAACCATCAAAAAGAAAAGAAGCCCTATCCGCTTCATCGTGTCCCCTGCCTCCTGATTCATCTATAGAGAGTCCATATGCTTCCATAATCATTTTTTGAAGAAAGGGACATGAAGATACACTTTTTAACTCAATAAGCTTTATTCGTGAATTCATTTTGCATGGACGGTCCCAATTCCCACCATCGGTTTTCAAATTTATTTAACCAGAAAAATGTGAAAGGATGTAATAATCCCTTTTCACACTCTACATTTATTTCCGGAGATAAGAATTCTTCCATTGTGCAGCATGTTATTTCTGTGGTTTCAAAAGAAATTTAACGGAGGGCTCATCACTTGAGAAGGTTACGTTAAAGTGGAGGTGGAATCATATGCGACAAGCTTGATTTCGTTATTCATGCAAGCCATTAGTTTAGCCATTGATAGGTACACAAGAGGTAGAAACAACAAATGGCAACAAATTCTACAACCTATGACAAATAAACAAAGCAATAATTTTATGACCTTACTTTGGATTGTCGGTCTTAGCATTGTAGTCCTTGCTCTAGTACGGAGTGTTAATTCTAGAAGAATCTGGAACCAAATAACTCAGCATTTAAAAAATAGACAATGTGACATGGTTTCTGTTCACTTCCCCATGCGAAGTCCATGGAACGGGGATCTATTATTTTATAACTTCGGGCTGCATCTGGAGGTCCTTTTTTGTTCAGATTAGTTACCCCTCTTTAAAGCGCAGTTATTGAATACTGGTTTAGCGGAACAACAAAGAGAGTAGGGGTGGATCAGTGATGACCACCCCTACTCTCCACAATGCATATTTTGCTCTTGCAAGAATACACATAAATAATTCTGCTAACGGAAGATATTTTCTCGATTTTCTACCATATTTTCGTTCCTTTTAAACGACCAACATAAATCACCACTATATGGGGTTACCACCTAATTATTCCATCCCTAAAATCGTCAATCCATGTGCATATTATCAAATGGTCCTTTACCATGACTACACAAAACGGAGGGAAATCAGATGACCGTTGGAACTAAGTTACAGCAAACGTTGGCCAGTGCTGAAGGAGTTAAAGCTAATTTAAAATCATTTGCCCTGGATACAGATGATCAGCAAGCCAAGCAAATGTATTCTCAATTGGCGCAAACGATGGACAGTGTCATCAACACCCTGCAAAGTCGCGTTTCTTATGTTCAGCAGCAGGAACCCCAGTATCAACAACAATAACGGTGTGCAGGCAATCTTAACATGCTTAAAACGATGTGGAACTCCTTCTCCTTTTTTATGGCCACTATGCAAATCATGTATGCGATTAGATATACCATAAGGATCTTGCGGAAAAAAAGCTAAATTTTATCGATTGATGATCCATCGGGCGTCTCAGGATTTCAGACACCCGATGGGCTCTTTTCTTAGATTCCTTTCCATTCCCTTTTTGTGCGCTTAAAAGGGTTCAGCTTGGAAATTCCGTGCAAATGATGAACGACATTAGCTGCTGTGCAGGCGACCTGGTGTCCGCTGATTTTTAACGGATTCGTGATGGTTGAACGGCCTGTCTTTCCTTCCTGCAGTTGTTCAAAAGTGAGGCCCTTTACCCTCATCGCTTCATCAAATTCTTTCTGCGCTGCCTGTTTGGCTTTGAACAGCATCATCTGAATGCGGCTATAGACATTTACGGCCCCATCCCCTGTCGTTTCAATAGGAAGAAAAATGGCTTCCGGATACCGCTCCGTAATCAGTGACTGAACCCCATCGGAAACCCCGGAAGAAGGCATACATCCGAAAGGCTTAACGGAAACCGTCATATTGACTTTGTGCTTGACTACATTGAGTATTAGCTTCCCTACCTCCATATGTCCTTCTCCGCCCCGCAACTGGTTATCATAATGCTCGTGGGCGGTCTTGGCGATCTCATCCATATCCGGCAGGTGGTATCCCCGGAGTCCGATCATTCTTGCATAGGTTTGAAATAGGATGCGAACGATGCGATCAGCAGCGTGAAGCATAAACAACTTCTTATACGGATTTTTTCCTTCCAGTCCGTGCCGTCCGCCATCTGCCTCCCGCAAACGCATCCGTTTCATCGTGTCATATCGCCCTTCCCAAATCAAAAACAGGGCCCAGGCCGTCACTGATTGAACTTCCACCTCGGCGCCCTCGCTTTCCAAAAATCGCTGAAGCTGGTAGTTCCCTTCGCCCTCCGTGGTCATCGCCCAGAACTCCCCAATAATACTTACTTTCGGCTTCACCTGGGTCCTGTCCACTTTCACACTCTGAAGTTCTTTCCGGCAGCGGTATAGTGCGGTCATGAGCGATTGGCGTCTGGAAAAAGCTTCATACAAAATTCGTTTGCAGCGTTCCAGGGCAGCATCGGTGGAACCGGGCTTCACTTCATAAGGTCGGATCCGGTAGCCCAAAGCATTCAAGATGTCTCCGATCAGAACTGCCTTTAAGAAGGTAATGAAAAATGAACTGTCCAATTTCAGAGCGGATTCTTCTCCTGTTGCTTGCTTGAGTCCGCTCTGCTGCTGGAACAGCAGCACCCGAAAACCGTCAAAGTCGGCATCCCGCAAGGCTTTCCGGTACTCTGTCACGTAGGTTCCAAACCGGCAAGGCCCGCAGGAGCCGCTCGTGATGAACAGATAGTTGCGGACAATTTCCTCCTTGGATTTGCCTTCCACATCACGGAGATAGGTTAAATGTTTAATTAAATTGCCGACTGTAAAATAAGTCGGGTTGCACTGCCCACGGTTGCCGAATTCCTTGCCGTAGCGAAGGGAATCCGTATCCGGGCATTCCAGGTGCTTGACTCGATATCCCAAACCGGACAATGCTCCCTCCACCAAATAATCATGAGCCATGGTTAGGCCGCCGAATAAGATCGTAGTGGACTCTTTATCCTTAGCAAAAAATTGCCGGGGGACCGGATCAAACCACTGTTCCCTTGACGCTTGTTCCATGCCCAGTCGGGCTTCCCATTCCGCTTGGTATCTCTTCAATTCCTGCTCGATCGATTCATCTCTGACTTCTTTTGCCATCGCTTTTCCCTTCCTTTTCCGTTACTCTGAGATCGCTTTCTGATGGGGATACTCATCGGGCTGCTCCTGCCGTCCCCTGCCGAGCAGTTCAAGCCGCTTCTGTTCAATCCGCTCCTGAAGCTCCTGCTTTCTCCGTGCCAAATCCTCCAGCCGTTCCTCATGGAGCCCCAAGCTGTGGGCGTAAGTTTTGACCCGGATCTTAATCGAGCCGCTCGGCTTGTTCGCATCAATATCATGCAGGGCAGAATACGGAGTACCTGCTGTTGAGATGATGGAATCGATCAGCCCGTAGGTAGGGGCGTCGTGTCCGCATTTAAAGCTGGACAGATCCAAGACGGCCACATTCGGGTGGCGGGCGGCAAACTTGGCGGCCCACACCTTCTGCACGCTGTTGGAACTGAAATTTTCTGGCCAAACGTCGGATACCTCCAAGGCAGCCTCCACTCTTCCGCTGTCAAGATCCTGCTGGAAAAACCGGCGCAGCCACGCTTCATCTTTCGGCAGGGAACGCATGGACAGAATCGGATAGCCCAAGACCTGAAATTCATCCAACACCGAATGGTTCATGCCCGGATCGGAATGATACGGCCGTCCGATCATCAGAATGGCGATTCGGTTTTCCGCTTCGACCTGTTCGAGAATGATCCGGCCTTTTTCCTGCATTTCCTGATCAAACAGCTCCAAAGCCTTCCACCCTTGATCCGCGGCAAAATCGCTTTCGTCCTCCGTAAACTGCAGGAAATCCTTGAACGCTTCAAAAAGCTGTTTCTTGAGCAGATTCGGTTCCGTAAAGGTCACCGCAGGATCGAAATACCGGATCCCTCTCTCCTGGAAAAAGTCCGTTTCCTTGGTGAATGCCGCTTTGATCACCTTCGGCGCTCCCGCTACAATCGGACAGCTGGAGGAATCCATGACGTTGTGCAGATGCGTCGGGATATGCGTAATGCACGGGAAAAGGATCGCATGAAGAACCTTATGCTCCTTGTGATGCTTGAACAGCAAATTATGAATATGAGCCTGGGCGACTTTGGACGGATAGCACGGATCGATGGAGCCGTACTTTCCTCCCTCCTGCCACATTTCCTCACTCGTATTATCGCTGAATACGATATGCTTCGGATCCACGCCGAGCGTCTCCAAGTACGTGCGCCAGAAGGGGGCCGTGGACCAGATATTGAGAACCTTAGGAATCCCGATGCGCAGCTGTTTTCTCCATTCCATGGCTTCCGCAGAAGATCGCTGGATCGGACGCTGCACTCTCACCCGCTTCATGCCGAGACCGAACCACCCTGGCTTGACCTGCAAATCCTCCATTACTTGATTTTCCTCGGGGAGAGGCTCCGCATCGTAGAAATGCTGGAACATGCGGCGCGCCTCATAGTCGACCAGATTGGGATACTGGGTTTTCAGCCGGTTGCGTTCCCGCGTAAGGGCAATGACAGCATCCTTGTCTTCGACCGTTCCCTTTTCACAGCTGAAACCGGAAATGTAACGAGCGGTTTGTCCATCCGGTGTCGTCGAATCAATGAACGTGCGGCTGCAATTATTCGGGCAAAAGTTGCAGCGGGTGCTTTCATCATTGCGTGATTGGTAGGTGAGTCCGGTAGCCGCCTCCATGCCCAGGAACGTGGAGTAGCCGCGCTTCTTCACCACACGCAAGGTTTCCATGGCGGCACCAATGGCTCCCGCTTCGCCTGTATGGGGATGGATGAACACCTCGGCATCGGGAACCCGCTCTTTAATATAGTCGACCTGCGCTTTTACTGCAGCCAGATTATGCTGCGTTCCTCCCTGCAGGACAAATTTCCGGCCCAACTCCGCCATGCGTGGAATTTGCACCACATACTGCCACACATTTTTGGGCAGGACCATAGCCAATCCGGCCAACAGTTCTTCTTTGGCGTATCCTTCCTTTTGGAAGTTGACCCGGTCGGAATCGAGAAATACCGCACAGCCGTACGAAAATTTGGGACTCAGATCTGCTTTGAAAGCGGTTTCGGCATATTCCTGGATCGGGATGCCGAATTGATCCGCCATCGCCTGCAGCAGCATACCGTTGCCTGCTGAACATTGATTGGATAGGCGGAAGTTGCGGATATCCCCGTTTTTCATAAACAGAACCTTGATGTCCTGCCCGCCAATATCGCAAATCACGTCCACATCCCCGAAAAAATGCACCGCACTCATCATATGGGCCACTGTTTCCACGACATTGACATCTGCTTTTAACGTCTTTTCGAGCACATCGGCGGCATACCCTGTGGCCCCAAAACCGATCACTTCCAGCCGGGCTCCCGCGGAATGAACCTTGTCCCAAATGCGCCCCAGAAGCTCCTTTGTATCCTGAATCGGGTTGCCTTTGGACAGCTGATATTCCTTCAATAAAATCGTGCCTTCCTCATCGACCAATACCGCTTTGGAGGAAGTGGAACCCCCGTCCATACCGACTACAGCCTGAACCACCTGTCCCGGCTGAAAAGATGCGGGAGTGAACTTCGGAATACTGTACTGCCTGCGGAATTCCTGCAATTCCTCGATGTTTTTCACCAATGGAGCCCCGGCCTTCTCTCCTAGCTTCGATTTCCGGCCATGCGTAATGAAGGTCTTTAAATCTTCCAGTCCTTTATAGGCACCAACTCCCGCCGGTTCATGCAGACCGTACATGACAGCGCCATAGGCCGCATAATATTGGGAGTTTTCAGGAACAAAGATCAGTTCTTCCACCGACATGTCTTTCGGGTAGTGGTATCCCCGCTGTTCCCAAGCTTCAGGAATCCTCTTTCGCCAGCATTGCTGCAGAAACGGCAGATAAGTATTGGGCCCGCCCAAGAGTAATACCTTATGGCGCAGCGTATTCCCGCGAGTGAGGACGGAGAGGTTTTGCATCACTATGGCATCCGCCAGCGAACACATGATTTCGGGTGAAGGGATACCGCTTTTGACTAAATTCACAATATCCGTCTCGGCAAACACACCGCATTTTGCTGCCACATGATGAAGCTTCGTGTCATCAAAATCCAGCTTGGCCACTTCTTGTTCGGGCATGCCGACCTTGATCATGCACTTGTCAATCGTGGCACCGGTACCGGAGGCACATTTGTCGTTCATGGACGTGATGGCCTGCTTGTCCCCTGTTTCTTCATTTTCTTTAAAAATAATGATCTTGGCATCCTGTCCCCCTAGCTCCACTACACTGCCGACATCAGGGTGCAGTTTTTCGACCGCCATGGTGACCGCGTTGACTTCTTGCACAAACTTGGCGCCGATGTGCTCTGCAATCGGCCCGCCTCCTGAACCGGTAATAAACACGCGAATATTTTCTTTTTTGACATTGGCAAATTCATGGCCGATTCGGACTAAAAATTCGAGCACGTTTTCCGCTTGCTTCGTGTTGTGGCGCTGATAGTCGGACCATACAATCTTCTTGCTTGCTGGGTCAACCACGGTTGCTTTTACGGTAGTTGAACCGACGTCAATTCCGATAATGATACTTTCCACTGGACCCTCCTAGAACACGTTTAAGTTAATTTGCTAAATCCTGAATGGACTGAAATTGCTTTCCACTATATAAACGTTGTTAACTATGATTCATTTTAACCTAAACAGTTCCATTTATTCCCTAATGACCTTATTAAACATCTAAACCATACAAGGAAGACTCCTAGATTCCTTATAGCGTAGGGCCAATTATAGAGTTATACAGGCAAAAAGGTTGGGAATCCTGTAAATAGATAAAGGATTATATAAAGATGAATTCTAATCCAGGATTGGAGGGATTTTGGAATGAATCATATCATTCACACGTGGTCTCTTTTGGATAAATGTTATTATCACTGCAGTCGCTTGCAGTGTGTCAATCAGAAGGAACAAAACGTCTTCAGGGTAAGGCTTCTCACCTATCGTGGGCAGAACCTTTCATTAAGCGATGGCACGATTATACAGTCTCAGGATCTGCTGCTTAAAATTCATTTACATAATTGTATGCTAATCAAGGAAATGCAGGGTATGGATCATGACGTAAAGCGGGCTCTATATGTTCACAATCGGGTTGAACGTTCACTGCCCGGATTGGCTCAGTTCGTATTTAATCACCCTGAAAGGGATAGGATTAAAGGAATTTTGGGGATCACCCTATTAAGTCGCGGAGTCAAGAGGTTAGGCTTTGATTCTCTTGACATTCCAAATCCGATCTATAAAAGGATAAAAGCACTTTATTTGATCCCTATGTTCTGCGTTTGTCATCACAACCTAAAATTAAATTCGTTTAAGAAGGAAAACTTGACGCCCAAATATCTTGCCATGTCCAAAGAAATACTATTGGATCGATTCTTATGATCTTTATGAACATAAATTTATATTTTGAAATAAAAGGCCTGACTTACGTCAGACCTTTCTTAAACTATGTTATGTATACTTTCAATCCCTACTTTTATGACTCCGATTAATCCTGCCTGAAACCCACCTAAATGATTGACGACTATTGGCTGCTATACAATCGACGGTATGGCTGCTTATTTCCATATAATGGAATACCCTAAAATATATTTGCAGAGTGGTTTGCATAGTAAAGCTTATTTCACCCTCATTTTGATATGATTCAAACTAGATTGATCAAAGACGGGGAATTAACCATTGAAAAATATTATGTATGGCTTGATTGCTATGTTCTTCATGCAATGGTCTATGACGTCCATCGGAGAACATTACATATAACTTGTCCTTTGTGGTAATCGACTCAAGAAATTGTTGGATTAAGCGAGGGTCAACCAAGGGATCTTGCTGACCGTAAAGGCACAAAGTTGGGAAGTGAAAATTGGTAGCCTCCGATAAGGCATGGATCCCATTTTGAAAAAATTCTGTGAGCCAACGAGGAGTATATTGGATTGTAGACAAAGGGTCGGCAAGTATTTCAGATGGTCTATCAGGCAATATCGGTCTTAACCAACTCAGTTTCCTTAGGGTGTCGGTCCACTTAATAGGCTCTACAGATAAACTGGGAGTTATTAATGAAATAAATTCAGCAAACTTTTTTAGAGGGTAAGGAACGCGAATACGAGGGCCCAATGCAGGGGATGACAATATTACCCCGTTTACCTTACCAGGGTATTTTTGACCATATCGTATCACAATCAACCCACCTAGACTGTGACCTAATAAAAATAATGGCATTCCAGGATATTGGGCTTGTAATAGTGTTACTAATCCTTCCAAATCGTCCAGGTATTCTCGAAAACGATTGATATGACCTCGAGGCCCTCCAGATTGACCAAAACCCCGTAGATCCGGAGTAATAAGAGCTATTTGATGTCGTAAACACTCCTCACCTATGTGAGAATATCGACCGGAATGTTCACCCGCACCATGTACCAAAATCATAAGTGCCCGGGGAGCTTCTGGCATCCAGATACGATAATATAGGTTTATTCCCTGGGTTCCCACATAGAAACCGGTTTGACAAGACTCAGTATGCATTGGAATCCTCCTAAAGAGAAATTTTACCTTATACAAACTAACCATCCTCTCGTTCTTTTACACTATGAGATATAAAAAATTTGTCAGGTATAAAAATATATCAAAGTCATACGCAGTACTCGTGCCAAGATTTTAAGGTAATCTTTTTGAGCTAAATTCATTGTATCTTTTCACTTCAGTTCGTAAGTCAAAGGGAGTATAAAACGCTTCGTGAAATGATATTGGGTACCCCGCTGTAAAAGGCTGGCTATTCAAGTCCTTTGAGGATAGTTAGTATAATTAATTTTCATCAGAATATTGACCACCTTGTTCATATCAACGCAATACATCTTTTTTGTGAGGAGTGTGAACAAATTGAAGTTTCACTTTTTCACACTTGATGATGTAACACTAACGGATTTCTGGATTTAGTTGCATATTAATTCTAATACTGGTCAAAGAGAAAAATGTTTTGGTTAATAAATATTGTTTTGGAGAAATTAAGTTTGTGCAACAAGCTTTACCCCTACGCTTGTTGCCCTTCCTTAAGTGACCCGAGAAAAAGTCCAGCTATATGTTGGACTTTTTACGGATTTTGCTTGAAATTCTACAGGCAAATAAACCTTCGAAAAAATCCATCTCTCTTCCCCCCGAATGTGCTCAAAAATATTCAGGCCGATAAATGAGATGGCTGAAAGTGATAAGAGGTCTGGAATATTGTGATGATCTTACATGGCTACCCGTATATGAAAAAAGACAACATACCTGTATTATCTAGCTTCCTCTTTTTTACTAGATCATTTTTAACATTAATCGGAAACAACAAGCCGATATTCTTCCTTAGTGTAGGAAAACGGATTTTTTATGTGAAAATGGCTGAGTGTGCGAAATTCGCGTTTTTTTACCGTATCTCTTATTAAGCTAAATTAGGTACTAGTTTTGGTAATGTTCAACCTGATCAGTCAAAAATACTTATATCATTGATATACGGCGAATGTTTATTATCTAATGTTGCAGAAATAGTTCTTTCGGGCTTGTTGTTTGGGCATTGGTCTATTCCGATAAAACCTAGGGCGAATAAAATAAACAATCTTTAAATTCCTAATTTCTTCGCTCACCATCTGTAACTTTTAGAATACCTTCAGCAAATTGACTCAGTAAGCTTACTGAGTCTCTTTTTTTTTGTAAGGTAATGCCAATGCTTAGATCATAATCAGAATAGCATACAAATGGTGAACTCCCCCATAAATGGCACATACCTGTTATTTTCCTATAGAGAACTTTCAAAAAATTAATTTCCTTTCTAAAGCAATAAACGCTTGGATACTAAATATACTTTTAAGGTGTGATCAAATCAAAATTTATGTATGACATGGGGAGGAATGAATGATGAGCTTAACAAATTGGGAAGACATTCTTAATATTTGTACGGATCAGCCTATTGTGTCTAATGGACAAAAAATGAAAAAAAAGAGCATTCGTATTCAACGTCGAGTTCAATTAGAAAATGGAGTTGCGGAGGAATTTCCAGTTAAACCAGAGATAGATCGGATGGTTATGACTCGATAACGGATACGCTTCCCCATGGATGGTGATAAGTTTCATTTAAAATCATTTAACCGTTTAGAACATGTTCTAAACGGTTATTATCTGGGAATGTGATGCTAACTTTGATGAACTTCGGTCATTAACCTCCAAACCTAAGAAAGAGTTTAAAAACTATATTTTCAATTATATGCTTCTAAAACATCCAATTGTTATTTCGAACATTCAGTTTCATTTGCTCCTAAATTTTTCATAAAGAGAGCCCCAAAATCAGATGTGTATAACTGTCACTTAATAAGGAATATTTTCAATTACGACAGCATGAGCGATACAGGGGATGCTTTCTTTTTGCTGAAAACTTATCGGCGACAGCAATGCCCCCGTTGCCACGATCAATACTCTGTTTAATTCCCCTTTTCGCATCCGATTCAAAATATGGCCATAAGTGACCGTGGCTGAGCATGCACAACCGCCAAGTATCTCCGTGCAAGATATCGAAGTCCTCGGCTAAAGGACCCTGCGCCTCAAAAGGACCACCTACTACACCTG
>NZ_JBEGDL010000056.1:0-24784 GCF_040813775.1 Ammoniphilus soli
TATGAATCTAATTAGCCTTACTCTTTATACCAGTGCATTTGGATTGTTACTGAGTAGGATACACACTTATGTTTTAAGCCTGGATCGATATTTCAAATTAGAGAATGTATTTACCCTAAACAAAGACCATCAAAAACTCCGGTCATCCAATAAAAGAAATTTTGCTCCAAGACGATCACAAAAGCCCATCACCAATCAGCGAAATGGCTTGATTCGTTAAAAAACTAAATTTGATGAAATAGAGCATAGCTATCCCTCGACAAAATCCGGGTGGTGACAGGCACTATTCCCAATACATCTCCCTTTACGGGAATTTTCTTTTTCGGAAGGAACTCGAACAGTAAACACTTCATACTTCCCTTGAGTGGTTTCTTTAGGTTGAACCGTCACATGAGCACTAGCAATCCCTGCAAACATCGAAATAGCTAACACAGAAGAGCAAATTACACTTGTCTTTTTTTTCATGATAAAACCAGCCTTTCTTATTAGAGCTTATATTTTAATAGATTGTAAAGTCTTTGGTATACACTGTTTCATTATCCTCGGAATCCATAACCCTCACTTCTGCTGTCCAACTCCCCGCGAACGGCAGGTAGGGTCCATCGCTGACAAAATGATGTTCGCCGGGTAATTCAGCTTTCAACGGAACCTTAATCGGCGCAATTTCGGGATCGTCTTGATACGTCAAGGAAAGCTCTACCTGCTTGATTTTGAGTTCGGGTTTGGTTAACGATACATCTACGCTAAAATGATTCACTCCGGGGACATTAGGCGTGATTTGGGTTGTGATCCTAGGCACCGATTTGCTCCTATCATGCCAATACAACGGCTGATTGGGTGGAAGGGGGCTTAGATAGGTAAAAACCCCGACAATGATAACAATCAAAGTCATTA
The DNA here is from genome assembly GCF_040813775.1 of Ammoniphilus soli. Taxonomy (NCBI): domain Bacteria; kingdom Bacillati; phylum Bacillota; class Bacilli; order Caryophanales; family Paenibacillaceae; genus Ammoniphilus; species Ammoniphilus soli. The sequence goes on from NZ_JBEGDL010000056.1 coordinate 895, forward strand.
AACCAACGTCCACTTTTAATCCGATGTTGATCTGATCTATAGATTTTTTCTTTATCCCCTGGCGGAGGATCGCCCCAACCATGATGACCAAACCTACCAAGAATACTTTCGCCAAAAGCAATATGCCCCACGTTGTTTCAAATATATAGCTAAGTTTAGGTAAAAAGATCAAAGTAGAAAGTGTGCCAGTAATCGCTAATACGGTTATGCTTGCCAGCGCTGCTTTTGAAAATAACGGTAAAAAGCGCATGATGGGTTCACGGTGACCCTTCCAAAAAAGAAGAAGATAGCATAGCCCGCCTGTCCATATCGATGCTGCCAATAAATGAACCATGTCCAAAAGAACCGTTCGCATGGGGGGTTCAAATGCTATCGCATGCCCACTGATGCTTTTCGCTGTCAGCAGCATAATCACCCATACCGCATCCACCCATTTCTTCCGTCGCAAGATAAAAAATCCTAAAATCGAAAGAAAAAGAGAGAGGGTCAGCGAAAGTCCCGTTGAAGTTTTAAACAAGAGAGCTGTGATTTCATTGAAACCCCAATCTGTCAACAAATCCCCCAGTTGAACGAAGATCATCGCCAAAAGCGTGAAAAGGTAGACCTTTTGAAGGTAACTCGTCCATTCTAGGTAAATTTTTTGGAGTTCTATTGATTCGATGGGAAGAAAATGTCCCCAAGCGATCCATCCGGAGATCAACAGAAGACTAAAAAAATAAAAAATGCGGATTCCAAAGATCCCGATTTGGGTCGATGCTTCATGCTCACCATGAACGTGGTCAGCTTGATCCGTTTTTTCGGAGATAGGAGCTTTTCCTACGCTGATAACATACGAACCCCGGATCGGATGCCCGTCTGCCGATATCACACTATAGGTGACGGTATAAACGTCATCCTCTAAAGTGGGAAGCGACAGGTGCAATTCCTTTTGATTCTGGCTCATTTCTGTTGGATTTTCCATCACTGGACGCCCTTGGCTATTAAATACCTTAATATAAAATAATTCTCTCTCTAAACGCTCATTGAAAGTAAGGGTAATATCAGAAGGAGAAGAGGAAAGCTGGCTGTCCGGCGCTGGAATGGCTCGTTCAAGCAACGCATGAGCAAAAACTCCTTCCTGAATAATAACGAACAAAAAAAGGAGAAAAAAGAGCCATTTCCTAACCATATTGTTTGCAACCTCTCATTACTAGGATAAACTCCTTTAATAGACTACACTGATTCCTATAAATTAAAAACTACCCATTAGAGCTATTTTTAACTGTTGAAAAAAACATCATTAAACTATTCGGCCCGTTAACGGAATAAATATAATTTATCATCTCAGAGCACACTACTCTTCGACAAAGCGTCGGTAGTGTTGCCTTTTTTCTTGTGCTTTGCCTTGGTAGAGTTTTAGGATTCTTACTACGTTGACGGGGCATATGGATGTTTTTCTTAGGTCGGTGAGATATTGAGGGTAGCTGCTCCAGGGGTATGCTGCTGGGGATTCGGTTAGTTGGGCAACGACGGGGTTGTTATGAATATAGCGGCTGACATAAGCTAAACCGTAGCCTTCTGTTACGGGATGGCTATAAAATCTTTTTTCAAACACATGTCCAGATACACCGTATCGATTATTAAAGTAGTTCGCGAAGCCTTTGTTGATCCGGGCCATCACCTGGGATATGGGATGATCTTCTGTGGAGAGCAGTAAGTGATAATGGTTAGGCATTAAGCAGTAGGCATAGAGTTGAAAGGGCGTCTTTTGATTGGCGAGGCTCATAATGCTCAAGAACACTTCATAGTCCAGGTCATCCTTAAACAGTTTAGCTCTTTGATTTCCTCTTCCGGTTACGTGATAGGCGACACCGGGATGCCATATTCTCGGTTTTCGTCCCATGCATGGCTCCTTTCTATTCTTTAGATCTTCTAAATTCACTTAATGATTGGTTTAAAACGACTAGTACTTTTTCGACACAAATCGGGTGGTGACAGGCACTAATCCCCACCCTGTCTTCCTAAATTATTTCAATACATCTCCCTTTACGCCCTCTATATTCCATGTTTTTACAAAATCCTCTAAATCTTGTTCATTCCCTATGAATTGTCTAGTTACATCTAAGCTTATTATTACGTGTCCCATTGATTCCGTATCAGATTCAAGCCATATATAAAATTCATCCGTTTCAGGATTTTCCATTGCGCTGCTAACCCCTGCAATCATTGCCAGGTCTTTCTTTAAATCTGCAGAATTAGTAATGTGATATGTAGCGCTGAGATAGGGACCCTCGGCATCAACATTTACATTGAAAGATGAAAGTTCAATGCCATAGTTATCTAATTCGTCTGTAATAACTTTCGCATAGGCCTGGAAATAAGCAACTGTGTTATTTTGAGTAATGTTTACTGTACTTGTGCTTTGATCCCAAGAAACATCTGCACCTAAAGCTTCAGAAATCAATCTGACAGGAACCAACGTTCGCCCATCCAAACTAATCGCCGGCACATCGCCATGTACTGCTTCTCCATCTAAATGAACATTGACGATTGGAAAACCTTTAAATAAATTCCCAGTTGCAGCATAAACAGACCCTCCTATTAAAGAAAGAGCTAAAGCCACCCCGATAAATAATTTCTTTTTCATGTTCCATTCTCCTCTCAACTTTTACCAAGATATTCTATCAATTAGGACTATAATCCTGCTAAAAGATGCGGAGTAGGTACCCTTGCTAGGCACACTCTCCCGTTCTGGGATCATCCCATTTCCTTATCATTTACCTTCTCCCCACTCAGGAGGAACGTCTAGAATCCCTATAGATCCTCATTAAGCTCACTGGACAGATCATTGCCGGTAAGGTAGATGTGGTCTTATCCTCCATCTCCCAACGCAGGATACCCTATGTTTCCTATTCCAGGAGAAAGAATACTTTAACATCCTTATTCCTCAATCAAGATAACCCTCTCCTTTAGGAGGATAGGTTTCTCTCCTGCCCCAGGAAGGCTCCTATATCAAGCCCTTCCCCTTTTCTTTATATACCTTCCAGAACAAATCCAGCTCCGCCCATCTCCCGGTAAAGGATACTCCTTCAAAAACACCTCTCCCTCTCCAGGACACCTCTTGCCTTTCCCCTGCCAGGAGAGTCTTTATTATTATTAAATCTTTAAATCTCTTTAAGATCTTAAAAAATAAAAGATATAGATTCATTACTAATCCATTAATAGCTTCTTCCCTTCTCCTCCTTCAGTACACCCCTCTTCAATATTGTTCAATCTTTCACATAAATAGGATCACTATGATCCTTCCAAACGTTCTTCTATTTGAATATTGTTAAAAAGTAGGAGGCGTTGATATGGATGAGATTGAGCTAATTGGAGAGAAAATAAGAGAATTGAGGACCAAACGGGGCCTAACTCAAAAGAAGCTTGCTGAAAAAATAGATTCTAGCGAACGATATCTACGAACAATGGAGCTCAATGGGACCGATAATGTTTTTTGGCTGAAAAAGATCGCGGATGCCTTGGATGCTAAAATTGAGAACCTATTACCCGATCAATGGTTTCCTCACCAGGATCGAAGAGTTATCCTCGAGCAGCTCGATTACTCCACCAACCAAATCAAAAGTATAGACGACTTACGCCGCCTCGTACAATTGGCTCAAGAGTTGGCATCCAAATCCAACAAACTCCCCTAAAAATTCATAATTAGGAGGTTTTTATGTCCACGCTTTCAACCACCCCCGACTTTCCTCTTTATTCTGTTGCCATCACCGATTGGCTCCCCAAAATAGGTGAAAAGGCCTTTTTGGCCTGGATGAGCTTCCATACCTGGAAGGATGCAACCCCATCCGACCTCCCTGCTGTTCTACCTTACTCATTCATCCAACTGATTAAACGGCTCAAAGTAGGAAACTCCACGTTCTATAACCAAATTTTGCGGCCTTTATGGAACTTCGGGCTAATTGAACTAGAAAAAATCCCAGGCACCAATCAATTTTCTCTGAAAATCCTGCTCTATCCGCAGAATCAGCCGGACAAAGCCCGCGAACCGTTAACTCAAATTCGAGACTATGATCGAGACTTCAACTCTTGTACCACATCCGCAAAAGAGAATGCTCTTTCCGATGAGGAAAGAAGCCATTCCAGCCAAAGACAGAGTGATCTCCCGATAGAGGACAAGCCCATCCCTCCAGAAGAGATCCCAATGGACTCTGACTCTCTATCCAGCCCTATAGACGAGCCTTCTGCACCTCCTTCCTCCATGGAAATTCCGGTTGACCCTCTTCCATCCCCTCTCGCCCAAGCCATTCACGCGAACCCCGAACTTCTCCTGCGAAAAAGATCGATTGAGGACACCTACCGAAGATGCAAGAACCACCCGCAATATACCGATGAAGGCTTTCTACATAAAGCCAGAACCTGCGTGCCCTATTGTCATGACATAGAAAACTTCGGCAAATATCTTTATAAAGCCTTAATGAATGAGTGGAATCATCCAGCCTATCACCGACCATCCTCTCCACCCGCTTCTCTGCCGGAAAGGCCTCATGATGTTCCGCCATGGGTATGGAGACAGATTCATGAACCTCCTGGTCCTACAGAGAAACTTTGTCCAGAAGACCAAGCCATCGCCGATGGCCTGCTGGAAAAAATCAACCGACTCGGATGACAGATATGATGAAAAATAAGCGGCCTTCATCCTTCGGAACCCGCGTTTGCCTTTATTGCTCCCTGACTATTGCTGATTATCTCAATGGAAGACTTTATTCCGCACCACCATTGGGCGTCGGATTCTTTCATGATGATTGCTTTGAACACATTCAACATAGGCACAAGCCTATTAACCAAGGAGGAAACGAAATAATGCCTATTTTGACAGAAGCAGTGTACACAACTAACGAACCCTGGGACACCCTACTTGTGAATCTGATGGTCCTTGAACTCTTGACACCGGATTCCGAGCAAACGACTTGGCCACATATCGCCCAGTTGGAAGACACGATGTGCTATTACCACGCCGGGACCTTTACACGTAATCATGGCGACTCCGAACAGATATCCGCTCCCTTTCACCTCGCTCACACCGGTCCTATCGCCATCCTTGTCGATGCCCAAACCGGCGAAATCCTGACTGACCTATCCTTCGATACCGACCTCTTCATGATGGTCGAGTATAAGCAGGCCTTGATTATGAAATCCAGAATCGGAATGATCATGTTACAAATACATGATCTGCACTTATTCCAGCTATGGAAGCAATTCCTTCCCCCGTACCGTCTTAACGCAGCCACCCATTTCTATCATCAGTTTAAAAAGGAGCGTACCGTCCATGTTTAAAATTGAATGGAAACCCAGTCCTCACTTTACGCCTAACGTTCGACAAAACCCGGGTGGTGACAGGCACGCTGCTGCGCTCATCGTGCTCCATACGATGGCCGGGTCACTATCAGGAACCCTGGCCCACTTCCAACACCCCAACAGCAAGGTTAGCAGTCACTACGGAATAGGCAAGAAAGGAGAGATCCACCAATATGTCCGCGAAACGGATGGTGCCTGGACCAATGGACGGATCTTGAAACCCTCAGCCAAACAAATCCTCCTTCGTGGCAGCAACCCCAACCGCTATACCGTCACTATTGAATTCGAAGGAAAAGACCGTGGAGGAGCCATTGATGAAGCCCAATATCAAGCCGGCCTCTGGCTCATCCGGCAGATCGCCAGCCGCTGGAACATCCCCCTAACCCGTGAGTACATTATTGGGCATTATGAAATCGACTCCGTCAATAAACCCAACTGCCCCGGCCCTCTCTTCCCTTGGTCCCGCCTGATGAAAGACCTCGAATCCCCCCACCGTCAAGTCTCCATCTGCCGAAATGGAAGTCCCATTGCCATGGGCTACATCGATAAAGGAACCACCTATGTGCCGATCCGAAAAGTAGCAGAAGCTTTAGGTTATACCATCGAATGGGATGAGCTGGATTTTAAGGTGAATTTAACAGGGATACCGAAAAAATAACCTTGTACTCAAAAATAAACAAAAATATCAATTTATTGTTTACAAAAGAAAAGAAAGATGATAGAATAAAAGTATCAAAGAAAGGAGGTGAACCCCATGCTAATGACCAAAGACGTCAAAGAAATCAAGCTCGTCTTCATCAGCGGAATGAGCCCTGATGGCAAGGCGATCCGCAAGAGCCGCATCTACAAGAACGTCAATGCCGCCAACGCCACCCTAGAAAACGCCCACGCGTTCGGACAAGCCATGGCAGCCTTATCCGAATGGCCTCTCGATCAAGTCATCCTCTCCACGGATCAAGAGATCATCGAAGTTTTAGGATAGTGCCTGTCACCCCCCGATTCGTGTCGAATCCCCAGACCGTTCCTCGCTTTGATCCCCTAATGAAAGGAGGTGTACCTCATGCCTCGTGAACTCAATGAATCCGTGATCTCCCTGTACTTCAACAAGATGGACGGCAAAACCTTAAAGTTAGACGTCCCGGCTCCCAAAGCAGATCTCACATCCGCAACCGTGAAAACTCAAATGGAAGCTGTTGTAGCCATCGGCGGTTTGTTCGACATCGCATCCATTAAGGATGCCGGAATTACTGAACGGACCGTCACTGACTTTAGCGTAGAAGAATAATTAATAGGTGCCTGGCACATTCGACAGGTGACAGGCACTCATCAAAAACCTAAAGGAGGGAAACCCATGGAACAGTTGGACCTGATCCCGCTGATCGGCAATCTGGGTTTCCCCATTTTTGTTTCCTGGTACTTGCTCACAAGGGTGGAAAACAAGATGGATAACTTGACCGCCTCGATCGCCGAGATGACCAAAGCGATCCATGGGTGGAAGGAAACATAGAGTGGCGGAAACCCGAAAAACAGAAAAAGGCCTGATCCTTCATCCGATATGGATGGGATCAGGCCTTTAGCGTTTCAGCTTCATGGATATCTTTTTTTCCTTTACATGGATGTAAAATGTTTACCAAAATCTTTAGATGGAGCCATCTTCAACATATTGCGATAATAGCTCTTGTCGTTCAATTTCCTAAAGAAAGAAATCGCCGGCTTTGAATTGGATTCAAGTACCCACGGATTCCCTTCTTTGTCAATGGCCATATCGAAGCCGATCGTTTTGAATCCGTAGGCTTCTTCCAGCTGTTTTGCAGCACGCAAGCAGATTTCATCCAACTTCTTTAGAATGGATTCGGCTTTTTCATTTGAAAATGTTTTGGTTAAAGCGCTCGTAGCCGAAAGGACGTAGCCTTTGCTTCTGGCCACATTCGTAATAATGTGATGGGGTCCGGCCACCTTAGCAAGTTTTCCGGTGATGATCCACGGGACTTCTTTTTTCCTCTGCACCATAACGCGCAAGTCAAACGGGCGGCCATTTATCGTTGACATTGGAATGTACTGCTGAACGATATATGTTCTGGATGATGTATTCCGTATTAAATAACCAAGCGCACCCTCTTTACTTGATAGGACTTTCTTAACAGTCCCTCTATGAATCAAATATTCTCCCCCGGATAAGCGGGACACCTTCATGACCCCTGCTCCACCACCCCCGGAATTAGGTTTAAGAATAACCGTTCCATATTGATCCATCATCTCGTCGAAGTTTTTGCTTGTAAATATTTTCGTTTCAGGCAATGAGGAAAGAATGGATGGATCACGTCCCATTACCTTAATATTCATGTATTTTCCTCTTTGGGTCATAGTCATGCTCTCCTTTTTTCATGCGATAGCCTCATACAGCATATGTACCCTTTTCAAGAAAGTATGGTTATTCACCGATGCTTCAACATTTCAAACTCATGCCTATTCAGTGATGGAAGGGGTGAAGGCGCCAGGGATAGGAGCAGACGCGACAGATGGAGGCCTCTCCTTCACTCCGTTCGTGCTGCTTTTCGAGGCTCACCAAAATGTGAAGTAGTTTTTAAAAAAAGTAAATAGAAAAGGCAATGAACTCCCTAAGCATGAAATCCCTTCCTCAAATTATCTTAAAGGAGCAGGGAATTAAATGAAGCTCTAAAACAAAAAAAAAGCCTGATCTTCATCTAAACAAGGATAAGATCAGGAATTCGTAACCGTTGAAAACGGGGGCAAATCGCGCGGCTCTGTTGGACCTGATCCCACTGATCGGCAATCTGGGTTTCCCCATTTTTGTTTCCTGGTACTTGCTCACAAGGGTGGAAAATTTTCTAAAAACATGGAAAACTCATTAGAAATGTCAAGGCCGAAATATAGTTGAACAATCTGGCCACTTTAAAAATGAACATTTTAGTCGCTTTCTTTAAGCCGGTAAGAATCTCCTTGTATTTGAAAAGCAGTCCTATGGTGCAGGAGTCGATCAAGAATAGCTGTGGCTATGACAGGATTGCCCAAGACCTCTCCCCAATCAGCGTAGGATCGGTTAGACGTAAGGATCGTACTGCCTTTTTCGTATCGTTAAGCTATGAGCTGAAAGAACAAATTAGATGTGTCTTCATCAAACGGTTCATAGCCAAATTCATCGACAACAAGAAGGTCTACACGTGACCAGCGTTTCATCCAACGATAGAGGGTATTCTTTTCCTGAGCTTTTCTTACTTGCTGCATCCATTCATGTGTGGTGAAGAACAAGCACGTATATCCTTTCTTCATATTTCGTTAGCAATAGCTACGGCTAAATGAGTTTTGCCTACACCAGGAGGTCCAATGAAGATAAGATTTTCTCCATGCCGTAGGAACTCATGTTGAATTAAATCCTGTATCCGCTTAGGATCAATGGATGGTTGAAAACTAACGTCAAAGGTCTCTATATCCTTTAGGTAAGGAAAACGAGCTTTCTTTAAACGTCGCTGGAGCTTCTGGGCTTTTTACTTCTGCACAAACATTACAGGACCAAATCAAATTTTGATTTAATTTTGTTAGAAATAAAAAATACCAATGGATAATCCAGACGATGTGAAATCGTTGCGTCACATTCTAGCTTAGCTATGATTACAATAATTTGGGATGTTAAGAAACAACATGAAGGAGGACCTTGCTTGGGAATTTGTGAAAAAAAACGAATTAGTTATTGGACTATATGCTGGAAATGGATATTCCCTTATCCTTGTAAGAAGGAAAAAGATGTAGAAGTCTGTTGCTATACCTTCGATTGGATTAAATATGAAGGAAAATTCCTGTTTAGGTGTTACTGGCAAGGATGTGAAGAAGGAGTGCTTTACAAATGGTCTGAATTTTGCATTGGTTTTGGACCACCATATGTACCTCCCGGACCCACCACTAAGTGTTTTCATTATAGACTCAAAGAGGCAGGGGGATGTAATATCATCGACATTCCCTAAAAGTTTTTACCTTAAATAATCCTCGGAACGTTGTACAATATAATGTCGTCTTATCCTTTTCACTTTAGCAGAGTTAGGGACTGACCCCTTTGCTGAGCTAAAGCGTAGCTTTAGCGTGACCGAACATTTTCCCAACTGAGCTACAGCCCTACAGCCCTACAGCCCCAACTGACTAATGGTGCTAGCACATGACTTGCCTTTCCTTGCGTAATAATCATTTCCTGTTGTCTCGTCAATGGTTTTAGAAAAAGCCTTCAAAACGGGTTACCCCATATTCTGCTAAATGATATGGATTATCTATCAGATGCCGATTATAATAGTGAGGTTTTCTTCGAAAAAGATTTGGCGGAAGAAGTATTAAAGGGTGCAGAGCCGTTTAATTTTGAAATTCAAAAACTGATAGAGAAAGAATGATGAACCAACTGACATTGGTTTTTATTTTTGCCTATAAAGATTTAAAAGCAAAAATGATAAGAATATAATGCCTCAGAAAATAAATAAAGAAAGAAAAAAGAAAGATTTATTCCCTTTCGATGTCCTTATCGTTAAACCCATTAAGCCAAAAAAACAAAATACATCTAGCAAGGATAAGCTTCTTTATGCCGTTATTTCACCGTTGACGGAACTCTTCCAAGCTTTTACCGGCTGTGAAGGCAGGAACCTTGAATTTTAACTATTAATACAGGAATACAATCACAAAGTTTTAGAATTGCATATATTAATAGAAAAACTAGGATAGAGGGTGATCAAAGTGGCGGCCCATGATTCATTTGAAACCTACACCGTACTGAAGGGGGACACGCTGTGGCGTATTTCCCAGAAGTTTGGAGTAACCGTGGACCAAATCAAGCAATTAAACGGTTTAACATCGAATACCATTTATGACTGGGCAGGTTCTCAAGATTCGCGAAAAGCCCAAAACAGATCCGGTACCTATCGCTAAGCACCCTATTATGGGAAAAAATAAGGCCGCTTTAAAGCAAATGATTGATTTTGTGCAGGCGGTGAACCCCCATTTCAATACTATGATCACCTATTATTTTCTTGAAATCTCAGCGAAATACGGCGTACGGGGGGATATTGCCTTCTGCCAATCCATCCATGAGACGAATTGGTTTTTATTTGGCGGGGACGTGAAACCGGAACAGAATAATTTTGCCGGAATCGGAGCCACCGGTGGGGTGCCTGGGCATTCTTTTTCCACCATGGAAGAAGGAATAACCGCCCAAATGCAGCATCTGTTTGCCTATGCTACTGCCAATCCCCTTCCGCAAGGAGAGAAGCAGGCAGATCCCCGTTTTCATTTAGTCACACGGGGAAGCGCTCCAAACTGGGAAGATCTATCCGGAAAATAGGCTTACCCGGGATACGACAAAGCCAAGTATTCAAGTCTGCAGGAAGCATTACTGGCTGGTGATACGTACGGACAGCAAATCATGGCACTCGTGGGATCCAACATACCTTTTCCTTGAAAACGGAACAAGCTAAAGTCCTGGTTTTACATTTTATCTCAGGTGTCCGGAACTTCCCGAAAAGGCTGACGTAATTACCGGGTGCCTTTTTTTGCCTCATTTTTTTATTTTGAAATAAAGATTTATTGAAGTTTCTGCAGGAAAACGAATTCAATTCCATTATGGCCTTTAAAGACACATACTACCCAATCCATGTTTGACATATCTAAGATTGAATCGTTGCCGCAAGTAGATATCATTTATGAATATCCGGGCATTGGAGGTTACTTCTATGATGCGGCTATAAACGCAGGCGCTAAAGGTATCAATGTTGCAGGGAAAATTTCTATAGGGTCGAGTAGAAGCAGGTCTCTCGACCTGCAACCCTCACAGAACCGTGCATGCGCAATTAACGCACACGGCTCCTCGTCATTACCATTTACAGTCAGTTACTAGATTGTGTGGGAGATCAAAGATGTTTACGAAAACTCTAGGTCTAGGTAATGGGAACTTGCGTAAGAACAGCAGGAATTTATTCCAATCAAAGCTCTTACGCTGGCTCCTACGATTCAACCATTTATATAGGATGTTTCTGGTTTCCTCATAGAATTTATCCATCATCGGTCCGTTATCCGTGATTCCATAGAATCGGTAGTACCCGTTGAGTTTTCTACGAATTTTGTCCATTAGTTCATGGATGTGTAAATTCCGATGATCTCGGACCCATTCCTTGCATTTCAGTAGACTTGCTTTGAACTTCTTCTTGCTCGTCTTCCGTTTGACCCGGGGTTTTCCTTTCCGTTTGGTTTCGTTCTAGCGACTTCTGCTATCCTTGCCAATTTCGTTTCCATTTGTTGTACACCTCTGTGTGTGTGAAATGTTTCCTCAACAAGGGCGGTAACGCGTCATACGCCTTCCCTCCGTGGGCATTACCCCACTTCACAGGTACTATGCGATGATCCGACTTCCTACCGCTGTTTGGCATCCTTGCTTTGTATCGCTTGGGTAGCCATACTTCCTCTGTGTGAAGAGCGCATAGGATCTCCCGAGTTGCCGTGTCATAGCAATGTGTAACGTGCCAAGGGCTTCGACCCCGGGGAAGCCATGTTCGTCTAGCCTGTATCGTCGAACATGATGTTGCTTTCTGTGCTGACCAACACATCAGCCTTCCCGAATTAGGGATTTCGGGGCTCTATCTCCATTCAGCTCTCTGGCTTTTGGCCCGCTACCTCGTTTGCCTACGCTTAAACATAGCCGTTACCGTCTATGCTCCAAGGCTAACTACCAGTGATCGGCTCAATCTTACTGGGTGGGATTCGCACCCACTATATGACACGCCATTTCTCAGACGCACGGTCAGACCCCACTATTTAAACCAATAAATCGATTCCTCCACCCGGTTGAGCTTCACGCGTTGGCCGATCGAAGCTTGGTCTCCCTCCAAGCGTGCCGTGACTCTCAACCCCTCGTCTAACTCGACCAGGGCGACCGTATAGGGCAGCTGCGATGCATACTTACCGCCTGCCACGCGAATGGTGGTGTAGGAATAAATGCTCCCTGCGCCTTGCAGCTTCTTTTCGACCAGCTGATCAGAGGGGCATTTCGAGCATCCGTATTTCGGCGGGATGGCTAGATAGCCGCATTCCGGACAGACTAATACCGTGATTTCCATGCGCTAAACCCCCTTTCCGGCAAAAAGGTGGACAACGGAATACGCTCCCGTGCCGCCCAAATTTTGGGCCATACCGATACGGGCCCCCGGCACTTGGTTGGGTGCCGTTCCTCTTAGCTGGGAGACAATCTGAATGATTTGCGCCACGCCGGTCGCTCCAATCGGATGACCGCGGGAAAGGAGACCGCCGCTCGTATTGACCGGAATCTGCCCGCCGTGCTTCGTCAGCCCTTGCTCAACGGCATGCCAGCCTGATCCCTTTTCGAAAAATCCGAGATCTTCAATGGCGAGAAGCTCGGTCATGGTGAAGCAATCATGAAGCTCCAGCACATCGATATCCTTCGGTCCCAATCCCGCCTGGGCATACGCTTGGCGTGCCGCTTCCACCGTAGCGGAAATCGTCAGCAGCTCGGGAATCTCCTGCATGAGCGGCGGACCCGAGGCCTGGCCGGAGGCAAGAACCTCGACACCCTCCTCACCTGCCGAAAGAACGACCGCAGCAGCGCCGTCCGTCATAGGCGAGCAATCAAATAATCCGAGCGGATCACAGATCATCCGGGAGTTCATGATTTCCTCCATGGAAGCAGCCTTTTGGAACTGGGCCCGCGGATTATTCAGCGCATAGTTGCGGTTTTTCATGGCTACCATGGCCAAGTGCTCTTTGCTTGCACCGGTTTCATGGAAATAGCGATTGGCCACAACGCCGAAAAATCCGGGGAAAGTCAATCCGGCAGGGCCCTCATTGGAGTCATTATCCATCGCCGCGTTAATGGCGTTAGTCGCTAACTCCGTTCCGGCATGCGTCATCTTTTCAACGCCTGTTACCAGGACGCGATCGTAGATTCCGCCAGCGATCAGCTGGTAGGCCTGCCGGAAGGCGATCCCTCCGGAAGCGCAGGCGCCTTCCATTTTGGCGGAGGGAATCGCACCCAATCCCAGCTCACTGGCCAGCATGGAGCCTAGAATTTCTTGCCCGGCTAAGCTTCCTCCCATGAAATTGCCCACAAAGATCGCATCGATTTTTGGCTGGCCGGCATCCCTCAACGCTTCCCGGCAAGCTTCCACGGCATGCGATTTGACGCTGCGGTCATGCTTGCCGAATTTCGTCATGCCAACGCCTGTTACTGAAACCTTTCTCACTAGGATACCCCCCAATACTCTGCGCGGATTTCCTTGCGCATGATTTTTCCGTAAGAGCTTTTAGGCAGCTGGTCCACGATGAGAATCCCTTTTGGCTTTTTGAATCCAGCCAAGTGATCCCTGCACAGCTCAATCAGCTCCTGCTCTGTCACCTTTTGGCCCTCTTTCAGGACGACATGGGCATACACAGCCTCTCCCCATTTCTCATCGGGGATGCCAAATACGCAGGTCTCCTTGACGGCCGGATGAAGATTCAGCACTTCTTCCACTTCCCGCGGATACACATTCGCTCCTCCGCTGATGATTACATCCTTCTTGCGGTCCACAATACGCAGATATCCCTGCGCATCCAGCCAACCCAAGTCTCCCGTATGGAGCCATCCGTCCTTCAGTGTTTCGGCTGTGGCTTCGGGCTGATTCCAGTATCCCTTCATCACAAGAGATCCCCGGCAAATGACCTCACCTACCTGGCCATCAAGCAATTCAACCCCTTGATCATCCACGATCTTCACATCCACAAAAGGACCGATCGCCCCGCAGGAATCCGGTCGATTTCCCAGTTCATCCCTTGGCATCATGGTGATGGTCATCGGAGCCTCCACCTGTCCATACGTTTCCACAATTTTGGGACCGAGCAAAGCTAAGGCGTCCTTGATTTTTTCCGCTGCCATTGGGGCGCCTGCCATGTTAATCGTCCGAAGGGAAGAGAGATCCCGCAAACGGAAGCTTTCTTCATGAATCATCAGATTCACCATCGTCGGCACGAGAAAGACCGTAGTGATTTTCTCCTGTTCCATGGACTCAAGAAAATCCTTTGGTTCAAACTTATTGAAAACCACTTGCTTGCACCCCAATAGAAGAGAGCATTGAGCCAGGAAATTGCTCCCGTGGGTGAGCGGAGCAACATGCCCGATCACATCCTGCTGGGAAAGCCCGCAACCCATAATCAAAGAAAGCGCCCCGGAAATGAAATTGCGATGCGTAAGCATGACCCCTTTGGGCCTTCCGGTTGTTCCCGATGTATACATAATGGCGAAAGTATCCTCTTCGTCCACCTCTACATCAGGAATGGAATCGGGATACGCCGAGATCCAACCCTCGTACTCTTCTGTGGTAACAATAGGGACACCCGTCTCTATCCCTTGTAATAGATGAGGTTCGGCAATTAAGAGGCTGGATTGCGAATGGCCGAGAATATATTCATGCTCTTTGGGATGCAGGCGGTAATTGAGGGGAACCTTAATCAGCCCCGCCCATGCGATGGCCATGTCCAATTCGATATGCTCCAACCGGTTGGACATCAGGATCGCTACCCGGTCCCCCTTCCGCAAGCCGCGGCCGAGCAGCGCTTGGGACAAGCGGGCAGCCCGCTGGCGCAGCTCCTCGTATGTATATTGAATCCTTCCATCCGTAACAGCAGATCTGCCGGCATGGCTGCGGCACGTCTTTCTCGCAAGGCTAGCTATCGTTTCCATTCCCTTATCACTTCCTTTGATATTGAATTGTTGGAAAGCCTAACTCAGGTCGGTACGCGCGTACGGCATCAATTTCCTGTCCTACACGGATCGAATATTCCAAAGTAACCAGGATAATGTTCTTTCCCTTGATAAAGTGCCCTCCCCGAATATGGCAATCCTGATCAACGATCAGTCCATGGAAATGCAGGTCAAGCTTCCCTTCCTGATTGCGGCAGATGAACCCCGTGCCCTGGAGAATTTCCATGACTCCCTTGATCGTTACGGGATCACTGTAGGCGGGCTGCCCATCCGGGCCTTTGATCCCATAAACGTAATGGGCCTGCTCAAGGGATCCGATGCAGGTCACCATGCCGGTATCGACCCCATGGTATTCGCATTCCTCGATCAACCCTTGCATTAAATCCTGGCCCTTGGCCAAGGTTCCCCAAATGACGCCCTGATCCCGGTTATATACCGATTGCCTTTTAGCCGACATGTGATTCCCTCCCTAGACCATTTGCAAGCCTCCGCATACATTGAGCGCTTGGCCGGTAATGTAAGCCGCCTGATCGGAAGCAAGGAATAAAGCGGCTTCGGCCACATCCCGCGGTTGCCCCACCCGCTTCAGGGGAATCGGGCCTACATAGTCAAGAATCGCCTTTTCCGCGGAACCGCCAAATAATTCAGCCCGGTCACGGCCAATGGCCTGAAGCATTTCCGTTTCCATCGCTCCGGGACAGATAGCGTTCACCCGCACCCCATATTCCCCAAAATATTCCGCCATCGACTTTGTTAAGCTAAGAACCGCGCTTTTCGATGCCCCATAATGCATGGCCAGCGGCCGGGGAAAGCGGGCGGCGACCGAAGAAATATGAATGATGGACCCTTGGCGCCGGGACACCATATGCTTGCCGACCGCTTGGGAAAGAAAGAACAGCCCTTTTAAATTGACAGAAAGCACCCGGTCCCAATCCTCTTCCTCGATTTCCAAAAACGGCTTCGTCTGCATAATGCCTGCATTATTGATAAGAACATCGATCCGATCCGTGTCTGCAATGACCTGATCGACGGTCTTCCTCATGTCCTGAATGCTGGTAATATCCATGACCACATTTTTCACATACCCGGTCAGCTCCAGGCATTCCCGCCTTGCCGCTTCCAAGGCCCCTTCATCACGATCGACTAAGAGGAGGTTGGCCCCTTTTTTGGCAGCGGCAAGCGCAAGGCTCAGCCCAATCCCTCTTGCAGCTCCGGTAATCATGATGAACTTCCCTGCTAAATTATCCAATGGCCAGCCCCCCGCATACCTTCAAGACTTGACCGGTCACATAATTGGAAGCGGGAGAAGCCAAATATACGACGGCCTCGGCAATGTCTGCCGGATCCCCCATCCGCTTGACCGGCTGTTGATCTAAAGGATACTCCAGCCCTTTGGTCAGTTCGGTTACGACGGACCCTGGGGCGATGCTGTTGCAGTAAATGCCGAACTCCCCTACTTCCTTGGCCACCCACTTCGTCAAGGCAATGATGCCTCCTTTGGAAGCGGCATAAGCCGGGCCGGATCTTCCCTCTTTGCTGCCGGGATGCGAAGACATCACTCCCCCAATAATGCCGGAAATCGAACTAATATTGATGATTTTGCCGTAGCCTTGGTTCTTCATATGGGGATAGATCACCGCCTGCGTGAACAAGAACGTCCCGAGGAGGTTCGTATCCATATCCCGCTGCCAATCTTCCACACTGATTTCCTCCAGCCCCAAGCGGGAGGCCGTCCCCGCATTATTAACCAGGATATCGACTCTCCCGAAGCGATCGACCGTTTCAGCGACAGCCTTTTGCACTTCCTCTTTCTTGCGGATATCCACCTGCATCGCCAGGGCCCTGATTTCAGGAAATTCTGCCTGGAGGGCCTGTGCGGTTTCTTCGCCGGATAAGATATCGATAATCACAATATGGCATCCGCTGCGGGCCAAGGCTTGTGCGCAGGAGGCGCCGATTCCCCTTGCCGCCCCCGTAATGATAGCGACTTGTCCTTTCAAGCTCTGGTTATTGCTTATCTTCCACATATTCAAAACTCCTTTCCATCTATGTTCTTTGAATTCCTATGCCCCTAAGAGATCCGGCAGCCAGGTCGAGAAGATCGGGAAATAGGTCAGCAGGATCAGCACAACTAAAGCCGCGACGATAAAGGGAATAACCCCTTTGGAAATTTCCTTCAGCGAAATATCGGCGAGCCCGCATGCCACGTAAAGATTGACGCCTACCGGCGGGGTAAACAGCCCAATCGCCAGGTTCACCGTCATGAACACAGCGAACACCGTCGGATCGACATTTAAGTGCAGCATGATCGGCAGCAAAATCGGGATAAAGAGATAATAGGCAGAGATCGCATCAATAAAGGCCCCCGCAATGAGAAGGAGAATATTCACAAGCAACAAAATCAGAATTTTATTATCCGTGATTGACAGAAGCGTGTCGGAAATGGCTTTGGCAATATTCTCCGTTGTTATAATGTAGGCGAAGACAGAGGCTGAGCTGACGATCAGCATAACGACAGCGGTTTGGATGGATGAGTTGACTAGAATCGGCACCAAGTCCTTAAACTTAAGGTCCTTATAGACAAACAATCCGATTGCCAGTCCGTAGAACACCGCGAAAACGGCTGCTTCCGTTGGAGTGAAGACACCCCCGTAGATCCCGCCTAAAATAATAAAAGGGATGAGCAGACCCCAAATCGCATCGCCAAACGCCTTCAGCATTTCCCCCGCGCTGGCTCTTTCCCGCACGGCGACCGCCGCTTCGGAGGCCGCTGCCCCCTTAACCGCCTTTTCCCTTTTGTTCATGACATAGACGGCAGCGACAAAGAACGCCAATCCGAGGAGCAACCCCGGTACGATGCCGGCTACGAATAAGCGACCGACGGAGACGGCGATCTGATCTCCCGCCACAACAGCAAACACGATAAAGGCAATGCTCGGAGGGATAATGATCCCAATCGATCCCGAGCTGGCCAGAAGTCCAGCGGATAAGGTTTTGGGATAGCCGTTTTTGACAAGGGCAGGGATTAAGATGGATCCTAAAGCAGCTACCGTTGCTGGCCCGGATCCTGAAATGGCCGCAAAGAATACAGCCGTGGATACCGTTACCAAGGCGATTCCGCCTTTCATATGTCCGACACAAACGTCAGCAAAGTAAATCAGTCTCCGTGAAATCCCAGCGTACTCCATGATGACCCCAGCCAAGATGAAGAAAGGAATGGCAAGCAGGGTAAACTTGGCAATGCTGGCATACATAATGTCCGTGAGCAGAGACAGCGACTCGAAGCCGGAGCTGATAAACAGCGTGATGCCTGCCGCAGCGGCCAGGGAAACGGCGATCGGGACATTCAGCAAGAGCAACAGAATGAACAGTCCAAAAAGCATCATGCCGGTCATGCCTGTCTCCCCCTTTCGGCCAATAGCGTTTTCACTTCCAGGCTCGTGACTTCAATGGCACGTATGAGACAGAAGGCACTGCCGATCGGAAGCCCTAGGGAAAATACCCACTGAGGCCAGCCCAAAGCGGGTGAAATCTGCCCCAACTGCTTCTGAAAGAGAATCATATCGATTCCGAAATAGAAAAGGACGAGAAAAAGAAGGGTACTGATAAGTCCGATAAAAAGGGTAAGGATCACCTTTCCATTTGTCTGAATGGAATCAAACAATAAATTAAACCCTAAGTGACCTTTCCGGCTAATGGCGACGGATGCGCCGACGAAGGTCAGGAGAACAAACAGATTGACGGTCAGCTCTTCCGTAAAGGCCAAGGATGAGGTTAAAAAATACCTGGAAATGACATTCACAAAGGTAACCGTACTCATGATGGCAAGGCTTAGCGCCAGGATGGCAAACTCGATCTTCTCCAGGAACTTGCTCATGGATTTGCTAACCCCTTTCTTTCATTTCGTGTAGATAAAAGGCAGGTAGCGATGAATTCTACCTGCCGCAGATGGCTTTTATTTCGTCAGGAAAGCATCCAGCAATTCTTTCGTCCATACGGATTCATATTGCTCATAGATCGGTTGAACGGCTTCTTTGAAAGCGGCGAGCTCTTCAGCTGTCGGCTCATAGATTTCCATGCCTTTGCTCTTTAGCTCTTCAATCTGCTTCGCTTCCATTTCGCGCGCCAGCTTAATTTGAAAAGCATTGGCATTGTCAGCCGCTTCCTGAACGATTTTTTGGTCTTCCGGATGCAGCGAATCAAACAATTTCTTGTTCATGCCAAGAATCAGCGGATCATAGGAGTAGTTCCACAATGTGGCGTACTTTTGCACTTCATTCAATTTGGCGGAGTGAATGACGTCAATCGGATTCTCCTGTCCATCAATGGTCTTCTGCTGAAGGGATGTGAAGACTTCGGAGAACGTCATCTTCGTTGGATCAGCGCCTAGCTTTTTCCATAAGTCCACATACATTTTGATGCCGGGAATGCGGATCTTCAAACCTTGGATATCCTCAGGTTTTTGGATCGGCTTAACGCTATTGGTTACTTGGCGGAACCCGTTTTGCCCAAAGCCCAGAGGCTCTACGCCCTTCTCCCGAAGCAGTTTCTTGACGGCTTCTCCTCCCTTGCCTGCCATCGCTTGGTCAACTTCCGCCAAATCCTTGAACATGAACGGAGCACTGACCACGCCAAGGCGCTCATCCATGATGGAATAAATGATCGTAGAGTTATACGTTAAATCCGTGGATCCCTTGATCAACAACTCGATGGCCTTTCCCGAATCCCCACCGGAAAGCTGTTCATTCGGATACACCGTCACATTGATCCGGCCATCCGATTTCTGCTTCACTTCATCGGCAAATTGTTGAGCGGCCAGGAACCATGTGGAGGTGTCTCCAACGGTGACGGACATTTTCCAATCATATTTCTCGGTTGGCTTATCCGCACTTTGCGTTTGGCTGGAATCCGCTGCACCTGAATTGTTGCTTGTAGCGCTTTCATTCGATGACGAACAACCAGCGGCAACCAATGTCAATGATAAGGCCAAAGATAAAAATCCTTTGCTAAGCTTTCTCAAATTAACCCACCCTCTTCTTATTTTTTAACTGCCCTCAGCCTTGGTTTAAGCATGGGCAAAAAATCAACCAATTGCCGATGAAGCTTGATAGCCCATCTTTTTTGAGATACTTTTGCTCATGTGGAGCAATGTTTCGGAGATCATGTCGACCCGAACCTCATCCAGCCTGCTGGAGACCCCTGATACGCATAAGGCAGCGATGACCTTCCCCGTATAGTCGTAGATGGGTGCCGCCACTCCCCGCAGCCCCGGCTCGAACTCTTCGTTATCCAACGCGTAGCCCTGCCGGATCACTTGCTCGAGGTCCTGTTTCAACCGGGATGGGTTAACCATGGTATTTCCCGTCCTAGCCTGCAGGGGGGTTCGATTCAAATAGTCCTGCAGCTGCTCCCTGCTCATATGGGCCAGGAATACTTTACCTGATGCCACGCAATAGCAAGGAACGCGCTTCCCCACATCCATGACAATGCGAAGCGCTTGGGGGCTTTCCACCTTGTCCATATAAAAGACCTCATCATGGTGAAAGCAGGCGATCAGGCTGCTTTCGCCAACTTCCTCTGACAGTTGGGCTAGATACGGTTTGGCCAGGATCGAGAGCTTCAGATGGCTTTGGGCCGATAACCCCAGCTGAATGAACTTCTGTGTCAAGCAGTACTCACCGGATTCCGTTTGTTCAATGTAATTTTGCTTATCCAGGGTAAACAAAAACCGGTGAAGGGTGCTTTTGTTCATACCCAGTGAGACTGTAAGCGCTTTCGCGGTTGACGGGGATTCAGCCAGCGCTTCAATGATTTCCAGAGACTTAACTAGGCTTTTGATCGTGTAGTCCATTCTGTAAGACTCCTTAGTTTCACATTGTGAAACCGAGGTTTCACAAGAAGATAATACCATAGTGCCTACTTTAAATCTATAGTATTTTTTAAATATTTGATCTTCCCTGATTTTAAAGAAAATTAAATGATCTATGCATATTTATACTTAGCAAATATCATGCCAATTGTTTATATATGGATAATTAAGTATGGGCAATAGAAAGATAGGCGTTTTTGCATAAGCAAAGATGCCCATCTTTCTATTATTTGCGCATACTTGCCTATGCACTCTTCAAAATATACAATATAGTCAATCTACGGAAAATTTTTAAGGGGATATCCATGACAAGCATTGAACAATCTCAAATCATCCAGAAGCTTTACCAATCCCAATTATTGCTTTCTCATTTAATAGACAGTTCCTATGATGGCATCACGGTAATGGATTCGAATAGAAGAATCATCTGGTACAATAATGCTTACTTGCGCATATCCGGACTAGATCCCTATATATTGGATACATTCACCGTCGATGAAATCATGGAAAAGGGACTCGTCAAGCTAGCCGTGTCGAAGGAAGCGATCACCCACAAGAAGACGATCACGAAGCTAAACCAATATTCTACAGGGATCGAAGCCTTGGTTACCTCTACTCCTGTCCTGGATGAAGAGGGGAATTTGCTCTATGTGATCAGCAATGTCAGAGACTTAACTGAGCTGAACCGGTTAAAAAGTCAGCTTGACCAAACGACCAGCCTGACCGAGATTTACAGAAAAACACTGCAAGAAATGCAGTTGCCGAGCATGGATGGCAATCCAATCATCTACCGAAGTCAAACCATGGAAAAGATCGTTTCCCTTGTCCATAAAGTTTCGGCTGTCTATACCCCTGTCCTCATTTTAGGAGAGTCCGGCGTGGGAAAAGATGTGCTGGCCAACTATATTCACTTCATCAGTGACCGGCATGGCAAAGGCCCCTTCGTGAAGGTTAACTGCGGGGCCATTCCGGAGAATCTGCTGGAGTCCGAATTATTCGGTTATGAGCCGGGCGCCTTCACCGGCGCGGCACGACAGGGGAAAGCCGGGCTTTTCGAGGTAGCCGATAAGGGAACCTTATTTTTGGATGAAATCGGGGAGATGCCCCTTTCCTTGCAGGTAAAATTGCTTGGGGTTTTGCAGGATATGAAGATTCAAAGAGTAGGCGGAACGAAATCGATTCCGATTGATGTCCGGATTATTACAGCCACGAACGCGAACCTGGAAGAGCTGATCCAAGCCAAGCAATTTCGCGAGGATCTTTTCTTCCGGATCAACGTGCTGTCGATCAGCGTCCCTCCCCTTCGGGAGAGGTCGGAGGATATTTTTGTACTCCTTATGCATTTTCTTCAGATGTTCAATCAAAAGCATGGCAAGGAAAAAGCATTTTCCCCCCAAGTCATCGATCAGCTGCTTACCTATCCATGGCCCGGAAACGTTCGCGAACTGAGAAATGTCGTGGAGCGGCTGGTTATTTTATCCGATGACGACAATATCCATGAAGCCTTGCTTCCGCCCAGCATTTACCAGCATAAGCCAGCTAAGCCGGCTCCTGTGCTCCAGGATATGGACATGGGGGTGGCCAACGATGCCAAGCTTTCCTTAAAAGAAATGTTGAATGAATATGAAAAAAAACTGTTAGCTTCCTATTTGTATACTTACCGTCCCATGAAACGGTGTGCCGAAACACTTCAAATCGACCTAGCTACGCTTGTCCGCAAGAAGAAAAAATTGGGGCTGTAAGCCTTATCGATAAATGATGCGACGAATTACATCACTTGGCTCTTGAGCTGCTGACTGTCACCTTCAGGGACCCGCTTCCCCAATTTCTCGGCGACATAGGCTCCAATAGACAGGTTCGCCACCATATTCGCCACGGCCGGCACCGCGGCGGAGGCACTAATATGATCCATAGCCAATAGGGCCGCAAGCGCCGTATTGCAGATCCCCGTTTCAAAGAGGATGGCCCGGCATTCCTCTTCCCTGAACCGGAGCCATTTGGACAATACGTATCCAGCCAACATCGGCACGGAAACCTGAAAGATGACCGAAATGGCAATCAAGGGCAAAAGCCCCTTGTTTTCCGAAAGGATCGGCTGGGATTGCGATACGACGGCCAGCACGACAATAAATAAGCAAAGCGCTGAAAACAACGGGATGACAGGCCGGACCTTTTCCGCCTGTTTCCCCCACTTCCATTGGACAGCCAGCCCGGCAAGGATTGGCAGGAGCACGATATAAACCATTTTCTTGAACAGAGGAAGAAACTCCACCACAATCCATTTTCCCGCCGTTGCTTTCAGTATGACCGGGGTAAGCACCGGACCAACAAACGTATCGATCGCAGCCATGGAAATGCTTAAAGCGGTTGCTCCATTAGCCATAAACGTATACAGATTGGCAGAAGTTCCGCTCGGCACTGCTCCCGCTAAAATCATCCCTGCCGCAATGTCCGGCTGATCCCCGAACACCAGGCCCGCAATGAAAACAGAAACGCCCAAGGTTACCGTCCACTTGAGAAAAACCCCTGCAAATAACGCTTTGGGGCGCTTGATGACACGTAAAATGCTATCCGTCTTCAGGGACATCCCCATGGCAAAAAGGATAAAAGCAAGCGCAAGGCCCGTATAACGGTGCAAATCCGAAAACAGCCCCGGGATTCCATATGCCATAAGAGAACATCCCACAATCCAAATCGGCATAGGCTTCGTAACCACCGATTGGACCCAATTCCATCGACCCACAGCCATTCCTCCTCTATTGATCTACCTGAACGGAAACACTTGCAAGTTATATGCCAAAAACACTCAAGGGAGGTCTTACTTCTTGTCTATAGACAGAAAGGGTAACAACTAGACGATAACTCGAGTTTGACACCATATACTTCAAAGAAGCCTGAACCCATTGGGATTTCAGGCCTTTTTCATTATACATACCACTACATTA
>NZ_JBEGDL010000057.1:0-22204 GCF_040813775.1 Ammoniphilus soli
ATAGCGCATTTTCTTCGTTTTGGGGGTAATGATGTGTTTTAGCTTGATGGGCATGTGGTACTACCCCTATCATAAAATACTAGTTTCGTAGCCGCTTTATTACTGCCGTTAATCTATCGGATTGCATGAGAAAAAGGGTGTCCATGAAAGCTAGACTTTGGGGAACACCCTCGTTATATATGTCACATTTACTGATTGACCATCCCCCCATCTACAGTATAAATGGAAGAGGAAACGTATGACGCTTCATCAGATAATAGGAACATGGCTACGTTGGCAACTTCTTGAGGCTCACCGTAGCGTCCCATCGGAACATTAGCAACCAACCCTTTTTGTACTTGTTCACCCCGACCCGGCGCTACATTTTCCTCAATTTTCCGCATCATTCGCGTATCAATTACACCTGGGCATAGCGCATTCACGCGTATGCCTTGTCCTGTCACTTCATTCGCAACAGAGCGAGTTAAGCCAATGACGGCATGTTTAGATGCAACGTATGGAGAAAAACCAGGCGAACCCATTAATCCAGCTAAAGAAGAGGTATTGACAATGCTGCCGCGTCCTTGATTTTTCATGACTGGAACTACATATTTTAAACCTAAGAAAACTCCTTTTACATTTACATTAAAAACAAAATCAAATGCGTCTAGTTCCTGCGTTTCCACGTTGCCGTATGTACCTTCTACACCAGCATTATTGAAAAAGCAATCAATTTTCCCAAATCGACCTACTGTTTGTTCAACATAATTTTTTACCTGCAATTCATTCGTCACGTCAGCAGATATAGCAATGACTTGATCTTCATTTAAGCCGAGTTCAGAAATGGTTTGTTGAATAGATGCTAGATTTATATCTACCAAAGCAAGCTTAGCCCCTTCTTCCGCTAGCTTTTGTGTTAACGCCTTGCCAATTCCGCCAACGGCTCCAGTTATTAAAACAACTTTATCTTTAAATCGCCCCATAAGTCTTACCTCCTTTTATGAATTTATTGAGCGGTATATCCCCCGTCAACCATTAAACTGGTGCCTGTAATAAAACTAGCATCCTCAGAAGCTAAGAAAACGATCGATTTCGCAACTTCTTGAGATTCACCTAATCTGCCAATCGGGTGAAGGTTGACCAATTGTTTTAGGGCCTCTTCAGTTAAATTTTTCTTTAGTAAAGGTGTATGTATGTACCCCGGACAAACTGCATTTACTCGAATATTATTTTTTGCATACTCAACAGCCAATGCTCTCGTCATGTTTACAACCGCTCCCTTAGAGCTTGTATAGGAAAGTACCTGAGGTGTACCGACATGTCCAAGTATAGAAGCAACATTAATAATTGTACCGCCGCCATTCTCTTTCATCGCCTTTACTGCGTACTTAGCAGATAAGAAAACCCCGTCTAAGTTAACCGAGAGAACCTTATGCCATTCTTCCAACGTTACTTCTTCCGTGGGTCCATTTTTACCGATGCCTGCATTACTTACCATAATATCTAACTTCCCAAACTCGTTAACCGCTCTTCGAACAAGTGAATCTACTTCTTGTTCCTTTGTTACATCCGTTTTAACGAAGATTGTTTTATATTCTTTTAAATTTAATTCGTCCATTAATTGATGGCCTAATTCTGCATTAAAATCCGCAATAATGACCGATGCCCCTTCCTTTACCATTTCACGCACAGTAAACTCACCAATTCCGCTTGCTCCACCCGTGACAATCGCGACTTTTCCATGTAATCTTCTCATTTAAATTACTCCTCCTATATCAATATTTTAAAGCGAATACCTTTTGTCAAGAGAAAGGATAGTTTTAAGAGACGGTAACTGATAAGGGGAGCGTGTCAATCACTCCATATTTTTGTCGCAAGTGTAAAACCAAAAAGCAGTGTTTGACACAGTATAATATTTAAAAATAGAAAATATATATGTTCTTCTTACCAAACTTATTAACCTTTATCATCCCTTTTACTTAATCAGATTTAATGAAATAGACTATTCCTTTTACTATTTAGGTTTTATGAGTTGATTAGAGTACGCTGCAATATATTAATTTTCTCATCCAATTCTTGACTCACTTTCAATACATCTGGATCATTAAAACCTTTATTTTTCACTAGATTATACAATTCTTCTTGATGCTTAATAATAAAATCCCTAACTATGAGCATTTTCGATAATAGCATTTGGCTTCTCTCCTTTTTATCTAAAAAGATTAACAATAGAGTATGCTTCTTGCGCATCTCCTATTATCTCTTAACTCGGAAAGAAATGGACGTAGACCAGGCGAATCTGCGTCCACTTAAGAAATACTATTTTTTTCTTCATCGCGCTTCTAGTATAGAAGGTTACCGGTGGATCATGGTTTTTCTCTCTGTAAACCTCCATGTCCCATTCGTCATCCTAAATTTATCGTAATAAGTAGCGGAGATGATAATAGAATTTCCCGCAGAACTCGTTACTCTTGTATCTACATCGGCAATAGAACTAGCTGTACCGCTTTTTAAGTCAACCTGGATGACCTCATTCATGGTATAGTGATACGTATTAGTGAACCTTTCCCAAGCACCTTTTACCCCTTGCAATATCTCCTGTTTATTGATGTAGCATTGCCCATTTCCCTGATCCCAAACGGCTTCCTCTTCCCAAAGATCTATAAACACGGCTTCATCCCTTTTATCTACACCATGACTATAATTAGCTAAAATCTCTTTAATTTTTTCGCGCGCCTCCAACTCTAGGATTCTTTCTTCTAGTGTTTTAATCATAGGAAATGCACTCCTTCGGATTCGGATTTCTCTCCACTTCAACTATAGAAACGATCGATGACCGAGATCCCTATATTGGAATAGTTACTCATGGCTTCGAAAACATCGCTTGCTTGTTCCAAGGCTATGCGCTCTGTAATGAGTTGGCTGGGCTGAATATTTAAGCTTTCCACCACATTCAGCATTGATGGGTAGCGGGAAATGGGCATCGTAAGGCTTCCGACGATCTGCATTTCTTTTGCTACAATCATGTCAATTGGAACGGGGATAAAACCTTTTTCTTCTTTGGTTGTTACCCCAAGCTGTAGATGACGGCCTTGTTTTCCTAGACTCATGATGGCATTTTGGCATGTTGCGGTAATCCCCAACGCGTCTACAGATACCTGAGCACCTCCCTTGGTGATTTCCATTACAGCTTCCACGGCATTTTGTGATTTTCCATTGATCGTTATAGCTGCACCAAGGTTTTTCGCCATTTCGAGCTTTTCATCGCCTATATCCACCGCAATTACTTTTGCGCCAATCGCACTGGCAATTTTCACAGCTGACAATCCCACACCGCCACAACCATGGATAACGATCCACTCCCCTGGGCGGATCCTCACTTGTTCGATTAATCCATAGTAAGCGGTAACAAATCTACAGCCCATGGAGGCAGCGGATACAAAATCCATCGAATCAGGCAACTTGACAAGATTTCCATCTGCTTGGGGAACATGGACATATTCCCCATACCCTCCCCAATAATGAACACCTGGCGTCAGTCGATTTTCACATAAGTTTTGATGCCCACCAAGGCAGTAAGGGCATGCGTTATCTCCTTGAGTAACGGGCACAATCACGCGATCGCCCGATTTGTACTTTTTTACTTGATTACCCACCTCAAGAACCGTCCCTGTAAATTCATGCCCTAATACGTGGGGATAGGAATTCAATGAAATATCCCCTGCCCAGAAGTGCCAATCGCTGCGGCAAATTCCGCTCGCTTCCACTTTTATGATAACGCCTTCCGGTGTCAGTATGGGATCATTCACTTCCTTAACCTGCATCGG
The DNA here is from genome assembly GCF_040813775.1 of Ammoniphilus soli. Taxonomy (NCBI): domain Bacteria; kingdom Bacillati; phylum Bacillota; class Bacilli; order Caryophanales; family Paenibacillaceae; genus Ammoniphilus; species Ammoniphilus soli. The sequence continues at coordinate 3,807 of NZ_JBEGDL010000057.1, forward strand.
CTTCCCAATCTCTTCTAGAAGTAGTGCTCTCACCTATTTCCCTCCCACTATACACTTTTTGCAATTACTTCTTTATCTTCACTTACCCCACCTATTTGATTTGAAGCACTTTTTTCTTTCAAAAACAAAACTATGAAAAGAAAGGCTAGAATGCAAGATAACGTACTTAACAAGAACATAGATTCAAAAATTTGCACCATAACATGTTTCATTTCTAAAATGGTGCCATCGAACAGGCTTTGTAGTTCCTGCGGTAGCTGACTTTTCGTTTGGGCTGCAGCCACTTTGTTCGTCAGTCCTTGAAAGCTGGACATTAAGCTTAGTCCTGATTCTGATAGGGACTCTTTAAGTTGTGAAGGAAGATATCTGTCCACTTGCCAGTTAATATTAGTTATGACTCCAGCAATGGATAAGCTAATAACAGTGGTTATGTTTCCAAAAAAGACCATACCTCCCGTTGCCGCACCTACCTGGCGATGAGGTAAATGATTTTGTAAATAGGACATAAATACAACATTAAATCCTCCCATGCTTATTCCGATCATGCACAATACCGTATACATATATGGGAGATTTGTATTTTCATTAAACCCTGACACCAAGAAAAGCATAACTCCCGCCCAAGCAAACAAGAAGAGCATGACAGCTTTATAACGCCCGGTTTTACTAATGATCCAGCTGGTTGCTTGCGTAGAGATGATTAGGGCGATCATTAATGGTGTCAGCAGGGAGCCGGAAGCTGTAGCCGACATTCCTTTCACAGCTTGCCCAAAAAGCGGCACGTAGGTTAAGTACATAATAGAGGAAAAGGCAGCAAGACAATATGAAACCGTTGGTAGGATGAAGTACCTGTTGGTCAGAATGCTTAGTGGAAGCAGAGGGTCACTAGCCCTTTTCTCAACCAGGATAAACAAGCATAATGACAAAATTGAAATTGCAGAAAGACCTATTATGATTGTAGAACCCCAGGGATGGGTTGAGCCTCCCCAGGTTAAAGCTAACAGAAAAGGAATCGTCGTACCGCAAAGAAACAGAATCCCTAAATAATCAATTTTTACTTTTACGTTTTGTTTTACTGTGGGTAGAAGCCTATTGATGGCCAGAAAACAGATGATCAATAGGGGGACTGGACCTAAATATAACCATCGCCAGCTAAACATGTCCACGATATAGCCGCCTAGTAGAGGACCTACAATGTAACAAACGCCGATCACCGAAGCTAGATAGCCCAGTATTTTCACCCTTGCTTTGGGGGTATACAAGTCAGCAACCATTGCATAACATGTCGCAAACAAGAAACCTCCGGCAATACCAAGGATCGCCTTGTAAATAATTAATTGCGTGATAGATTGGGCGACACCACTCATAATGTTAGCGATCGAAAATAGGGCCAGGGAAAAGAGATAGATTTTTTTCCTGCCATATAAATCCCCTAATTTTCCGGAAATGACTCTCCCTATGCTACCACCCAACATGAAGGTGGTAATGGTTAATGCATAAAATTGCATTCCGCCAAGCGTTGCTATAATGCTGGGGGTTGCCACGCCATGAATGGACCCAGCAAAGAGATCAAGGAAAAAGGTTAGGAGAATAGTAACCGTCGCCCAATACAAAGGTTTTCTCTCCAATTGAACTACAGGAACTTCAATAGGCTCTACCACATTCTCACTCTTCAACTTCTCGTCCCCCCATTTTGATTGATGGACTACTAGTCCAAATTAATCCATACATTCTTGCTCTCGGTATATGCATCAATCGCAGCAGACCCATTTTCTCTTCCCAGACCACTCTGTTTATATCCTCCAAAAGGCGAGGCCGGATCCATAAGACCATATGTGTTTATCCATACATTTCCTGTTCTCATCGCATGGGCAACTTTATGTGCTTTGCGGACATCTGTGGTACAGATTCCTCCACCTAAACCGTATTCCGTTTGGTTTGCCATTTTGATTACCTCATCTATATCTTCAAAGGGAATGGCTGCAACCACCGGACCAAAAATTTCTTCTTGGGCAATCTTCATGCTGTTCGTTACGTTAGCGAATACAGTAGGCTTTACATAATACCCTTTCTCAAGACTCGGCTCCGTTGCATTTCCGCCTATCACTAATTCAGCCCCTTCACTCTGACCAATATCTATATAACCCAATACTTGATTTTTCTGCTTTTTAGAAATAAGAGGACCTAAAATGCTGGATGGATCAAACCCGTTGCCGACTTTATATTTTTTTGAGTACTCCGCTAAATCACTGACAAATCTATCATAGATTTTCTTTTCAACAAATAAGCGAGATCCCGCGTGGCACATTTGACCTGAATTCATAAAGATAGCATTGCAAGCGTTTTCAAGCGCTCTTTCGTAATCCGCGTCTGAAAAGATAATATGGGCAGACTTGCCGCCTAGTTCCAATGTCACTTTCTTGATACTTCCAGCGGCTGACCGCATAATTTGTCTTCCTACTTCTGTTGAACCCGTAAAAGCTATTTTATCTACATCCGGATGTTCTGTTAAGGCGCCGCCTAAGGTGGAACCTGGACCCGTCACAATGTTGACCACTCCATCTGGAAAACCAGCCTCTTGAATCAGTTCACCAAGCCGGATGGTACCTAACGGGGTTTCAGATGCTGGTTTTAAAACCACAGTATTGCCTACCGCTAATGGCGCTGCAAGCTTCATAATAGCCATCATCAACGGTCCGTTCCATGGATTGATAGCAGCGCAAACACCTATGGGTTCTCTTCTCGTGTAATTAAAAAGATTTCCTGGGATAGATACCGGAATCGTCTCCCCTATGATTTTGGATGTCCATCCAGCGAAATAACGGAAATGCTCTGAGCCATTGATCGGAACTCTTGAACTGATTCTCAATGGTCTCCCGTTCTCAAGGGTTTCAAGGTGTGCTAATTCTTCTGCATTTTCCTCAAGAAGATCGGCTAACTTCAATAGTAATTTCGCCCGTTCTGCCGGCTTCATTTTTGCCCATGGTCCCTCTTCAAAAGCTTTCCGGGCTGCTTGAACGGCAAAATCAATATCTTCCTTTCCTCCTTTTGGAACCGTCGTAATGACCTCCCCCGTCGCTGGATTCAGAATTTCTGTTCTTTCACCTGTAAAGCTGTCCATCCATCTTCCGTTTATCATCATTTTTTTAGGTGCGGAGATAAATTCAGCCGCTTTGGAATGAATTGAAACAAGAGTAGTTGTTGACATAGTTATGACCTCCATATCTATTATCTTTTTGAATAAATTTAATTTTCAATCAATAAAATCTCATACCGCATACTTAGGAGAAGACATCAACGAGAATCCCTCGTAGTCCTTCTCAGCAATTTCTTGTATTAACTGATTGTAGAATCCATAACCCCCAAGATAGATCAGGAATCCGCGTGGTTTCCCCTCGACATTCGCTCCTGTGTACCAGGAGTCTGTCTTCGTATAAAGCGTCTGGTTGGCTAACTCGCTGCAATGCTTACTCCATGCCTCTTCAGCATCCGCCTTTGCTTCCATCGTATCTACTCGATGCTTGCGTAGATACTCAATGCAATCTGTAATCCATTCGACATGCTGTTCAATCGCTGTCGGTACGTTACCCAATACGGAAGGACTTTGCGGGCCGGTGACCATAAACATGTTCGGGAAGCCGGTGGTGGCAAGTCCGAGATAGGTTCTGACCTGTGCCCCGTCATCCCATTTCTCCTTTAGGGCTACACCATCTTTTCCTTGGATATCGATTTTGAATAGAGGCCCTGTCATCCCGTCGTATCCGGTAGCAAATACTATGATGTCCAACTCATATTCGGCTTCCGTAGTTTTCACCCCTTTGGGTGTAATTTCTGCAAGTGGCTCTTTCCTCAGATCAACTAAATTCACGTTCTCCCGATTATAAGTCTCATAGTAGTCGGTGTCCACGATTGGTCGTTTGGTTCCAAATAAGTACGTTGGCATCAGCCCATCGGCGACTTGCGGATCCTTTACAATTTCTCTGATTTTGGAACGGATGAATTCGGCAACCGTTTCGTTTGCTTGTTCGTTCGTCATGATGTCATTGAAGCAATTGGCAATTCCATTACCTCCCTTCTTCCAGAATTCCTCGTAGATCCGAAGGCGTTCTTCCGGCGTAACCTCCAATGCCGATCGGTCACTAGCCACCTTCGGGAATCCTCCTTTCGATTCACGCATTTGACGTTTAAGCTCACTAAAGTTTTCTTTCGTATTTTGGATGAATGCCGGATCAAGCTTATGGTTTCTAGCCGGAACCGTATACTGAGGAGTACGCTGAAAGACAGTGAGTTGACCCGCCTCTTTCGCAATGACTGGGATGGCTTGAACGCCACTTGAACCCGTGCCTATGATCCCGACACGTTTCCCCTTAAAGTCTACTTTTTCATGCGGCCAAGCTCCCGTGTGGTACCATTCCCCTTCAAAGCGATCCAATCCTTTGATTTGAGGTACATTCGTCGCATTCACGGAGAGACAGCCAACTCCGGTGATGAAGTATTTCGCTGACACTCGGCTGCCATCATGCAGGTCAACGTTCCATAAATTATGAGTCTCATCGTATCGGGCAGCTTTGATTTGCGCGTTAAACTGGATATCCCGGCGCAGGTCTAGCCGGTCGGCCACGAAATTAAGATAATCCAAAATTTCCGGCTGCTCAGGATAGCGAGACGACCATGTCCATTCCTGATAAATTTCTTCTGAGAATGTGTAATTATAATAGATACTCTCCGAGTCGCATCGTGCTCCAGGATAGCGGCTCCAATACCAAGCTCCGCCGACACTATCGCCTTTCTCATATACACGAACAGAAAAGCCCATCTCTCGCAATCGATGCAGCAAATACATACCTGCAAATCCTGCACCCACCACAACTGCATCGAGTTGCTGTTTGTTTGATGTCATAGTTTCTCCTCCTCAAAAGTCATATAATGGATGTTAAAAACCTGGAGATCTTTGAAATGGACGATTGAATCCGCCCCGAGAACAAAACCATATTGGTAAAGTATCCGTGGACCATCCCCTGCTCACAAGAATATTCTACTGGTACTCCAGCACTCTCGAGTCTCTTGACATAGGCCAATCCTTCATCTCGAAGTACATCGTTTTCAGCTGTGATTACCAATGTCGGTGGAAGTTGGCTGAGATCCTCTGCTGTCAAGGGAGCAGCATATGGATGGCGCTTGTCCTCTTCTGTTGTCACATATTGACTTCCAAACCAAACCATCAGATCACGATCTAATCCAAATCCTTTTTTGAATTCATGATAGGACCCGGTATTGAAATCAAGTCCGGTTACCGGATAGATGAGTACCTGAGCTGTTATAGAAGGTCCTTGACGATCCCTAGTCATCATGGAAACGACTGCTGCAAGATTTCCGCCTGCACTGTCACCCCCTACTACGATGCGAGTGACATCACCGTTTAGAGAAGCTGCATGTTCCTTTACCCATTCCAATGCCTTATAAGCATCTTCTGTCGGGATAGGAAATGAATGCTCCGGTGCAAGCCGATAATCTACAGATATGACTAAGCAGCCCACTCGATTTGCGATCATCCGGCAGCTAGGATCGGAAGTATCCAAATTTCCAAGCACCCAGCCCCCACCGTGGAAATAAACGAATAAGGGAAAAGGTCCTTGACCTTCTGGAGTGTATATCCTTATCTTAATTTGAGTATCATCTCCTACCGGAACCATCCGTTCTTCAACTTTTGAAAGCGGATCCAATTCAACGGAAGGACGTGGTATTTTAGCAAGCATATCCCTTGCTTCCTTTGGACTCATGGAATGAATAGCAGGCATTAAATTAAACGCTTGCAAATACAATTGCGCCTCTGGATCTAAATTTTTCAATAGATATCTCCTTTCCTTTTATTGGTTTTAACATTTTTAATAGTTTTAATATTAAAAAGGTATATTCAAATCTTAATACCTTTAGTAAAATAAAAACATTCCTTATTAAAGATATATCAATTCCTCAAAAAGGAGGATAAGATGAGCTATCCGTTTACTATTCAAGAACATGTCAAGAAACTGATGGTGTCTGGTGATCAAGAAGACCTCATTATCCAAATCATTGAGACCTATATGAAACTGTTCCCGGTCTTGAATGCTCATTTGTTCAGATACTCTCCCTTTGGCTATCTCGCAGAGGGAATTATCTCACTATCTTCATCCGGACTGGCTCATATTCGCGATAACCGTGAAGATATCCGATCACTCCCTGGTATCCTGGCTGCCATCCGGGAAAGGAAAGCAAAATATTATTCAGGCATAGATTATATGAAACTAAGCAGCAAATACATTCTAGCCTATCATTCACTTATGATCTTACCCATATGCCACAATTCCGTTGTCATCGGGTACATTATCAGTTCGAATTTTAAAGAGGAAGCTGAATTTGACGAGAAGTTGCTCTCCTCTCTTACACTCTTTGGAAATCTAATAGGAAAAGTTCTCTACCTATCTAATGCATCTGAAAAGCAAGGACAATTAAGCAAAAGGGAACTGGAAGTGATGCAGAGAGTTTCCTGGGGAGAAAGTTCCAAAGAGATAGCTGATTCATTAAAAATAAGCGAACCTACTGTAAAACAATACGTTCAATCCGCCATTAAAAAACTAGGTGCGCAAAATCGGACGCAAGCTGTCGCCGAGCTGCTCCGGAAAGGAATCATTTCTTAATGAGACTATGCTAGATAACAGGAAGTTTTGGTATGTATAATGCCTTGGGGCGGTTATAGAAAATGACATTTAAAAGACATTGGCATTTCTGGGGATAACTTTTTAAAGGAGTCATAGAACCTACATGATAAACAATTTTAAACCTTCCATAGGGAAGGTTTTTTCATTTATTAAAACCTCGGTAAGGAATCTACTACATCTGCTAAATCTCGGTAACTGTCCTTCAAATATCGAGATGTCGTCGCAATGTTACTATGTCCTGCTAGTCTCCTTACCTTCTCAATATCATTCCCTGTCGCTTTCAACATCCATTTGCAGAAAGTATGCCGAAACATGTGTGGAGTCAGCTTCTTTTTTGGAGCACTATAGTTTTCAATCATGGTCTGTATCGCTCGGATGGAAAACTGAGGGGATCTCTGACTATAGAAAACATAAAGAGAATCAGCTACATATTCTTTTTTATTGGCCATTTCCGTTCGGAACTTTAACCAATCTACTAGTTCGTGAAGTAAGGTATTGGAAATCGGAATAGTCCGTACCTTGTTCCCTTTCCCTAGTACACGAATTCGCTTCATCTCTAAGTCAAGGTCGGTCAACTTCAGGTTGGACAATTCCTCGACCCGAAGACCAGCATATGTTAGAAGATAGACGACGGCCCGATCTCGGCGATATTTCTCTTCCGGGTCAACTCCGCGACTTTTCACCGGCGTTTTCCTCATCCGGTTTAATAGATCCTCAAACTCCTCTTCGGTCAGCCACATGATCTTTTCATGATCCTCATCGGCCGATTTCAAATCCTCAATATCACGCATGGGATTATGTTTCACTTTTTTGTTCCGCAACGCCCAATCATAAAAGCTGCGCAGCGAATTTAACCGACGATTTATGGTTGCATTTGCCAAAGGCTGACCTTCCTCCGGTCGGATCATCTGACTGATCCATTTTCGAACATCCGTCTCTGTGATGTAATCTCCCGGTTGAATGCCGAGGTCATCTAGAAATTTATGTAAATCATTCATATACGATACAATGGTGTGAGGAGACTTTCCCTTCTGTTGAAGGTGTTTTAGATAATCCGTAATCATGAGCTGATACCCTTTCACTTATATGACGAGTTTATATGATTAAAAACAGCGTCTAAATCTATCATTTCCCCATATTATATGACGAGTTTAGCATAGTTTCATAGAGTTTGAACATGTATAATGTATATTATATGCTTAGTATAGATTTTTTAATGATACAGATTTACGTCCGGATAACATTTTAACAAAATCTTGAAAGACAAGTCGCAACACAACACGAAATTACTTGTGCAACTCTCTTTAAAAGATGGTAACACTGTGTCAAAAACGTGCTGTTTTTATAGTTACATTAGATACCTTTTAAAACATTATTCCTTAAACTTTTCATAGAAAAGACGCATTCCGTATAAATTTGGAATACGCCTTCATACATTTTTTATGCTTTGCCAGAACAACCAAACTCCCGCATCTTTCCTTTCACGTTGTCCTTAATAGCTTCTCTGGCTGGGCCAAGGTATTTTCGAGGATCATATAATTTCTTATTTAACTCCAATTCTCTGCGAACCGCGACCGTGCAAGCCATTTGGTTTTCGGTGTTCACATTGATTTTTGCCGTCCCTAAAGAGATGGCACGCTGAGTATCCTGCAGCGGGATGCCTGTTCCGCCATGCAATACGAGAGGAATTCCGGTTAATTTCTGAACTTCTTCCATACGCGAAAAGTTGAGATTGGGTTCTCCTCTGTATGGCCCGTGAACAGATCCCAGCGCAGGTGCCAAGCAATCGATACCGGATTCCCGTATAAGCCTTGCACATTCCTCAGGAATGGCGTGCATCGCATCCGCTTCATCGACAATCAGATCATCTTCCTGCCCGCCTATTCGCCCTAATTCCGCTTCCACCGATACTCCCAGGGCGTGGGCCGCCTCTACCACTCGCTTCGTCCTGCGAATGTTTTCTTCGAGCGGATAATGGGAGGCATCGATCATGACGGAGGTAAAGCCTGCTTGAATGGCCTGCAAGCATTGCTCCAAGGAAGCCCCATGATCCAAATGTAAAGCAACGGGAACGGTGATGCGGTATTCCTCTACCAATGCTCGCACCATGGAGGACGCCACCTTTAATCCACCTAAGTGAGCAATGTATCCTGGACTAACCGCACAAATAACCGGGGACTGCTCTTCTTGAGCCGCCTGCAGAATGGCTTGCGTGAATTCCAGATTGTTCAAGTTAAAATGCCCAACGGCATATTTTCCTTCCAGAGCTTGATTCAACATCTCTTTCAGCGAGACGAGTGGCATAATCTATATCCTCCTTTTCCTAACTGAAAAAGCTACCAAACCAGTCAGTTTGGTAGCCTTTCGTTTTACCAGCGAGCGGTCAGCATTTTCTTTCTCGTATAGAACTCGACACCATCCGGACCATTGGCATGTAAATCACCGTAGAAGGAATTCTTCCATCCAGAGAAGGGGAAGAAAGCCATCGGAGCGGGAACACCTAGGTTAATGCCTAGCATACCGGCTTCAATTTCTTCACGGAATTTGCGAACATGGCTTCCATCTTGGGTGTACAGGCACGCACCATTGGCAAATTCGGATTCGTTAGTCAGGGCAATGGCATCATCTAGCGTTTCAACACGAACCACAGACAAAACAGGAGCAAAGATTTCTTCTTTCCAAATGGTCATATCAGTCGTTACGTGATCAAATAGAGTTGGACCGAGAAAGTAGCCTTCCCCATTGGCTGCTTCATCTTTGCGTCCGTCGCGAATCAAGGTCGCTCCTTCGTTTACTCCTGATTCAATGTACTTGATCGTTTTTGCTTTATGAGAATCACGGATGACTGGCCCAAGGAATACGCCTTCTTCTAACCCGTTTCCAATCTTAATATGATTGGCAGCCTCTACTAATCTATCAATGAGTTTATCAGCGACATCGCCAACCGCTACGACGACCGCTGCCGCCATACATCTTTCCCCAGCGGAACCGTAAGCCGCACTGATGATTTCTTTCGTTGCCAGATCTAAATTGGCATCAGGCATGACGATCGAATGGTTTTTCGCTCCGGCCAAAGCTTGAACCCGCTTGCCGAAGGATGTGCCTGTGCGGTATACGTATTCTGCAACAGGCTGGGATCCGACAAAAGAAATTCCTTTTACATCTTTGTTTTCTAGTAATTCGTTCACCACATCATGTGCACCGTGAACAATGTTCAACACCCCATCTGGAAGGCCGGCTTCTTTGAATAATTCAGCCAAACGATTGGCCAGCAATGGCGTACGCTCGGATGGCTTCAATATAAACGTATTTCCGCAAGCGATGGCCAACGGGAACATCCAGCAAGGAACCATCATCGGGAAGTTGAATGGCGTGATTCCCCCGATGACGCCAATTGGATAGCGGTACATCCCGGATTCCACATTGGTCGCGATGTCAGGAAGCTGCTTCCCCATCATTAAAGATGGCGCACCTGCTGCAAATTCGACGCACTCGATCCCGCGTTGAACTTCTCCGTAGGCCTCGCCGTAGCTTTTTCCGTTTTCTAAGGTAACTAAACGAGCAAGCTCTTCCCAGTTTTCGACCAGCAATTGCTGATACTTGAATAGGATGCGGGCACGGCGGGGAACGGCCGTCTTGCCCCACGTTTTAAACGCTTCTTTCGCTACTTTAACCGCATGGGCAACGTCTTCACGGCTAGAAATCGGCACATGGGCCAACACTTCACCTGTAGCTGGGTTAGGAACGATATCGTTCTTACCGGAAGTCGCTTCGATCCATTGACCCCCGACGAAATTTTTTAACGTTTGTACGGTTGTTCTTGTAGTCATTGTGTTTCTCCTCTCGAAGTGTATTGGTTTACCTTTATTTGGCGACGAATAGCCCGTTTTTGCAGGTTTCGATATACTGGTCCACTTGATCCGCCGTTGGCATCGCATCGGAGCAGCTATGGCTGGAAATTACGATGGATGCGGCAGCTGCCCCATATTCCATGGCTTTCGGGATCTCCCACCCTTTCATCAAGCCGTGGATAAAGCCCGCTGCATAGGAATCTCCTGCACCAAACGTCTTAATCACATTGGCTGGAAAGGTGGTTCCCTTAAAGCTTTCGCCTTCTTTCGTGTAGGCAATGGATCCATCCTTTCCATGCTTGATGACGACGATCTTCGCATGATAATCGAACCATTTTTTCGCTGTGTAGTAGTCGTCCTTATCGGGATTATGCTCGAAGCATTCCATCATATCGAATTCTTCTCTCGTGCCGATAATGACATCGCATTTTTCAGCAGCGAGGTTATAGTACACGGCGGTCTCTTCCGGGGAGGTCCATGTATACGGTCTATAGTCAATATCAAAGAAGACGACGGTTCCATGCTTTCGTGCATAATCAAGTGCTAAGAAAATTGCTTCTCTTGATGGACTCTTCGCTAAAGCCGTACCGGAGATCAATATCGCTTTGGCATTTTTGATATACTCTTCGCAGATATCCCGGGGCTCCAGCTTCAAGTCCGCTGCATTGTCGCGGTACATTAAGATGCTGCAGTCCGTCGGGCTTTTGATTTCCGTGAAAGCAAGTCCTGTTACACTGCCTGATAAATCAGTTACTACACCGTCAGTATCAATTTGATTCTTGTTGAGATAATCGACAATAAAGCGACCCATTTGATCATTCGACACGCGGCCAATGAACCCTGTCTTCATGCCCAACCGAGACAAACCGATAGCTATATTCGCGGGAGATCCCCCTACGTACTTGGTGAACGTAACCGTTTGTTCCATAGGACGATTGATTTCATTGGCGTTCAAATCGATGCACAGTCTTCCAATTGCTATAAAATCCATCGTTTTCTTGTTATCAAATACTAAATAATTCATAATTTCACCCCTTAACCTTAAACGGATATGTACTAACTCTATATATCTAATCGATTAGATAATAAAAAAAAAGATTATATCTTGCATTTATACGGGCAGGGGCCTATAAACCCTATGTTACGATTTGGCCCCGCATGTTCGCCGTATAATAAGCTCCACAGGGAGCGTGATATCCTGCTTCTCCTCCGATCCCTTGTTTTGAATCCGATTGATTAATATTTCGGTTGCCCTTCTTCCCAGCTCATAGCGGGGAATCCTAACGGTTGAGAGCTGTATATTGCGCGTGGAGGAAAAGAACAAATCATCAAAACCAATGATCGCAAGGTCTTCCGGGACCCTTAAGTTCAAGTCAAATGCGGCATCCATCACACCTAAGCTTCCTACGTCACCGATATTAAGAACCGCTGTAGGTCTCTTCGACTTCGGCAAGCTAATCAACTGCTTGGCAGCCTCATAGCTTTCCTGATATTTGGCTTCACCAGGTATATTCCACTCTTCTAAAACCGGAAGCCTAGCCTCTTCCATCGCTTCCAAGTAGCCTTGTTTCGCTGCTAGACTCACGGTTGAGCCCTTCACTCCTGTCATGAAAGCAATACGCTCATGGCCCAATCGGATGAGGTGACGAGCGGCCTCAAGACCACCGGAAAAATGATCCGAGATCACCGTATCGACATCCAGTTTTTCTAGCTTGCGGTGAGCCAATACGATAGGATAACCTTCCTTGGAAAGGGAATCGATAACCGGTCGGTCAGGTTCGAGGGCACAGGTGATGATCAGTCCGTCAATTCTTCCTTCCCGAATCTGCGAAACAGCCTCTGCCATTAACTTAGCTTCGTCATTTGTATTCACAATATTGATCGTATACCCCCTCGATTGAGCCACATCTTCACAAGCTTTGGCCAAATCGGGATAAAAAGGGTTCGTAATATCCGATACAATCAAGCTGATCGCTTTGCTCTTTTGAACCCTGAGTCCGCGGGCCACCGCGTTAGGGACATAATTAAGGTCAGAGACAGCTTTCAATACGCGATCTTTTTTATCTGGACTAACGTACCGAGTATTATTTAAGACATAAGATACCGTTGCTGTTGAAACTCCTGCTGCATTTGCAATATCTTTAATAGTTATCACTTGGTTTAACTCCATTTTAATAGACTGAATAGTTTTATTTTATCATCGAATACAATCCAGTGTCTATGGCCGCTTCCTTTTTCCGTTAAGGTTTAATAAGCACTTTCATCACATCTTCCCCATTGACGATCGCTTGAAACCCCTTGTCAATAGCCTCATCTAAGCTTACATATTTAGAAATCAGCTTTTCGACTGGGAAATCCATTTGATTTAATAGGTCAATGGCGGCTTCAAAATCAGAGAAGGTATATAATCGGGTTCCGACCAGATGCAGTTCTTTTAATGTAATCTTCTGTAAATCCACAGGAGGCGGAGACTTGAAGATGCCTCCGGATAGGATGGTTCCTCTAATTTTTGTAACGTCCAAGGCCCAATCCACCGTTTGCTTGCTGGCTGCCAGCTCAAACGAAACATCTGCGCCTTCTTTTCCGAAGTACTCTTGTAACCTGGAGGTAGCGCCTTCCTCTTTCGCATCTAAGACATCAAAGCCAAGATCCTCGGCCAACCCTAAGCGATAAGGGTTAATATCAGCCACCAATATTTTGGAAGCTCCGGCTCTTCTGGCTACCATCGCTACTAGCATCCCGATCGGACCCGCACCGAAAACCGCCACAGTCTGCCCAAAGCGCAGGCCAGCACGCTGGACCATGTGGACAGCAACAGCTACGGGCTCACAAAATACGGCTCGCTCATCAGGGAGGGTTGCAGGTAATCGATGGATCCGTTCGATGGGTACCCGTACATAGGAGGTAAATCCTCCATCACGGTCTAAGCCGATCACCTTGATATTCCGGCACACATTATAGCTTCCTTTCAGGCAGGCTTCGCATTCCCCGCAGACTTCCAATGGTTCATACACCACACGATCTCCAATGGACAACCCGTTTTGTCCCTGATCATAGATTTTGACAATCTCACCAGCAATTTCATGTCCCAGAATCACAGGCTGCTGAATTCTTTTAAATCCTCCCTGCCAAGCTACAATATCCGATCCGCAGATCCCTGCGCATTTCACTTTGATCAAAACCTCACCAGGCCGCAGTTCAGGTTCCAGTTTCTCCTGTATCGAGATATGATCCGTTGGTTCATACACTAACGCTTTCATCGATTTCTCTCCTCATCAGTTCATTTATAGATTAGGGGTAAACAAGACCTTGTACGCTTCTTTGGTCTCTACCATTCTTACTGCTTTTCTCCATTCATCCAAGGGCAGCTTCGTCGAAATCAAAGGAGCCACATTTACTTGTTTATTCTCCAGCAGCCTAAGCGCACGCTCCCAGGAAGTCGGCTCGGATGCATAACCATTGGTGATATTAATCTCTTTCGTCAGAGCCAGATCCATGTCAAATTCTATCTTTTTCCCATATAATCCAACTTGCACATATAAGCCCGTCTTCTTTAACACCTTTAAACAGTTATGCGCTGAGGCTCCTACTCCTGCACATTCAAAAGCCACATCGACCCCTGTGTTCCGAGTGAGTTCGGCAGTCCTTAGCTCCAGGTCTTCTTCATCTACGACAATCGTGGCATGGGCCCCCAACTCCATGGCAAGCTGCAATCTTTCCTTATCATGGGAAGTCCCGATCACAATGACTTTTCCGCCATTGGCGTTCGCTACCTGCATTGTCAGCAATCCAATCGCACCAGGGCCGGAAACTAAGGCGTAATCGCCCGCTTTAACGGTTCCCCTTTCGATTACACACCTAACCATACAGGCCAGCGGTTCACATAAAGCTGCTTCATCCATTGATACATTCGATGGAATTTTAAAGGCCGACTTGGAAGGAACGACCATGTATTCCGCAAAAGCCCCATGGACACCTGAGCCAATGGATAGGCGCTCACGGCATAGCATTAGTAAACCGGATCGGCAATAATGGCATTCCCCACAGGTTACGACCGCCGTCAACGAAACTACTCGATCTCCAATCTCGAAATCAGTGACTTCGCTGCCTACTTCCTCGACGATGCCGGAGTATTCATGCCCCATGACAATGGGATAATTGCAGGGATATTCGTCATGAATGATATGCATATCTGTCCCGCATATGCCTGCCGCATGAATTTTGATTTTGATGTCCTTATTTCCAACCAAAGGTTCCTCGATGTCCAACAGTTGTACTCCATTTAACCCTCTATCGGTTTTCAGTAACGCCTTCATTTCATTCCCTCCGATTTTATTTCATAAATAGACTAGGTAAGAATGTAGCTAATCCCGGGAAAAAGACGACTAGAATGACCACCAAGAACATAACCCCCACATAAGGAGTAATGAATGGCATTAAATCCTCCATTTTGCATCTTCCAATCCCCATCGTAATATTGAGAATTCCACCCACCGGTGGGGTAATGGAAGCGAACACCAGGATACAGACGATGATAAATCCAAAGTGTATCGGGTCAAAACCAAATTGGACCACAATTGGGGCCAGGATCGGCGAGACAATAATCGTTGCCGCAATCGTCTCCACAAACAGGCCAAGAAACATAATGAAAGCAATAATAAGCAACAGGACATAAGTCGGATTTTCCGTAATAGCGGTGATTGTGTTAATGACATAAATAGGTAATTTAGCATAAGCAACCAACCATCCTAAGATCGATGCTGTTGCAATCATCAGCATCACCATCGAGGTGCCACCCGCAGCTTCAATGCAGATATGCGGAACATCCTTTAGCTTGAATTCCTTATAAATGAAAAGTCCCACAACAAAGGCGTAAACAACGGCAATGACCCCAGCTTCTGTTGGTGTAAAGATCCCTGTTATGATTCCTCCTATAATCACAATCGGCATCAACAAAGCCCAAAAAGCTTCTTTACCCGCTTTAAACATTTCCATTAGATGGAATTTTTGTTCTTCCCTCAGGTTATACTTTTTACCATAATAAAACGTTAAGAGCATTAATCCTAAGCCCATCAGCAAACCAGGTATTACACCAGCTAAGAATAAACCGGTTATGGAAACCTCCGTAATGGTGGCGTACAAAATCATAGTCAAGCTAGGAGGGATAATAGGACCCAGTGATCCCGCGCAAGCCTGCAACGTGGCAGCCAAACCAGCAGGGTATCCCTTTTTCTTCATAGCCGGGATCATCACACTGCCCACAGCGGCCGTATCAGCAGCAGCTGAGCCGGAAACCCCAGCAAAGATGACACTAGTCATGACACTCGAAATCCCCAGTCCTCCACTGATGTGACCCACCACGGAAGTAGAGAAATTGACCAGCCTTTTCGATATTCCGCCTGTTTCCATAAATTGTCCCGCCAACATAAACAAGGGGATCGCCAGGAGCGTAAAAGAATCGACACCGACGAACATCCGCTGCGGAGCCAAGGGAATCGCACTGCTTAGTTCCGTTAACATCCCCATAATGGACGCCATTCCCATCGTAAAGGAGATGGGGACTCCTATGGCAAGCAGGATTAAAAACGCTCCCATCGTAACTGCTAACATACAGCATCATTCCTTACTTTGATTTCTAGTGAATGATTGGCCTCTTTCTTCACTTTTAATTGCTTTAGGTAATATTCAGTCTGTGCAAAGATCATACCCAGGGATCCAACCGGAATAGCCAGATAGATTAGACCCATTGGAACATGCAGAACCGAGGAGTATTGGGTCATATTCATCAAAACGAGTTTTACGCTGAATATAGTAACGACGACCAAAAATACGATGGAGATCACATTGACCAAAGTAAACACTACCTTCCAAAGGGTATACGGCAAGCGGTCAATGATCATGTCAAAGCACACATTCAAGCCCTTACGAATGGTGATAAACCCTGCAACAAAGCTTAGCCAAATGAACAGAAACCTGGACGCTTCCTCCGTCCAAGGCGCTGATACAGATAACGCGCGGGCAATCACTCCCCAAAAAACGACACAAACCAGAGCCACAAAAAGAAAGACCGTCATGCCGTGTATACATTTAGCAATCCATTTCATGCCTATTATTTCCCTTCAGCATCTTTTACTAATTGATAGAATTCATCCCAGCCATTATCCTTCACTAGTTTTTCAGAGACAGGTACAGCCGCTTGCTTGAATGGCTCAAGATCGAACTCAACAAAGGTCATCCCATTATCTTGGAGGGCCTTTCTGCTGTCGATATCGACTTGTTTGGTGTAATCGTGGAACCATACGACCGTTTCATTGACGGACTCTTCAACAGCTTTCTTCACATCATCAGGCAACTTGCTGTAAAACTGTTCACTGATATTGATCGTTTCGTGGGTCAAAGAATGCGTGGTATCCACATAATATTTTCCTGCTTCCCAAACTTTAATAGACTTTAAGAATTCAGGATTACTTTCCATCCCATCCACAGCGCCCGTCTGCATTCCTGTAAAGGCCTCTCCAGATGGCATCGCCACAGGCTGGGCACCAAAGCTATTAAACGTTTCAATAATTTGAGGAGCTTGAAGCGTTCTCACTGAAAGCCCTTTAAAATCTTCAATGGACTTTACTGTATCTTTAGCTAGAACCACGCTTCGATAGGCAGTTGGCTCAATCGCTAAGGTGCGGAATCCTGCTGTTTGTAGGATGCCTTCTTTTAGCTTTCCGCCTAATTCACCGTCAAGCGCACGAATCGAATGATCCACATCTTTAAACAGATAAGGAAGATCAAGGACTCCCAACTGCGGATAATAGTTTGCTACTACACCAGAATCACCCAAAGCCATATCGACCGTTCCCAACTTTAATCCTTCTAATAAATCTCGCTGATCGCCAAGCTGCCCGTTGGAATAAATCTCCACCTGAACTTGTCCATTGGTTTTCTGGGATACAATTTCTCCAAACTTAACGACCTGTTCATGAAGACTGTGGTTTTCAGACAAATGATGGCCAAATTTAATCGTAATTTTTTCACCTGTATTTTCTTTCGCGGCTTCTTGATTGCTTGAAGCAGTAGGTTCGTTCGTCGATGGGCTGCTTGATCCGCAACCCGTTGCAACCGCTGCCAAAGCCGAGGATAAAACTACATACGATAAGACCTTCTTAAATTTCTTCATTCTTAATAGACCCCCATTCGATTAAACATCTAAAATGAATTATAACCTCTTCAATCGTTGGAATATCTAATCGATTAGATACAACGCAACGATAAATATTTAATCGATTAGATATTAACTAAATTTTTTTCTATTATCTGTTCATAGTGAGTTTAAAGGAAGCGCTTCCACAGAAAACAAATAATAGAAGAGTAATAATTTTTCATCTAATCGATTAAATAGATATTACCATATATTATAATAATTGTCTATATTTTTTCTGTTACTTAAAAATTACCTCTTTATCGAATTTAGTTTTAATAAAAATACTAAATAAATGAATAAACTTACTGCCAAAAAGTGCACTTCTTAATTACCATTTATACATATGTCAGATTTCTCATAGATTCACAGTTAAATAAACATCATCCATTTCTTCTTGCGTAATCCCAATATAACGGAGGGTCGTGGCCGGGCTATGATGATTTAGAATTTTCTGCAGCAGAATGATGTCCGTTCCATTTTTATAGGCATGGTAGGCGAATGTCTTACGTAGGGTATGAGTTCCGATGTTTTCGGTGATGCCAACCGATCGGGCCACATCATTAATAATTTTCCATGCTTGAGCTCGCTGAATACCTTGGCTCGAGTTTGACAGGAACACCCTACAATTGTGGATAACGGTTCTTGTCCTTCATA
>NZ_JBEGDL010000058.1:0-21665 GCF_040813775.1 Ammoniphilus soli
AATTATATGCCTATTAACCTTTAAGTTGCCTGTCTAAAAAATATTTTACCATGGGAAACTTTTTTATGAAGGAAAAAATTAGATTAAAGTGAAATCGCTTTTTTTAACGGGATTCGATAGCACGGGGACGCATCAGCATTCGTCCCTTGCTTTGTTGCTGCGGGAAGGGCAGAATTCTTCAGTAAAGTATTTTACTTGTCACCCAAATATGGTATGGTAAGAAATAAATTTTTCATTTGGAGGTTGGTATGCAAAATTTTTATCTGTTTGTCGTCATGTCAATCTTGCTTATTATTCTTCCGGGTCCCGATACTGGTTTAGCCACGCAAAACACCATTGCTTACGGAAGAAAAGGTGGAATTGAAACGGTTTTAGGTATTACTACAGGGCTTATCTTCCATACCTTAGCAGTGGTTTTCGGTCTTTCTGCCGTAATCGTTAAATCGGCATTGTTGTTTTCTATTTTTAAATATGTTGGTGCAATCTATCTCATTTATCTTGGTGTAACGTCAATATGGTCTATGAAGAAGAATTCAGATTCAACAAGTGGCGACAATCAAATAAAATATAGGAATAAATCTCCATTTCGCCAAGGTTTTTTAACGAACCTGCTTAATCCAAAAGTAGCTGTTTTCTTCCTTACTTTTCTTCCACAATTTTTGACCTCAAGCAGTGAACCATTTTTGCAATTTCTCGTCATGGGATTCACTTATACTATTTTAACCATTATTTGGTTTCTGCTATATGTGTATTTAATTGATTACATCAGTGCATGGATGAAAAAACCATCTACACAACGAGCCATTCAAGGAATCTCAGGGTTTGTTCTCGTGACTTTTGGAATTAAGCTTGCTTTAGAAAGAAGACCCTAGTTTAATAACATAAAATAAAATCCCAACCCGAATGATGATTGGTTGGGATTTTATTTTTACCATAGAAATTGCAGATTGCTTATTTCTAAACGGAGATCGACTGTTGAATAAGACAAACAAAAAAGAAGGGCTTCTTCAACGACATAACAGTTGGGACTAGCCCTTCTTTTATTATTTCGATTGAGAATATAAATGTGTAATTGTGCAGAAAAATCGGCTATGATAGCCTGCTTGCACCAAGCGGAAGCCGTTTCGCTCTCTGGTTGTCTTTTTTATTAAATATGTACTTGTTTAAGCTACTTCGCGTCTCGATGTCATATTTTTAATTTCCATATAACACTAAGCCCACCATGAAACGCCATGGTGGGTTTTTTGGGGCAACTGAACGGCTGGCCAATGGTCGGGGATATTTAAGCACGCCGTGGTTCAGCCGTGGTAGAAGCCAATGATTCCTGAGGGTTATTGCTAGGTTTTGTTCCTCCCAGCCAACTCGCTTTCGGCAACCGATTGATCAAATAGATCCCGAGTGAGGCAGACAGCAGTGTGGCCGTCCAGAGATAGAGGATTCCGGCCGTTCCTGACCAAAGGGAAGCCGGGTTGATTTTCTGGTCGAAAAAGACAAGAATACGTAAGCACAAAGGATGCAGAAGATAAAACAGGAAGGATTGGCCTGCGATTTGTTCGATGCCACGCGTGATTGCCATACCCCATCGGGCCCGCCGCTCCCAATCAAGGACATGGAGCAAAGTGAAGAAAAGAAGGAAGCTGGCCATGGAATAAAACATCGTACTTGGTTTGACAGAATGGGCATAGGTTTGGGTCACATAGCCGTCAACAAGATGGAGGGCCAAAGCTCCGATCCATAGGAGGGTGAAGCAGAGGATCATCCCCTTCTTTTTTTTCATGTCTATCATCTTTTGATAGTTTTGCGCAGCATATAAACCAAACACAAAGTAAAAAATCCAATTAAGGGCTAGTGTCGTATAGGCAATTTTGATCGAAGGAAGCGTGAACCATCCTATCTGGTGAAAATAAATGGCATGGATCGCTGCACCCTGAATGAAAAACGAGCCGATCAGCAGTCTCTTCGGATACCTGGTGATCCATCGAAAAAAGAAAGGAAACACAGCATACAATTGAATCATAATCAACACAAAGTAAAGATGGACGTAGCCGGTTCCGGTCAGCAAGTGCAGCCAAGTGTTTTGGGTGACCTCGATGAAAGTGGACAGCGACCCATTCGCTTGCCAATCATGGCGATAAACAAAGACCGAGTAGATGAAGGTCCACAGAACATAGGGGACGGCAACTTTGCTAAAGCGGCACTTGAAGAAATAGAAATAATTCGGCGACGGCTTTCTGTTTTCTATATAGTATAGAATAAACCCAGAAATCATAACAAAGATCGGGGAGCCAAAACGAAACGACTGGTTGAGCATAAAAGCAAAGCCGTTGGTTAATACCTGGCCGGAAGTGACATGGATCGTGATAATGGAAAGGGCGGCAAAAGCACGGAGAATACTCAGTTGTATGATACGTGATTTCATTGTGTTTACCTCATTTGGATTGGAAGTTTCCGCAGAACCGGTCCTCTTGACCTGGTCATCGGAACTGGAAAACGCAAGAAATGGTTCTCTTAGTGATGTAAATCACTATACAACGAATTTATTACGATACTATGATCAGGCTTTAACCTTTTTGGAAAACCAAAAACCTCCTTTGGTACAGCACCAAAGGAGGTTTTATATGATGCTTAAACCTATAACATTCTGGATGAACCTTTCGAATGAGAAACATCCAATTTCACAATAAACAGGCTCGGAGGTTTTGAGGACCATAAGGAAATCACTGCAAGGCATTGGTTCATGTTAAGATTACGGCAACGTAAATCCGCTTGAAGGTCAAGCGCTACAGTTGGTCGTATTTCCACGAGCAGGGGGACGCCTCTTAGGGTTCCTATCTCACTTTTTAATACACCAATACCAGAGTTTGACCTCTTCGGGCACATTGTCCTTCAAGTAGAAGATGCTGGAGCTATAGGATTACTGAATAACCATAACATCAAATATGGTTCATGGTGGAATATGGGATGGTCGTATTTAACTGAGTGGATTTTGTTCTTCATTTTTATATACATCACAAATGGAGGGAAAGGTGGAAAAACCCATTATAAATTAGTTTTGGGTTAACAAGAGATTTTTCTGGATGGAGTATATTAGACGTCTTATTGAAGTAACGAGGATCTTTAGTTTAATATCGCAAAAGGCTAATCTAGTTTAGGATAAAAGAATAGGTATTGCTTGAATTCGTTGTATGAACATGGGAAAATTCTTTTGCCAAAGGGAATTGTAAAAAAATCTCCAGCAGAATGCTGGAGATTCTTAAGATTATTTTTTAAACTTCTCCGGAAATTGTTTCACAACTCCCACAGAGATAGCATCTGCCATTAGGATTATATGTGTGACCCCTTCATCAATCGAAGCGATTCTTGCATCCCAATCTTTTGCTAAGCTTGCAGATAAGTCATTTGTCACCAATTCCAGATGCATAAACAGCAATTTTTTTAGATCTTCTTTTTTCAGATAAGGATTGGCACCGCTAAGGAACGCCGCTATGTCATCAGCATTTCTATACCACTCTTTGATTAGCTGATCCACCAGGGCTTTCTTTCCATTTTTAGCCGCATCTACAATCTTGCCGGCAATAACAATAAGTTCCTTAAGCAAATCCGTAAGTTTGTTCCAAGCTTCTTCTCCATATACCGGCTTCACAGCATTACCAATATCCTCCTGATTTTTCAGCAGCCTTGACAGTACATCCTTTTGATCCTCCGCTCCTGCTGTTGTTGCACTTGTAATATAATTGCTTGTCCACAATACATGATCAATCCAAAGTCTCCTGAATTCATTTGCGAACTTTACTTCTGATTGGCTAATGCATTGTTCCTGTGTTTTAGCGTAGGCACTGATTGAACCAGCCAGCATGTTTAGCGGTAATAACAAAATAAATCCCATCAACAATAATTTTTTCGTAAACCTGCTCTGCTCCTTCCAAAAAAAGTATCCTTCTTAATTATTGATATACACGATTTTCTTATTCCTTTAAATGGTTCTTCTACCTCTACATCGAACCAGTACAACGTTCGGAATCTGCCCGCCTCGGGGATACCCCCTCGTGTAGGGGTCTGACCGTGCGTCCGTCAAGGCCTTTCTTGCCTACCAGTAACGGTGGTTGAAGTCCAAGCGAGGAAAATGGCATAGATGTTCGAAAGTAATAAAAAACACCTCCTTGGAGGTGTTGACTAGCCATATGGTTATGGTGCCTTAGGCTCTTACAACGCTTTCGAATTTTCCTTTATGGGTTCCATCACAGAAAGGTTTTTTATTGGACAGACCACATCGACAAAGAGAAATGGAATTACTGGTTTCCATGGGCTTTCCTTCGCCATCTAACAGGGTGAAGTCGCCAGTAACCCTTAGAGAGCCGTTATCGTTAATCTTGATTTCAGCCATACATTCACCTCCTAATTTTTTAGGATTGGTTCATGAGGGAGATTTTATTCATTTTATTCAATCGCTGCCGTTTTGACTTTGTTGTTTTTCAGAGTATTCCATTGAAGAATCATGCTATTGGTCTTGAATCACAGAAATGGATCGGTCGTTATTGGTATAAATACGATTGGTTCTTTGATTAAGGGTCAGTTCAAACGGTAGTCTTCCGACAGAAAGGGTTGAGATCTTTTTCAAGGACCGAGAATGATAGACGTATATTTTACTATTATTGATGTCGGTTATAAAAAATGATTAGTTGCAGGATTGATGAGAAGATAATCAAAAATGGGCACTACTCTAGAGGAAATGATGCGGTCTGTCTTACCATCAATAACAAATATCTTATCACTGCCGCTTAAACCTGGATCACGCGATACGTAAATGAGGTTTTTGGTCGAATCAATTACCAGCTGATCCGGATACAAGCCAAGTTGAATCCTGCGGATCACTTTATTCGTTCGTCCATCAATGACAGAAACTTGACCTACGCTAGTTACATACACTTTATTGGTGTTTGGATTAATGACAGGAAGTCCAGGGAGCCTTCCAACTTTTATCGTCGCCATAACAGCATTTGTAAAACCATTAATGACTGAGATTGTGCCATCATCAGTATTGGATACATAAATGCGATTTGTCCTCTCATTAACGGATAGATCGTGATAGGGAGATTTCCCAACCTTAATCGTCTTTACGACCCGATTTGTTTTTCCGTCTATCACGGAAACGGTTTGATCGACTAGATTTAGAACGTATAATCGGTTGGTTCTTGTATTAACCGCTATCCCCCATGGTCTTCTGCCTGCCTTAATAGTTGACTCCACCCGATTGGTTTTTCCATTTAAAACGACTACTGAGCCGCCCAGATTGTTGGTGACATAAATGCGGTTGGTCCGCGGATTTACGGCAATTCCAGCTTCGTTAAAGTAGGTACCGACCCTAACAAGCTTTATAGCCCTATTATTATGACCGTTTATGATAACAATAAATTCGGCGTTCTGACCGCTTCTAAAAGCATAAATTCGATTGGTCGATTGATTCACTTGATATCTGCTATGCCCGTAGTATCCATCGGAATAGTAGTAATTATCCGAGGGATGGCTTTTGGTTTACTCAATGCATCACGATTGATCCATGCTTTTACAGCATTGTTAGGTGACATATTTTTCTCTCCCTCCAGGTTCCATAATAGGTACTCTATTTTGAGCGGAGTGTAAACGTAACATTAACCCAAATTGAAATCGTCATTTGGACAAAAAAAAGAAAACATACTTAGAAAATAGGTTTCGAGGTTTATAAACCCAGATATTAATAGAAAGACAGCATGGTTGAGTCCTCCAACGCCATAATCTCTCGAATTTGAAGTAAAATCTCTCGAAATAGAGGGTTAATCTCTCGATCATCTCTCGAACAGCTAAACTTGACCTTATAGGGGGATCACCACTTCCTTCCTTCGTGTTAAAATACTAGACATACAACACAGAAATCACAGGTTGCGGGAGGAAAGATGAAGAGTTCACTTGTTACGATCCGCCTCAAGCTCATGGCGGTGATGATAGCGGCCATAGCCATTCCGATCCTGACAACGGGATATTTCATGATGAAGCAGGCCGAAGATTCTTTGTTGAGGGAGAAGGAAGCAAGGCTCTATGCCATTGCCGGGGAACTTGACCGGCATGTGGAGGGGAGCTTTCGCCATCTTATGCGCGAAGGTGCCGGAATGGATCGTGAGGCAGCCATCCAGGCATTGAATCATAAGCTTCAACCGTTGACGGATCGCGTGGCCCAGGGCAATCCGGGGGTTGGGGTGGGCTACTATTCGAAGGAATGGGATGCGGTAGTGACCTATGGACCAAGCAATCAGTATTGGGATAAGATTGGGGTCTCTATCAGTGAGCATCATCCTGGCCGCCAGGTGATGAAGGAAGGGGTTCCTCAGGTCTATACCGGAAGCCAGGTCAGAGGCGATATTATGAATGCCATGGTTCCGCTCCTCAGAGGCCATGAGGTGATCGGTTATGTATGGGCCGATGAACTGACGAGCGATGTGCAGCTTCAATTGAATAAGATGAGGAAAAATATTCTTTGGATCCTGGTGCTTGGAGCCTTCATCGGAATGCTGGCCGCTATTCTGATCTCCAATAGGATCGGAGGGAGGCTGGATCAAATGATCGCTTCCATTAAGAAAATGGAGAAAAATGTGGCTTACAGGCTGCCGATGGTCGAAGGGGAACTGGGGAGAATTCCCATTGCGGTGAACCGGCTAATCGATAGGCTGCTAGAATTGAAAGGGCATACCGAAGTGATCGTTTCTAGCGTCAGCGATGGAATTATTACCGTGGACAATGAGGGGAAAGTAACCGAATGGAATGACGCCGCTGTGAGAATCACCGGATATAGCAGGGAAGAAATGATTGGAAGCGTTTATGGTTCCCTATTTTCTGAGGAGGATCGCAGGAAAAGCGCTCTGCTTCAAACGCTGCACACCGGACAGGTTTATGCTTCCGTTGATTTTCATTTTCCATCGAAAAGCGGGGAAAAGATTCCGGTCAACTGCAGTACAGCCCTGCTTGAAGGACCTGGCGGCCATTTAATGGGAGCTGCGGTCGTATTTCGGGATCTGAGAGAAAGAATCAAGTGGGAAGAACAGATTCGGCGGACCGATCAGCTTCTGGCATTGGGAGAGCTCGCGGCAGGCATGGCGCATGAAATACGCAACCCGTTAACCTCCATCAAAGCATTCAGCCAAATCATGGAGCAAGGTCTGGATCCGGATGAGCCCAACAGGGATTATCTGGAGATTATCATTAAGGAGACAGACCGGATGAACCGCCTGGTGGAGCATCTTCTCCTGTTTGGAAAGCCATCCATCCGTGAGGAGCGGGAATGGAATCTGCCTGAAGTGCTGGAGCAATCCTTGCTGCTGGTCGAGCATAATTTGCGGAAAAAAGCGGTTCAAATCACCAAGCAGTTAGAGAACGCTCCGATGATGATCGATTATCATTTGCTCCAACAAATCATGATCAACCTGCTACTGAATGCCGTTCACGGTCGGCCTATCCGATAATCACCGTCAATTGCGGAGCCATTCCGGAGAATTTGCTGGAAAGCGAGCTGTTTGGCAGACGGAGGTGAATTAGCGGGAAAATCTCCATCTGCATCATTTTTTTCGCAGCATTTTGGTTCATTCACAGTCAATAGTGGGCGAAATTCCCTTTAAATGCAATAAAAAAGAAGAAAATGAAGGTTTAATGGGAGGATTTCCATCTACTTTTAATTACTGGACTATCATATATGTAAACCTGAACCGCGGTCAGAATTTGTAGAGCCCACTCAAGAGCTTTCTTCTCTAGAAGTTTTTTTCCTTTTCCTTTAACCTTGAAATAATTTGGGAAACCTTTGTAGCTCGGTTTCCCTTGTAATCATCATCATGATTTTTTATTGGATTCGAATATCTCCCAGATCTTTCTTTCGTTCCCGAGCAAGTGTTGTCTCATCTCTCTGGCAGCCGTTTCCGGATCTTTTTGAAGAATGGCATCGACAATGGCCTTGTGCTCATCATAGGCTTGCAAAAAACGATTGGGTTCTTTCATGGAATGCATTTTACTGATACGCATCCCTTCTTTGACTTTAGCTGCAACGGCTTGGTATACATCTGTATAGATGGAGTTTTGGGATGCTAGAATAATAGAGTGATGGAATAAATAATCTTCATCTAATCCGGTTAAGCCATTTTGTACCGCTTTCAATAAATTCTCGTTACATTCCTTGATCTTTAAAAGATCCTTTTTCGACCCCTTTACAGCCGCCAGTCCAGCTGCTTCTACTTCCAAACCGCGCCGGAATTCAAGGACTTCGCTCAATTCTCTCTTTTCCATTAAGTTTGAGGTAACGCGAAGGATAATGGAATCGCCATGGATATCCTTTAAATAAATGCCTGATCCCGGTCGGGTTTCAATAATTCCATTCGCATGCAAGACACTCATGGCTTCTCTGACAGCTGTTTTGCTTACATTGAAAATGGAAGACAACTCATTCTCAGATGGAAGCTTTTCTCCTGGCTGAATTTTTTCTTCAAGTATATATTGTTCAATGGCAAAAATAATTTCTTCGAATAATCGTTTCTTCTTGATTGGCTTGAGGGCCATGCAAGCAACTCCTTTACATATTAGGATGGCCGGACCAAAAAATAGGGTGATGTGACGATAATAAGCATCATACACTACCGGAATAGGATCTAGAGTGTTGAATGAATTTCATATGGTCAGACCAATATATAGTATGAAAATTCACACACGAAAATATTATACCTCTTTATCTAATAACTGTAACAAGGATATGGCTTTTTGTAAATCCTTTTTATAAATAGCGTCGCTAAACTCTATCCAATCAAATGGAGGTTGTTTGCGAGAAAAGTATTCATTGGCTATCAAAAGGAAAAAGGATTCATTCCAAAGAGAAAGGAAGTACGGATTCGAAATCTTTTCCCCCATATAGGAGATGGCATGAGCAAAGTTTTGCCAGAACGAGTCGTCGCAGCTATCATTCGGCAAGAATTCTTCCGACATAAAAAAGTTCGTTACGATGGTTTGGGCACACATCATCATTACTTCAAAGTAATAGGTTAATTCGGCAGAAGAAAGACTTTTATGGATGACACGGCTAGGAATCAAGAAAGGCGGGGGGCTGGAAACAAAGGTTCCTTCTCCTTGCTTGGACTCAAGGTAGCGCAATAGCTCTAAAACTTTGATGCCCTCCCTTACGGATGAGCGGCTTACTTGCAATAACTCACTGAGCTGTCTTTCCGTAGGAAGCTTCTGACCCGGTTCTAAGTGAGCGCTTTCTATATGATCGATAATTTGCTGGGTAACCTGCTCAAACATTCTGGGAATGGCTTTTATATGTTTATTGGTGTTCATCCTTTCATCACCTCACGCATAGGACTTTTATAAATAGTACCAAACAGGATAGGCAAAAGAAAATAGGAGATAGGAGATAAATTTATAAGAGTGATTTAAATTATTTTAAAAAACAAAAGGTATTGACTAATAAAATATTGTTTAATATACTAGCTCTATCAAATAAAAGTTATAATTTTCCTTAAATGGTCTGACCATCATTAATTAACTAGATGAGAGCGGTTGCGTTCAGATGACACTTATTGGTCTGACCATAATAATATACGAAGAAAGGAGTTGTTGGATATAAAGGAGTGAGTCTCTTACGCCTTTCGTATTATTAAAACCGCTTTCTTATTATTTTTATGCTGAAAAAAGATAGAGAGGAGCGTTGTCATGCCGAAAATCATCAAATTCTTCAACCGACTATCCATTCTATTTATCTCTCTTCTCCTAGCGTTGATGTGTATCCTCGTATTCGGAAATGTCGTACTGCGGTATTTGTTTAACTCCGGAATCACGTGGTCAGAAGAAATGGCAAGGTTCTTATTTGTTTGGCTGGTATTCTTAGGAGCCATTCTTGGTTTGAAAGACAATGAGCATTTGGGAGTGGATATGCTGGTTAAGAAGCTATCTCCCAAATTCAAAAAGGTTCTCTATGTGATCAGCAATTTATTAATCCTTTATAGCCTGATCTTGCTGCTGGATGGAAGCTGGAAACTAACGCTCTTCAGCTTTGATTCTCTAGCCCCAGCCACCGGGATGCCGTACTCCTATTTTTATGGCATTGGCATTGTAGCCAGTATCGGTATGGGAATCATCATTTTCTGTAATTTGTATAAAGTCCTGATTAAAAAAGATACAGACGTTTTAATTATGACCAAAGAGTCGGAGGAGATCGCAGAACCTGTCATGAAGGAGGTGATGAAATGACATTGACCATTTTTGTAGGCTCGCTTCTCGCTGCGATGGCGATCGGTATCCCGATTGCGTATGCTCTTCTGCTTAGCGGAATCGCTTTGATGTTCTATCTCGATGTTTTTGATACGCAGATTATTGCCCAAAACCTGATCACGGGTGCCGATAACTTTCCGCTCATGGCCATTCCATTTTTTATCCTTGCTGGAGAATTAATGAATAGGGGCGGGATCTCCAATCGAATCGTCGCCTTTGCTTTAGCTCTCGTAGGACACCTTCGCGGCGGACTGGGATATGTAGCGATTATTGGCAGCGTTTTATTTGCAGGGCTTTCCGGTTCGGCTGTTGCTGATACGGCAGCGTTGGGGGCCATTTTGATTCCCATGATGGTCAAAGCGGGATATAACAGAAATGCTGCCAGCGGTCTCATTGCAGGAAGCGGCATTATTGCGCCAGTCATCCCTCCTAGCATTCCGATGATTATTTTTGGGGTAACTGCAAACGTATCCATAACCAAATTATTTATGGGAGGCATTGTTCCAGGCTTATTGATGGGAATTGGGTTGGCCATTGCCTGGTGGACCATGAGCCGAAAGACCATCGTTGAAGTGCTTCCCCGAAAATCAGGGAAGGAGATTTTAAAAACAACCTTACAAGCTTTCTGGGCCCTCTTATTACCTATCATTATCATTGTAGGCATGAGAGGCGGGGTGTTTACGCCTACGGAAGCGGCTGTGGTTGCTGTGTTCTATGCGCTGTTTGTCGGATTTTTCATCTACCGGGAGTTGACCCACTCAGCCTTGCTGGAAGTCTTGTATGCATCGGCGAAAACCACGAGTACCGTCATGTTTTTGGCAGCTGCAGCTATGGTATCCGCCTGGCTCATCACGGTGGCCAACATTCCGGCGGATTTAGTGAATTTGCTGAGTCCATTGATGGAAAATCAGACCCTGCTGCTTATTGCGATTATGGCGTTAGTGTTTTTAGTCGGAACAGCGATGGATTTGACGCCTACGATTTTAATCCTTACCCCGGTATTAATGCCGATTGTCAAGCAAGCTGGCATCGATCCTGTCTATTTTGGCATTCTGTTCATCATCAATAACTGTATTGGATTGTTGACTCCGCCTGTGGGAACCGTTTTGAATGTGGCTTGCAGCGTAGGGAAAACCGATATGGCGGGAATCATGAAAGGGGTTTGGCCGTATTTGCTCGTTCACCTTTTGATTCTGTTGCTGCTCATTCTATTCCCGCAAATCATTACGGTGCCTGTTGAGCTTTTAACTCGATAATTGGAGAGAAGGAGAGAAAAGATGGCTAAGTTTAAAGTCGTTATCACGGATTGGGAATTTGAAAATCTTTGCTATGAAGAGCAAGTATTAAATCATCCGGACATTGAATGGAGAGCGTTTCAGTGCCGAACAGAAGAAGAGGTCATCGAAGCTTGCCAGGGTGCAGATGGGATTGTCAATCAATATGCGCCGATCACGCGAAAGGTGATTGAATCCTTAGATCGATGCAAAGTCATAACGCGTTACGGAATCGGATTGAATACCATTGATTTGGATGCAGCAACTGAAAAAGGAATTTGTGTGGCCAATGCCCCCGATTATGGAATCGATGAAGTGTCCAACCATGCTCTTGCCTTACTCATGGATGTGGCGAGAAAAATCACTTTTGCCAACAAGCATGTGAAGCAAGGAAAATGGGATTTCAAGCCCCTGCAGCCGATCTTCCGACTAACCGGTTTGACCCTCGGGTTGGTGGGTTTCGGGAATATCGCTCAAAGGCTGGCAGAAAAGGTCGTTCCTTTAGGTCTGAACGTCATCGCTTACGATCCTTATATTCCTGAGGATGTGGCGAAAGGCCGGAATGTTTCTTTAGTCTCTTTAAATGAATTATGTCAAAAGGCAGACTTCATCTCGGTTCATGCCCCCCTTCTGGCGGCCACCAAGGGGATGATTGGAAAGCAGCAATTTGAACTCATGAAAAAAGGAGTGGCCATTATCAATACTTCACGTGGCCCGGTGATTGATGAAGAGGCATTCATTCAAGCACTGCAGGCTGGAATTGTAGCTGGAGCCGGGCTGGATGTGGT
This sequence comes from Ammoniphilus soli, assembly GCF_040813775.1. NCBI lineage: Bacteria > Bacillati > Bacillota > Bacilli > Caryophanales > Paenibacillaceae > Ammoniphilus > Ammoniphilus soli. Next base: position 12,338 of record NZ_JBEGDL010000058.1, read on the forward strand.
AGAGGAAGAGCCCATACGTTCCAACCATCCTTTTCTCTCCATGGATCAAGTGGTATTGACCCCGCACTGCGCTTGGTATTCCGAAGAGGCGGCTGTGGAAGTCCGATCCAAAACGGCGTTGGGGGTGGTGGATGTATTAGCATATGGGGAATATCCGAAATACCTAGCGAATCGACAAGTTCAGGAAAAAACGGTTCTGAAGTCTCATCATCCGCATGAACGCTATACCTTTGATCGAGATTCCATTTTGCAGAAAATGCAGGTAACCAATTAATCTACTACATAAATGAGGGGGATTTTAATTATGAAAAAGATCATGAAAAAATCGATGAATGTTCTATTAGCTAGCAGTTTAGTTATGGGTCTGGCAGCATGCGGGGGAACAACCGAACAACCGGCTCAATCCTCCCAACCCTCCCAGCCAGCAGCAGAGGGAAGCGGAATCAGTGAGCGTACGATAAAAATCGGTTCAGGCGCAACGGAAAACTCCCCTGTAGGACAAGCCATGCTTGAATTCAAACAGATCGTAGAGGAAAAAAGCGGCGGAAAAATAAAGGTGCAAACGTTCCCTGGCAGTCAGTTGGGCGATGATAAGCAAATGATCGATGCCCTTAAAGCAGGCACGCTGGAAATGTCCACTCCGACAACGGCACCAGTGGTAGGGACAGTGAAAGACTTCGGAATTTTCGATTTGCCTTTTACCATCAGTAGTCCGGAAGTCGCGGATAAAGTCCTGGCTAGTCCTGTTGGACAAAAGCTATTGGACAAATTGCCGGAGCAAGGTCTAATTGGCCTTACCTATTGGGAGTATGGATTCCGGAACCTAACCAACAATGTGCAGCCCGTTGCCAAAGTGGAAGATTTTAAAGGTCTGAAAATTCGCACGCAGCAAAACAACATTCATATCGATGTATTTAACGCTTTAGGAGCCAATGCCACCCCGATGGCATACAGTGAGGTTTTCTCTGGATTGGAAAGCGGAGCCATTGATGGACAAGAAAACCCGGTTGGGGCTATTGAAGACAATAAGTACAACGAAGTGCAAAAATACCTATCGCTGACGAACCATATCTATTCGCCTATTGCCCTATTAATGAGCAAGAAATTCTGGGATCAATTGTCTGATGAAGAGAAAAAGATCATCCAGGAAGCAGCGATCCAAGCCGGCGAAAACGAAAAGAAGAAGGTCCGCGAGCAAGCTCAGCAATCCGTTACTAACCTTCAGAATGCGGGGATGGAAGTCAATGAATTCAGCGCTGAAGAAATTGCCAAAGCAAAAGAGATTATTCAGCCGGTGATCGACAAGCATTCGAAAGAGCTAGATCAAGAAATCGTTAAAGAGTTCTTTAATGCCATTGAAGCAGCAAAATAAAAACTAAACAAAGGTGGAGCAGATCATGAAACTTTCAGGCAAAACAGCACTAGTAACCGGAGCAGCACAGGGGATTGGCAAGGCGATTGCTCTTCGACTTGCAAAAGAAGGAGCTAATGTGGCTGTCATCGATCGAAATGAAGAAAAAATTGAACAAACGGCACACGAAATCAGGGACCTTGGAAGGGAAAGCAAGGGTTACGTGCTCGATTTGAAAAATATCGAAGGTATTGCGCCATTATATGAAACGATCGCGAAGGATTTTGGCCAAATCGATATTGCAGTGAACGCCGCGGGAGTGGTATTGACCAAAGAATTGATAGACATCACCGAGAGTGACTGGGATTTCGTCATGGATATCAATGCCAAAGCTTTATTCTTCTGCGTTCAGCAAGCGGCGAAGCAGATGATGGTGACGGGGGGAGGAAAAATCATCAATTTCGCATCCGTCGCAGGAAAGCAGCCTACCAAGCCTGACCTTTCTGTGTATGGAGCTTCCAAAGCGGCTGTTCTTAGCATCACGAAAACCGCAGCAGCCAACTTTGCCGCTTCTAAAATTACCGTTAATGCCATCTGCCCAGGGGTTGTGCATACGGCCATGTGGGATCAGATCGACCGTGACCGCGCCAAAATCTATAACCAGCCGGAAGGAAAGGCCATTGAAAATATTACAAACTTGATTCCGCTAGGCAGATTAGCCGAATTGGAGGAAATTGCAGGTTTAGTCACCTATCTAAGCTCTTCCGAAGCGGACTATGTCACAGGACAGTCTATTAATATTTGCGGCGGATTGGTAATGAGCTAGATTCCAACCTAATAGAAAAGGGTGATAGAAATGAGTAAAAGAGTGCCATTAAAACAATTGCTGCAAAAAGAAGGCATCGTGGTTGCACCTGGCTGCCATGATGCAATAGGTGCCAAGGTCATCGAAAGCGTCGGTTTTGATGCTGTTTATATGACAGGAAATGGAGCTTCGGCTAGCGCGATAGGGAAGCCAGACGTTGGCTTGCTCACGATGACGGAAATGATTACTAGAGCAAGGGGAATCGTTTCCGCGGTCGATATCCCCGTGATTGCGGATGCAGATACGGGATACGGCAATCGCAACAATGTGACCCGAACTCTTCAAGAGTATGAGGCCAGCGGGGTATCAGCCATTCATCTGGAAGATCAGGTCACCCCGAAAAAATGCGGGGCCATGAGCGGCATCGAGCTCATCTCGATCGATGAACATGTGGATAAGATTCAAGCAGCGGTTCGAGCAAGAAAGGATGATAACTTCCTTATCATTGGCCGAAGCGATGCAAGAGGTACAAAAGGGTTAGCCGAAGCGATTGAGCGGGGAAAAGCCTATGCCAATGCTGGGGCAGATCTTATTCTCATTGAAATGCTGGAATCGGTTGATGAAATGAAGGAAGTCGCCAGAAAAATCGATGCACCTTTGATGTTTAACTATGTTGAACACACCAAAATACCGAACCTAACCATTCAACAATTCCAGGATCTAGGATTTAAACTATTGGCTTATCCTCTGTCCTCGACCTTCTACTACGCAAAAACCATGATGGATTTGATGAGGACGCTGAAGGAAACGGGATCCACCGAAAGCTTCCAGGAACAGATGCTGAAAATCCATGACTATGAAAAGTTCCTAGGAATTGACAAATATAGATAAAGGCAGTAGGGCTGAGGGGGATCAGTTGGGTTCCATACGAAGGTTCCTCTCAGCGATTCTAATAATAGTAGAAAGAATAGATCACCCAATATTGGTCTGACCATAATAAGTTATTTAAATATGTAATGCATCAACTGATCGTAAAGAGATTCTGGCTGGGAGGAGGATTAGGATGAAAAATCTAATCTCACATCAATTAGTAAACTATTTGGAGGATAGAGGTGTCCAACATCTCTTCGGTCTTTGCGGACATACCAACATTGCGGTATTAACGGCATTGGAGGGCAGCAGCATTAAGTTTGTGAACACCAGACATGAACAAATTGCAGCCCACATCGCCGATGGATATGCGAGAGCGAAAAAAGAAACCGCTGTGGTTTTGAGTCACTTAGGACCGGGATTAACGAATGCAGCGACCGGTGTGGCGAATGCAGCGCTGGATTCCATCCCGATGGTCGTGATTGCTGGGGATGTGCCTAGCCATTACTACGGAAAACATCCGCACCAAGAAGTCAACCTCCATGCGGATGCTGCGCAATATGAAATTTACCGCCCGTTTGTCAAGCGTGCTTGGCGCGTCGATCGTCCGGATCTCTTCCCGCAAATTTTAGAAAAGGCTTTCCAATTGGCGGAAAGCGGAAGACCGGGACCGGTTCTTGTCTCTGTGCCGATGGATATCTTCTCGATGGAAATTGATACAGCTTTATTCGAGAAAGTGAAAAAACATACCCGTAAATTACATAAGCCTTCCATTGATGATGAAACGGCAACGAAGATCGTAGAAAAGCTTCTTGCAGCTAAGGATCCTGTGATATATGTAGGCGGAGGAATTATGCTGGCGGACGCAGCTGCCGAATTAAAGAAATTAGCCGATCACCTCAGCATACCTGTGGCTTATAGCTTGATGGGGAAAGGCGCCATTTCCGAAGATCATCCGTTTGCTTTGGGCATGACCGGTTTCTGGGGAACGAAGTTCATCAACGATACGACCCGCAATGCCGATCTCATCTTAGCTCTGGGTACGCGTTTTGCGGAAGCGGATGCCAGCTCGTGGGAAGAGGAATATACCTTCGATATTCCGAAAACCAAGCTGATTCATATCGATATCGATCCAAACGAAATCGGACGGAACTATCCAGCGGAAATGGGGGTCGTTGCCGATCTAAAACAAGCTTTAATTGTCATCAATCGCATAGCCAAACAGCTTCTTCCAAACGGAAGACAAAACGAAGCCTTGAAGCAAAAAATTGCCGCTAACCGAGAACAGTTCGTGAGAGGCAACGAAGAACACGCCAACTCCAATGCCTTCCCGATGACCCCGCAGCGGATCTTGAAGGATGTTCGTGACGTCTTGCCAAGGGATGCCTTCATTACGACGGATGTAGGCTGGAACAAGAATGGAGTAGGACAGCAATTCCCGGTGTATGAGCCCGGTACCGTTCTTACCCCAGGCGGTTTGGCTACGATGGGCTTCGGAGCGCCAGCAGCCTTAGGAGCCAAGATTGCTCAACCGAATCGAGTGGTCATTTCCTTAGTAGGAGATGGCGGTTTTGGTCAAAACCCAGCCGTACTGGCGACAGCTGCCGAAGAAAACATCCCGGTCATCTGGGTCATTATGAACAACTATGCCTTCGGAACCATTGCCGGGCTGCAAAAAGCGCACTATGGCACCACCTTAGGAACACTGTTCCAGCGCGATGGAGCACCTTATTCCCCCGATTATGCCGCGATAGCAAGAGCATACGGCATTGAAGGGGTGAAGATCCAATCCGCGGACGAATTTAAAACCGCGTTAGAGCAGGCGATCGCTTCCAACAAGCCATGTGTCATTGACGTTCAAATGCAGAACATCCCAACGCCAACGGCTGGGCACTGGAACATCATGGATATCTACTCCCCGAATAAAAAAGTCCATCACGTAGCGGTAGAAGCTTAATACCTAGGAGGGAAAATCATGGCAGAAGTAAAGGTGAGACCGACCGAATTGACCGAGGCACAACAGCAGGAATTGGATCAAGCTTTTGAAAAGGCAAGAAAAGCACTGGCGATTATCGAAACGTATGACCAAGCTCGGGTAGATCGCCTATGTCAAGCCGTGGCTTGGGCCGTTTCCAACAAGAAAACCTTTGAGCGTCTAGTGGATATGGGAATTCAGGAAAGCGGACTGGGCGATTACGAAAGCCGCATGAATAAGCGATTCAAAATCCGTGGTGTTCTTCGCGATGCCTTGCGTCAAAAGAGCGTGGGGATCATTGAAGAAATTCCGGTAAAGGGGATTGTGAAGTATGCGAAACCCGTTGGCATCATTGGATCCATCGTACCGACAACGAACCCGGACCTGACGCCAGCCGGTTCGGCGATCTATGCGATTAAAGCTCGCGATGTGGTGATCTTTTCTCCACACCCACGTTCGAAAAAGACCACGTTTGAAACCGTCCGCCTGATGAGAGAGGCTTTGGAGAGAGAAGGAGCACCAGCGGATATTCTTCAATGCTTGACGAACGTGAATATTCCGATGACCAAAGAACTCATGGCAAGAGCCGATCTTGTATTGGCTACCGGAGGCAAGGATATGGTAAAGAGCGCCTATAGCTCCGGAACGCCAGCTTATGGGGTAGGGGCAGGTAATGCGACCATGATTTTTGATGAAACTACCGATGTGGAGGAAGCGGCACGCAACACCATGCTGAGCAAGACCTCTGACTTCGGTTCCGGCTGTTCCGCCGACGGAAACCTGATCATTCATGAAAGCGTGTTTGAACCTATGATCGAGCAATTAGTCCAAGAAGGCGGCTATCTCGCTAACGAAGAAGAAAAAGCGAAACTCCGTGCCGTCATGTGGGATGCGGAAGGTCACCGCCTTCCTGACACGGTAGCGGTTGCCCCGCAAAAGCTGGCGGAGGCGGCTGGCTTTGCGATACCTGCCGATCGCAAGTTCATTATCGTTCGCGGCGATCAAATCGGAAAGCAGCATCTTTTCTCTGGTGAAAAGTTAACGACTTTGTTGGCCGTGTATAAATATGAGGGAGAGTTCGAAAACGCCCTGGACATGATGCGCGCGATTTATGAAGTGGGTGGCAAGGGCCACTCTGTGGGGATTTATTCTTTCAGCGATGAGCACATTCACCGTCTGGCCCTGGCCGCACCGGTAAGCCGCATTATGGTGCGTCAGCCTCAATCCAAAGCCAACGCGGGGGCCTTCAACAACGGAATGCCGATGACGTCCAGTATGGGTTGCGGTACGTGGGGAGGCAATATCACGTCAGAAAACGTCCATTTAAAGCATTATATGAATACGACGTGGGTTTCCCGTCCGATTCCGGAAGACCGACCTTCCGATGAGGAATTATTCGGAGAGTTTTACCAAGCCGAATTAGAAGGATAACGAGCATGGATAAGGCAAATATGGTATGGCCCAATAAAGTGACCATCTGTGAGGTTGGCTTGCGTGATGGCTTGCAAAATGAGAGGAAAATTCTTAGTGTGGAAGAGAAGCTGGAGCTGCTGGATATGGTGGTTGACTCCGGAATCCAAACGATCGAAATCGGTTCTTTCGTCCATCCGCGGGCGGTTCCCCAAATGGCTGACACGGACAAAGTCGTTGAGCGCATGAAAAGAGTCGATGGTGTAGAATATCGGGCCTTAATTCCTAATCTTATAGGTTTAGAGCGGGCCCATGCTGCTGGCTTGACGAAGGCCAAGCTGACGGTATCCGTCAGCGAGTCGCATTGTATGAACAATTTCAATCAAACTCCCTTGGAAATGATGAAGAATTTCAACCCTTGTATGGAGTATGCTGCCAAGCACAATATCAACGTTTCAGGGGCATTATCTTCCGCTTGGGGATGCGCATTCGAAGGCAAGATTCCGGTACAGCAAATCGAAAAGATTGTACGCGAATTCTTACAACTGGGGATTACGGAATTATCCTTATCCGATGCGGCAGGAATGGCCAATCCGAGGCAGGTCTATGAAATCGGGAGCTATATGGTCCGGACGTTTCCGCAGGTAAAGTGGATCCTGCATTGCCATAATACCCGTGATATGGCCTTAAGCAACATCGTTGCCGGTATTCAGGCCGGTATTACTACATTCGACGGAGCTTTCGGGGGATTGGGTGGGTGTAACTTCATCCCAGGAGCAGCAGGGAATATCCCTACGGAAGACGTTGTTCATATGCTCCACGAAATGGGAATGGATACGGGTGTCGATTTGCAAAAGGCGATCGCAACGGCACACAGAGTCAGAGAAATGGTTGGCCATGAGATTCCGAGCTATGTATTGAAAGCTGGTCGCTGTCAGGACCTTACAAATGTAAAGGCCAAAGGACAGAATAATAAGGTTCATCAAGATCAGACCACCTGAATAGGAAGATAATTTATTTAAAAGAAATAAACTAATGGCTGCCATTCGAAGGCAGCCTATTGTACTTTTGGGCAGCACTCAATCAGAAACATGATAAAATATAGTAAAAATGAAAGCAAAGGATGGTTGTTCATCGAGCTATGGTAAAGAATTTCTGGATCATCTTTATGTAGAAGAAATGGGAGTAGATGAATCAGATTTAAATATCTTTACGACAAGTGATTTGGAAAAGGCAATAAAAACAGACGACATAGAAAATATCATCAGAGCATTGGATAAATTACCATACCAGATTGATAGTGATAATATTGTCACATGGTTTGTTGAAAAACTATTTCTATTAAGCTTTCACCCTTACGAAGAGGTCAGACGATCGGTTGCTGAAGCTGCAAACTCTTTGTCTGATTTTTTTACATTAGACAACGATGCACTTGCTCAACTTTCAGATCGTTTCCTTAATGACCAGGATGTGGATATACAGTATTTTGGTTCATTAATCAAAGACAAACTACAATAGGTATGTTTTACGCTAAAGATGCACCACAAGAAGAAATGTTGACAGTACTAACATCAATATTGTATTGATCGCCATTAGCGGATTATGCGTGGCTCTGAACAGGTGTGCGTGGATGGCGCCAAGCATAAGAAGTACAAGAAGGGTCGCGGTGTGCACTAGTTTGATGAAATCGTCATTTGGATAAAAAAAGAAAACCTATTTAGAAAATAGGTTTCGAGGAGAAGAAAATTACTAACAAGGTTTTGTTGTAAATAATACTACCGTATAAATGTGACCAGATTATTAAGGGACTATGAGGAGAAATATTAACCAAAATTTAAATCGAAGAAAAATGAACTCCCGGTTCTCAGAAGTCCTTTTTCTCAAGCTATATGGATGGAGATATAAAATATGAAAATTACCATTAGGCAAGAACAACCCCATGATTATAAAATTACTGAAAGAGTCGTAAAGAGTGCATTTACTAATATGGAGTTCAGTGATAAAAAGGAACATGAATTGGTGTCTCGAATCAGAAAATCTGATGTATTCATCCCTACATTATCTTTAGTAGCCATTCATCAAGATCATAAAGAAATTGTTGGACATATTCTTTTTTCTAAAATAAAAATTATCAATGATAATCAAATGACAGAGTCACTTGCACTTGCTCCTGTTTCTGTCTTGCCAGATTACCAGAATAAAGGCATAGGAAGGCTATTAATTCTCGAAGCATTACAAAAAGCAAAAGACATGGGATACCATTCCGTTGTTGTAATGGGGCATCCAGAATATTATCCAAAGTTTGGCTTCAAGAAAGCATCTTTATGGGGAATAAAAGCACCTTTCGAAGTACCAGAAGATGTTTTTATGGCATTAGAGTTGCGTGAAAATACTCTTGATCATGTTTCAGGCGTTGTTGAATACCCCAGTGTATTCTTTGAATAGGTATTCGTCATTAACAGATTTTTGAAAGGACGAAGATGTTGAACCGTATGAAAAAGCAAATTCTATTCATCCATGGAGCAGGAGTCCAAGGTCTTCATCAGGGAAGTGGCGACTTGGCAGCATACTTACAAGATGGGCTCGGTGCCGATTACGATCTGTTGTATCCTATTATGCCTGATTCGGAAAACCCTGAATATGAGCCTTGGAAAGTGCATCTAAAAAAAGAATTAGCTGCCGTACATAGTGAAGTTATTCTTATCGGGCATTCTTTGGGCGGTGCCGTTCTGTTGAAATATCTTTCAGAAGGAACATATCAAACATCCATTGCAGCATTGTTTGTTTCTTATCGCCACGCCATACTGGGGCAAAGATGAGGATTGGCAAAATGATCAATACGTTTTGCAAGAACGGATGAACTTTATATATGGCTTGAATCTGATACGGAATCAATGGGACACGTAATAATAAGCTT
>NZ_JBEGDL010000059.1:0-20976 GCF_040813775.1 Ammoniphilus soli
GCCTTAGCATTATAGCTAAGGCTTTTTGTATGATTTTAATTATTACGTTATAGATTCCCGTTAGCTCAATAGCTATATGAAAAAAAGAATGGCAGATTGCCACCCTTTACTTATATCCGATCACTTTTCCGATGATTTTTTCTTGTGGTAACGGTCCAAACTCACGACTATCAATACTTCTATCCCAAGTGTCTCCGATTATAAACACATGACCTTGTGGAATCGCTATTTCTTGCATATTAGTATTTTCAATCTGACTAATATAACCATTAACATGGTCACTGCTGTTCCCTTCTTTTAACATCTTTTTATAATCATCAATATTTGCACCTCTGTTATGATATTTTCCATAAAATGTATCTAACATCTTTCCGTTAATATAAATTTGACCTTTTTCAACTTTTATTTTCTCTCCAGAAAGAGCAATAACTCTCGATATACTTTTTTCAGAGGGGGATAAATTCGGATTATTCACCGTTGGTGTTTTGTAATAAACAATTTCTCCTCTCTTTATTTGATTTTCATCGTAGTGTTGGGTATCAACAACAATGTCTTGGTCGAAAAAGTCATGATTGCCTCGGTCCATATTATCATACATATTCTTGTACAAAATCATCTTAGATTCAATATTTGTTACCACTTCAACTTTTGATTTAGTATCTGGGTCCGTTATAGTTTCAATGGACTGTTCCGAACAACCAACTAAGAACAATACAAAAAATAACGAGAATAACATCGTGAATTTCTTCATTGAAAAACCTCCTTTCTTTTATTATACAGAATTTTACAAATAAAACCTGTTTTAAGTGTGGCTATATTGTTAATTCTGACTATTCCACTATCCTGCCCTTTAGCGGAACAAAAAAGAACGGGATGCCTAAGCATCCCAAATCATTCTATTGATCTCCGTTCGCTAGTTGAATTTAAATTGTAACATTAATTTAGGAAAGTGTTTACGACCTTAATCGCACACTGTAAAATCTCATCGCTTCAAGACTACCTTCCGCATCAAATACCCCTGCTTCTATCAACTTTTTAAGACGATACTCCAAGAACGCATCACCAACATACTGATCTAAATGTCCCATAACATCACCAATAAGTCTGGCTGACTTCATAAATCCGCTTGTCTTTTCTTTACCATGGAGCTTTCTTGCTCTGGTTATTATAAACTCATCATAATAATTTTCAGTTACGCTATGCATCCTTCCATTTCTCCAGATTCTCAAGGTTTCTTGACTATCCGAAAGAGAAAGCCATTCTTTTTCACAATCCTCACGTTCATGCTGTGTCAGAGGTGGTTCATGCTTACTTTGTTTATATATGCTTTGAAGTTTTTCAGGGGAAATTTCACCTGTGTGTAAAATGGTATATATTATTTTCTTTTTCTTAAAAAGTTCGTTATGTGATTTGGTGGTGTTGATGGTTATAATATCAATGTCTTTATCTTTTAACAGGTGGAGAGCGTATCGAAGTCCTGTCTGCTCATGAGAGTTGTCCCCAACCCAAATAGTAATGAGTTCACCATTAGGGATGGCTTTTATTTGATTTATGGCCTGTTGAAATCTAATTTTATATTCTTGATAATCATCGTATCCACCATCCCAAATATTTTTCACCCATTCAAACCTGTTTTCTTTTCCAACCTCTTCATGTAACTTCGAGATGGGACCAACGGAGAACATGTCCCAAAAAGAAATGACACTTTGCTTATCTATACCTAAATCATTTAGTGCCACTTTTAAACTAGCCGCTGGAGATGGACCAAACAGGATATGTATCATTTTTAGTAGCTCCTTTTGAATATAATTATATCTTTTTAACACTTATTTTAGCGGTAAGGTTTTATATTCAACGTAAGGTTAGCGGAGCAAAAAAGGCTGCTGAACGCAAACCGACCTATCGCACTATCGATCTCCGTTAGCACAATAACGTACCCGTAACTAAACTTCATCAGATATCTTTTTTAATATTTTCGCTGGATTCCCTGCCACAATCGTATTGGCAGGGACATCCTTTGTAACGACTGAACCCGCTGCAACGATGGAATTATCGCCAATCGTAACTCCGGGTAAGATTACACAACTTCCGCCAATCCATACATTGTTACCAATCGTAATCGGTACGGCATATCCACTCTTATTTCTATCTTTAGGTTCTATCGAATGTCCTGCGGTGTAAATCCCAACATTAGGAGCTATCATACAGTCGTCACCGATTCGTACTTCTGCCATATCTAAAATAGTGCAGTTGTACCCTGCGTAGAAATTGTCCCCTACATGAATGTTATAGCCTAAATCACAGTGGAAATTATGTTCAATGCTAACATTGGCTCCAACACTTCCAAATAACTCTTGAATAATTGATTCTTTCTTTTCAAATTCCTCAACGTCGCATCTGTTAAATTCTTGGACGAGTTTATGTGCGCGAATGCTTTTCTGTTTTAATTCTTCAGTTCCTCTTTTATAAAAAATCTTTTCTTTCATGGTTAATCTCCTTGTAATCAAGTTCATATTAAGTATCTATAAATGTACCATATTATTCCACAATTCTGCCCAATAGCACAATAGGCTACCATTAGTTTTTTCTGTCTTAATCAAGTATCGATTCCGTTAGCAGAACAACTTTAGAATACAAAAATTCACTTATTTTTACCATAATGAAATGTACCTCAACTGCCAAAAATAAACTTGGGTTTAAATTCTTATAAAGGAGAAACCCAATATGGATATGACAACTTTAATGAGTGTAGGGAGGACGATTATGGGAGTATTAAGTGGAAATCCCCAAAACGAACCCATGCATTATGGCGAGGTTTTTGGTGTTTGGACTTATCTTTCAACCACCAAAGGGTTATTAGCGGGATACCAGACATTTATCAATCACACAGGCGATAAAGACCTTAAAAAATTTCTTGAAGATATGACTCATAATATGAAGCAAGAAATTGAACAGGTAGAAAATTTACTAAAAGTAAATGGAATTGGACTACCACCTTCTCCGCCCGAACGCCCAATTGCTTCATTGGAAAGTATTCCAACTGGAGCAAGATTTATGGACCCTGAAATATCCGCTGGTGTTTCAAGAGACATTGCCGCAGGGTTGGTTACTTGCAGTCAAATTATTGGTCAAAGCATTCGTGAAGATATCGCCATGATGTTTGGGCAATTCCATACGGCTAAAGCCCAGTATGGTGCAAGATTACTACGCTTAAACAAAGAAAAAGGCTGGTTAATTCCACCACCCCTACATGTACAAACACCAGAACTTGCTCATGTCTAAACCAAAGAGAGTACCGAAAAACGGTACTCTCTTTCTGTTTTTATAAATGTTGTTTGTAGGGGAATTATAATATCGGGGATCAACTCCGTATTCAGTCCCTACACTCAAGAATATAGATGTAACCCCAAGAGATCGCTAACTCATTGTTAGCGATTTTTTTTGGATTCTTTACTTCCAATGTGGGGAACAATGAAAAAAGGATGCCGAAGCATCCCTATATCACGCTATCGATCTCCGTTCGTACGTTTATTATAGAAAAAAAAGACCCTCTCCAATGTTAAAGTCTTTTTTTTCATGAATTAGGTAATCCTTTTCTTAACCCGTATTTCTAAACAGAAAGGAGATTACCAATCCAGTGACTAAAGTTGTATTGTGGGGCAGTCTAATTGTCCCGTGGTTATCCCTATTCTTTCTAAAGAGGGATATTATTAAACGCTATATGCCTGTTGCAATTTTTGTTTCACTGCTTGTAACCATCATTTTTGAAATGGCACATGTTTTCAACTGGTGGGTTATGAAAGAAGCAATAGTACCATGGGGATATATAACGAATGTAGCCTTCACATATGGGGCTTTTTTAGTGGGTACTATTTGGATTTTTTACTTCACCTTTCGAAAATGGTGGCTATATCTCATCACGAATATCGTGATCGATGGAGCATTTGCCTTCTTCCTAAACGACATATTCAACGGCTGGATATACCAACTGGTTAGGTTTAATGAATGGGGAGTTTTCCTGTTAATGGTTTCCTTGGCGGTGGTCATATACGGTTATCAGCTGTGGCAGGAAGGTGTACTAATTAAGCCTAACGAAAAAGAAAGGGAATTAGAAACTAATTTCAAGATATGGTTTCGTAGAAAAGAAAAAGCAAAATAAGGATTTTAAAGGATGCTTATTACATAGCATCCTTTTTATTTTAATAAGTTTTATTTGTGTTTATCTAAGCATTCTTTTACGAACATTTCCAACTCTAACGTTGACAAGGAACGGAATGAATCCCTCAATCGATAAGTAACCTCATATATTATTTCCTGCTCTACTCCTGCTTGTAACATCAATGTTATTAAATATTTAATAGTATAATGATCCGGCAACCTGCATCCCTCTTTATAAAAGTTTCAAATCAAAATATTATTATGGTTTTTATTGGTGTATTATACCATGATTCCATGGGTTTATGGAACTTAACTGCCCAATAGCACAATAGGCTGCCATCCAGTGGCAGCCATAATTTTTTATTATTGAACTATGGACTCCCGTTAGCTTAGGTGGGTCAAGATTGGTCATTACTTTTTCCACCTAAACTCTTCGAATGAATTCCGCATCAAATTCCAGGAATAAACTTTAAAAACTACTTATAAAAACCCTTGCATAAGCAAAGGGTAATCGCTATGAGTCATATTCATTCCAACCTAACAACAATAAGTGATCTAAACGGTTTATAACTAATCAAACTCTCGCAAATTCTTCACTGATAAAACCCATGTTCAGGTAATGTCTCTTCTTCCAATGGTATGGTAGGAAACGTTGGATTTTCTTCCGGTTCTTTATATGTATAAATGAATTGCTTAATTAGATCATTTAACTCGACGGCAGCTTTAGTTGGTATTTGATGTTTGACATGTTGAATCCATTTCAATTCGCTGCAAGGCAGCTTGTTATGCAACAATTTGGCATAGCGGTGGAAACGCTTATCCTTTTCTCCATAGATTAATAATACGGGATGCTCAATTTCTCCCAGTCGATTGGTACAATTATAGGACAAGCTATATCGGTAATATTGTTCAACATTTTTCACATTTCCCATTAGCTCTTCCCTAATCATTTTCCAATATGAAGTCTTGGTATTTGTATTCGTCCATGATGTAGAAAGGGCGAGTACAGAAAGGGCTCTCAATCGAGCAAAGCCTAGCCCTAAAGCGATTTTGTTTTTCAAGAACCAATCACTGACTTCAGACATTCCGCTAATGACAACTCCACCCCATGCCCGATCGGCCTGAGACAGCAAAAATTCAAGAACAATGGAACCTCCTGTTGAATAGCCGCAAATCCATGCTTTCTGAGTTTCCAAGTGATCTAATAGATGTTTTATATCCTCTGCGATCAAAGGATAGGTCAAGGGCTGTTTGGAAAATGAACTTCTTCCATGCCCTCGAATATCAAAGGCAATGACTTTGAAATATTTGGATAACTCTTCTATTTGATATTTAAAATTGAAATGAGTAAGTACAGGTGGATGGATAAAGAGAATGGGAGTCCCTTGGCCTTGTACTGTATAATAAAGTCTGCAGCCGTTCACCATGATGTAGGCCATATCCAATCACCTCAGTCTGATAAATGTTCTTTTTATCATCCCCTATTTATTAACTTATAACCTACGGTAAAAAAACACAAAAAGACAGAATGAATTTCCATGACACAAAGAATTCTTTAAGGACAATCTAACTAATGGTTTAAAATTAAACCATTATAAAAAACTTAACATGGCGGTGATACCATTGCACGGATCGATGATATCTTTATTAGCTTCAGGAATTAGTCTTCTAGCGACACTCACTAATAGAAATCGCAACAACATGGGAATGTGGACACAATTACTGCAAACATTTTCACCGAGACCTAACAGAAGATGGGGAATGCCTGTATTATTAGCTTTAGGGATAGGTTTCATCTATATCATGAGAAATCCAAATAATGTGGGGTTGCAGCGAATGATGAAGCCCTTAGCAAACTTGCGAAATAACCTGGGAATGTGGCAGATGGGGCAGCCTTTCACGAATTTCATGAATAAAAGAGGAAATCAGGGAGATAAAAACCAGCCATTCCAGTATGATGGACAAGCGATGAATGATGGAAAATCGATCACACAACAATAAAGCATCAAACCGGGGTGCAATCCCCGGTTTTTGCATATTCATCATCCAAAATGTTATTGGGTTCATTTGGGCTATTGGCTCAATCATAGAGAAAAAGCATTTTGAAGAATCTAGTTCTGCCTAATCTATATTTCAACTTATTTTCAAACTGGATTGAGAGATTTTGAAGTTTTGGCTCGAAGGCAAAGCACCAGTAAGGAGGATCCTCATGTACCGCTATGCACTAGACAAAGATCGATAGCCGAACGTGCGCCGTTAGTCCGAAGCAGCTCCGTGACGAATGGATTGAAATGCGGTACCCAACCCACGCATATCAGACTGTATACCACCGTCTCCATTTTTGCCTTCGTGCCAAGTCTTTAAGGTTTTCCTTTTTCAACTCTAAATAGTGTATCCATTTCTAGATTTAGCTTGTCAAGGTAAGTACACCCTTGACAAGCTAAATTCGAAAGGATAATAGGTGTCTAAGTTGAATAAGGGATAACTCTATTCTTGCTGAATGAACCACCAACTAAAAAACATTTTGGTGCGGTGGGTTGACAGTTTCGTTCATATCAGTTGAACAAACGAAGAAAGGAGCCATACATAATTGGCTCCTTAACTATTGATTCCCGTTAGTTGAGCAGATACTTCATTTCTCGAATCTAACTAAGGTTTTTTCAGGAATTTCAATCTGGTCGATGTCAAAGTTGTTGATTTGAAGGATTATCTCACCTTTTCGCTTTTCAGTTTCTTCTCCCAACCAACAACTATATAACTCAAAATAATCGCCTAAGATAACCGTCCATTATCTTACATAGTTCTATCAACTTCATTTTGGATTCCGCACACGTTTCTGGGTTCATATAGTTCGAAATCTCAATCCCCGAAAGACTTGATACCTCATAAACATAAGGAGTGGTAAACTGGTATTTATTTACATTTATCAGGTTATACTCATCCGTAAAACAACTGCCAATATAAATAAAGTCATCTGAATATTCATCATCATTAACTGGTATTTCTACATTACATCCAATATAACTAGCTAAACTTATTTCACTCACCCCTTCACTCCTGACTAATTTCTACTACTTTATTCAACTATTCTCCTGTTTCCACAGCAATGAAGCAAGGGAAGGATGCCGATTCCATTCCCGCGCTATCGATTCCCGTTTAAAAAACATGTTATATTAATGTCCTAATGAAAAACGATCTTATTGGAGTGGATCCTTTTCCTGAATTTCTTCTACTTGATGAAAAAGGTTTTGATTTGGATTATTTGGTGGTGAATACATTACTACTGTAGAACCTCTTTACTTCTAATCACTTTACATAAAAAAAGGAAGAAATTCTTCTTCCCACTAAAAATGAAGTTGTTCAGATGATCCAATTTTACCTTTGGACATGAAATAAACCCATGCTGAAAAGGCTCTCTACTTCATCCGCCTTCACATTATTCATATCACCGGGAATCGTATGCTTTAAAGCAGCTGAAGCCGCGGCAAATTCGACTTTGTACTCATGCCCTTTATCCATTAAATAGGCATAGAGGAATCCGGCTGTAAAGGCATCTCCCGTCCCAACCCGATCAATAATATCAATAGAATATTTATTCGATTGATATTATTGATCTCCGTTATAAATGATTCCTTGATAATCATTTTTAGATGCTGATTTTACATCTCTGAAAGAAGATACGATCCATTCAAAATGATACTTACCGCTTGCCTTTCTGTACAGATCCTCAAAATACTCATGAAGATCGCTATCTTCCCATTTTCTTACCATCGGGATCCCCAATATCCTGGTAAAATCAAGATGGCCTGCAAAAGCAATATCAACATATTCCAATACTTTTTCAAATTTTTCTTTGGCTTGTTCAATGGACCACAACTTACTTCTATAGTTAAAATCAAAACTTATTTTCAAGCCTCGTTCTTTAGCTGCTTTCATGAACGCTTTCGCCAGCTGAAAGCCTTTTTCGCTTATCCCTAGAGTTATTCCCGAGACGTGAAACAAATCCTTCCCCCGAAAAATTTCATCCAGGTTAAATTCCTCAACGCATGCTTCAGATAACGCAGAATTTTTTCTGTCATAAACCACTTTGCTTGGTCTCACTGAATACCCATTCTCTAGATAATAGATTCCCATTCGGTCTCCGCCTCTTGCAATATGAGAAGTATTGACGCCAAACTCCCTAAGCTTGCCAATGGCCGCATCCCCTAATTCATGGCTTGGCAGCTTGCTGACAAAAGAAGTATCGACACCATACTGGCTCAAAGCAACAGCAACATTGGCTTCACTGCCGCCATAATTCACCTCAAAAAGCGGACTTCCGACAATTCTATTTCTTCCCGGCGGAGATAAGCGCAAAAGAGCTTCACCCAATATAACAACTTTTTTCATTATGTATACCTCACTCTATCGAATAAGCCCTTTCCGAGCTTCATTAACCTTTTCTACGTATTTCCTGGCTGTTTCCCTGATTTGCTCAGGTGTGCCCTTGGTCAATTGTCCCCCTACTCCGACAGCGACGGCACCATTTCTTATCCAATCTGCTATATTGTCCAGACTTACTCCGCCGGTGGGCATCAAATTCACTTGAAGGAGCGGGGCTTTCACATCCTTTATAAATGAAGGCCCGAATGCACTGCCGGGGAACAGCTTAATGATGTCACAACCCGCTTCAAGCGCCCGAATCATTTCGGTAATGGTCATGCACCCTGCCATATAAGGCACTTGATAGCGATGGCAAAGCTTGGCCGATTCTAAATCAAATCCCGGAGATACGACGAAATCCGCTCCTGCCAATATGGAAATTCTCGCCGTTTCCGCATCCAATACGGTTCCAGCCCCTACGATCAGCTGACTCGCGCGTCTTCCGGCTTTTAAGGCTTGGATCACTTCGGTTGCACCGGGTACGGTATAGGTTACTTCAATAGCTGTAATTCCCCCATCAGCACATGCATAAGAGATTTCTTTCGCTTGTTCTACGGACTCCGCCCTCACGACAGCCACAACGCCGATATCGGCAACCTTTTTCAAAATATCCCACTTTTTCATTCGTGCACATCCTTTTTCGCTGTTAATAAATAAATCTACTGAACGGCATCCCTGCGAAGTTCAGTAGATTTATTAATCCCCGCCTAAACTCCTGAATAGGACATAAATCCGCCATCTACAGGAACCGTGATCCCCGTAACGAAGCCTGACATATTCTCATCCGCCAACCAAAGCAAGGTCCCCAGAAGATCTTCCGGAGAACCAAATCTTCGCATAGGGGTATGAGAAATGATTTTAGTGGATCTTTCTGTTAAAGAGCCGTCTTCGTTTTTTAATAGATTTCTGTTTTGTTCAGTTAAGAAGAATCCCGGTGCTATCGCATTCACTCTGATCCCCACTTCAGCCATATGAACGGCTAACCATTGCGTGAAGTTGTCAATTCCTGCTTTTGCTGCACTGTAGGCCGGAACTTTAGTCATAGGGCTTGGAGCGCTCATGGATGACATATTGATGACAATAGCTCCCTTTTTGTTGATCATCCTTTTGGTGAACACTTGAGTTGGAATGAGTGTCCCAAGAATATTCAAGTTGAATACATGGCCAAATCCATCCACACTCAAATCGAAAAATGTCTTGATTTCTTTATTCTCAAGGTCCTCAATCTTCAAGATTTCATTGGTTGTTACACCATTCGGATGGTTTCCGCCCGCTCCGTTGATCAAAATGTCACAAGCCCCAAACGAATTGAAAATAATTTCTTCTGCACCCTTTACGCTTTCTGCGTCTAATACGTTGCATGCAACGGACAGCGCTTCACCGCCAGATTGCCTGATTTCTTCTGCTACCTTTTCTCCCTTTTCTGCCGTTCGGTTGAGAATGGCTACCTTGACTCCCTGCCTGCCCAACTCCTTAGCCATGGCGCTGCATAGGACTCCGCCGCCCCCTGTGATGACGGCTACTTTTCCTTTTAAGTTTTCATTTAGCGGCAACATAGGCTTCCTCCTTTTTCGCTCTTTCTAGCGAATCCCAAATCCCCCAAAGATACATGATTCCAAGGGCTCTGTCGTAAAGTCCATAGCCAGGCCGGCATTCCTCGTCAAAAATATGTCTCCCATGGTCAGGTCTTGCATATCCAGTGAACCCATTTTCATGGTAAGCTTTAACGACTTCATAGATATCGACCGAACCATCTTGAGTTCGATGAGAAGTTTCGATGAAATCACCATTTTCATACACTCTTACATTGCGGATGTGGGCAAAAGGAATACGGTCTGCGAATTCCATGATCATGGCCGGAATATTATTATTGGGATTTGCGCCTAAGGATCCGCTGCAAAGGGTCAAACCATTATGCGGACTGTCTACTAGTTTTAAGACTCTTCTTATATTCTCTTGATTTGTAATGATTCTTGGCAACCCGAAAATAGACCAAGGAGGATCGTCCGGATGAATGGCCATCTTGATTCCGCTTTTTTCTGCAACTGGGATAATCTCCTCAAGGAAATATTTCAAGTTATCCCATAGATCTTCCTCTGTTACCTTTTTATACGCCTCAAAAAGCTCCGTGAGTCTCGATAGCCTTTCCGGCTCCCAACCAGGCATGATAAAGCTCGAATTATTGGCAATTTTATCGACCAGCTCGAGGGGGTCCATATTCATGACTTTTTCTTTTTCAAAGAAAAGCGCAGTAGAACCGTCCTCTAATTCCTTGTATAAATCTGTCCTTGTCCAATCAAAGACCGGCATGAAGTTATAACAGATCACCTTGACCCCGGCTTGACCCAGCTTTTCGATAGTTCGCTTATAAATTTCGATGTATTGCTCCCGAGTGGGCAAGCCTAGCTTGATATCCTCATGAACATTTACACTTTCTACCACATCAATATTAAATCCATATTCCTCGGCTTGCTGCTTTACTTCCAGGATCCGCTCCATAGGCCATTCTTCCCCTGCTGGAATATCATGAAGAGCCCAAACCAGGCCTTCAACGCCAGGGATCTGTTTAATATGATGCAACGGGATACGGTCATTCCCCTTCCCATACCATCTGAATGCCATTCTCATAAGGTTGTCCCCTCCCGATTTCTCTTTCTATAATCCCGCTTCAAAATAATCAGGATGCTTTGCCTTTAGTTCATCTAAATGAAAGATTCCTTTAGTTAAATGTTCTTTCATCCTTTTTTCAGCCAACACAGCATCCTTATTTTTAAGAGCTGAAAATAAGTCCTCATGCTCTTCCACAACTTCTTCCCATCTTGAAGTTTCCGTGCTTGCCAATCTCAAAATCCGCACTCGCTTAAATTGGGCATTCATTTGATCGATGGCATGCCAGGTTCTTTCTTTTCCCAAGCTTTTGAATATGATTTCATGAAACGCATCATCATGCTTAACAAATTCTTTATAATCTCCATTTTCGATCATTAATTTTTGCATATAGAGGTTTTTCTCTAATTCCAGCAAGGTCAAAGGATTGATTTTTTCTGCGGCTTGCTTGATTACGGCAATCTCAAGTGTTTCTCTCATAAACCTGGATTCTTCCACTAAAGCGGGATTAATAAGCGAAACATAAGATCCGATTTGGGGAACGGTCTCTACAAGATCTTCCTTGGCAAGCTGAATCATCGCTTCCCTTACCGGTGTCCTGCTCACATTAAGCTGCAATCCGATTTCTTTTTCGGATAGAGCGCATCCCGGCGGAAGAATTAATTGGATGATGTTCTCATACAAACAGTTGTAAACAAAATTTCGCCTTGAATCACTGTCATTTTTTTGCGTTATATTGATTTTCATGTTGCCCCCTTTTATTCTAGCTTTTCCTATACCCCAAATATCCTATTAGGTATATATAATATTAGTTGAGGGAAAAATACCATAATTAATATTACGGCAATAACCGCAACGAAAAACGGCAGAGATTCTTTGACTGTCTCCTGAGGGGAACATTCCATGATGGATGATACGGTAAATAACGATACTCCCAATGGAGGCGTCATGATTCCCATAGTCGTTACGGTCATCATGACCAGCCCGAAATGAACGGGATCGATTCCCACGCTCTTAATTATTGGAACAAAGATCGGCGTGAGGAGCAAAGCCACAACCGTCGTTTCAATAAACATTCCTGATACAGCCAATAAGAATATGATGATAGCAAACAGGATAATAGGATTTTGCGTAATTCCTGTAATCAGCTCAGAAAGGCTTTGCGTCACCCGATCATAGACAATTCCGTACCCGAAGATTCCGGAAACCGAGATGATCAGCATGATCGCGCCAATATCCATGGCACTGCCGTACACCGTCTTTTTGAATTTTTCCCAAGTTAATTCCTTATAGATCACCGCACCCACAAAAATGGCATAAACAGCGGCAAAGGCTCCTGATTCAGAAGGCGTAAAAATCCCATACCGAATCCCGACAATCAGAATGATAGGGAACAAAAGCGCCCATATTCCGTCTTTAAATGCAATTAGAACTTCCTTAAATCCAGGCGCTTTTTCTCTCGCCGGCTGATACTTTCTTTTTCTGCTGGTATAAGATACAGCGATCATCAGAGCCACCATCATGAGGATACCGGGCAAGATTCCGCCAGCAAAAAGTCTGCCGATCGAAACTTCTCCCACCGATCCATAGATAATAAGTCCCATACTGGGCGGGATCGTTGCCGTAATGAGAGACGACCATCCATTGATGGATGCCGCAAAGCCCCGACTATAGCCTCTTTTTATCATATCAGGCCCCAGGACCCTGGATTGCATAGCGGCATCGGCAACAGCGGACCCGGATACCCCGCCCATTAGCGTACTGAGTACGACACTGACCTGAGCAAGATTCCCATACATATGGCCGGTCAATACATTGGCCAGTTTGATCAGCCTTTTGGTGATTCCCGTCTCGTTCATTAAATTACCCGCAAGGATGAACAGTGGAATTGCCAACATGGTGAAAGATTGAGATGGGACCAATACCCTTTGAACTGCTATAGAAAAGGGGACTTCCGGTGTTGTCAGAAAGAATACAATCCCGGATAACCCGATCGCGAAAGCAACCGGCATGCCGAAGAATAATAAAAACAAAAATACAATGAGTACGAGTAACACAAGCTTTCCCCCTTTCTACCAGTTCTCTTTTTTCCAGGCCCGGAATATTTTGATTCCAGTTGTAATCAGCATAAACATAGATCCAATCGGAACGCTAATCGTCGCCCATGAATAGCTAATCCCCAATGTCTGGAAGAGTCGTTTCGAGCTTTCCATGGCCAGGGGAATTCCATACCATATTAAGGTCAATAAGAATGCCATGATGATCAGGTTCCAAAATATATATATGTTTTTTTGAACTTTTCCCGCAAATCTTTTCAGCAGCAGATCCACATTGACTAATTCCGTATTTCTAAGTGCCATATCGGCACCTAGAAATACAACCCAAGCAAATAACAACAATGATAAATCTGTGGCCCAATTTAACGGGTATTTTATCGTTCGGAATACTGCTGAAATAAACACTAGAGCCATTACTGCACAAATGAAAACTTGTACGATCGTCTCCTCTATTTTACAAAAATACCCATATACTTTTTTCATATCTTCTTCACCCTATATTTCCCTATTTACCAATTTCAGCGTATATCTTTTCTCGAAGCTCTTTCAATCCTAATACTTCATAG
The DNA here is from genome assembly GCF_040813775.1 of Ammoniphilus soli. Lineage (NCBI taxonomy): Bacteria > Bacillati > Bacillota > Bacilli > Caryophanales > Paenibacillaceae > Ammoniphilus > Ammoniphilus soli. Next base: position 13,811 of record NZ_JBEGDL010000059.1, read on the forward strand.
GCCTTGTCCGCAGCCGCCTTGAATGCTTCGACATCCACTTCCACAACTTCCATACCTTCCGCTTTCATTTTTTCCTCAAACTCTTGAGACAAGCTTGCGATGTGCTTTGCGTTTTCTTCAGCAACAGCTTTTGTCTCTTCCATTAAAATGTTCTGCAGGTCTTCCGGCAAGGTATCGAACCACTTTTCACCGACAATGATCCCGTTAACCAGTTGGAAATGTCCAGTTTTATTTACATACTTCACCACTTCATACATTCTGGAAGCATAAGTTGCCGTATGCTGCGCTTCCGCTCCATCGATCGCTCCCTGCTGTACAGCGGTATAGGATTCCGGCCAAGGCATAGCTACTGGAATCGCTCCCATAGCTTTCACGGATTCCGCCCAAACCGGTGCACCTGGAGTTCTTATTCTTAATCCATCTAGATCTTCAGGTGACTTAACTGGCTTATTGGTGAGGAAATGTCTTGCCCCGTCATACCAATTAAAAGAAAGAACGCGGATGCCATTTTGCTCAGCTAATTCCTTTTCCCAACTTTTAAACGTATCGCCTTGCGTAATCTTCAATACTTCCTCGTAGTTGTCCGTCAAATAAGGAGCCCCGATAATACCAATATCCTTTACATAGTTCCCCATCCGTCCTCCATCCGTAAGAACAGCAACGTTCACCCCTTGAATTGCTTGTTCAATGACATCTTCATCGGAACCCAACTGGGCACTCGTGTACACTTCCATCTTGATTCTTCCATTGGTTTTTTCGTCTAATCTCTTAGCCAATTGATGAAATCCTTCCACCATAGGGTGTGTGTCTGCCATTTGAGTGGACATTTTCAAAGTATAAACTGTATCACTTCCCGCTTTAGCATCTCCAGTCGCTTCTGGAGCGCTATTTCCGCATCCTGCAAGAACCAAGCTTGTCACAAGAACTGCTGATAATAAACCAGTAAACTTTTTCACATTAATCCCCCTGCCTTTTCTATTGATATCGTTTTCATGGTATACTAGTTATACTAGCATACTGTAAAAAGGGAAATCAATCTTAAAATTCATTTAATTTAGATCCCCTATTTCCATGCCCTCATTTAACTAAACTGGCCATGCCTCTTCCCCCTTCATCCATTATTCTAATTCCGAGTGGAATAAATCCTACGAATTAGCGAGCATTCGTGAGAAAAATGAATTAAACTGAGGGAGTGCAATAATGTTGTGGTAATTAAAACGTTTCAGTAGGCTCTATAATAGCCATAAATAAAAGACTATTCCCATCTGGTGAAATATACATCCCTCTAGCATCCAATTGTTCCACTGCAAATGCTGTTAATTCGTGAGCCATCGCCTCATCACATTCAAATATTGGCTCCTTAAATATGTCGAAATCAGTAACCTGATACAATCCCTGTATGCTGCTTGATAGTTGACGAACTTCTTCCAGCATACTTTCATTAGCCCACGCCCACATCCATGTATCGCTCTTCTTTGACCATGAACCTATAAAAATAACTTTAAATTCAAGTTGTATTACCCCATTATCGATAAACTGTAATACGCTTCGTTCTTGGTTGTACCAATATTTTTCATAGTTACCTATTTGAAAGTCTTGAAAAAGTTTCTCTTGCTTTTTTTCTAATTTTTCATAGCAATAATCCAAATAATCATCAAATTGTTCATCAGTCATTGACATTATATACCCCTCATTTTTGAAATTTTCTTATTAAGCTATTAACTGCCCAGTAGAGTAGAAAACTGAAACTTGCGGGGCGACCATAAGGTTGCCTACACTTGTTTCAGCTTCCCCTCATCAAACCGTACGTGAGGTTTTCCCTCATACGGTTTTCCGATGTTCTTCTTCTTTTGGCATGCGGTCATCCTGTGAGCTTCAATAAGACTCCTTTGGTTATTCGCTGTATCTCGCCGATTCTTGCATGTTTGTGTCTCTTGTTCTTTTTCTTATTCCAGAACAAATTCAAACGTTCGAGGATGTACCAATCGATTCGGTTCAGCCACTTCTTTGCCATAAGAGTAATCCCATAATAATTGCGTAGACCTCGTATCTTTTGGTTGAGTCCTTCCACCATATCGTTTAAGTTCCAGAAAAGTATCCCCAATGGTCGCGTTTTACCATCACCCTTGGGGATATCCTTCCTTCGTACTGGCTTGGGACGATAGGCATTCTCCTGCAATTGTTGTTGCGTATCTTTCACGAATTGTTCTTCCCCGTATTCCTGTACAATGTGCTGAATCGTCATACCATCGACTCCCGCACTTCCTCGATTTGCCTTGACCCGTTTCCATGCTTCCCACATGACGTCTGATCTGTACACTTTGTCGTACAGGGCATGAAACCTGCGATTGGCATTCGCCTTAGCCGCAAGGTAGAGGGTTCTTTGGAGTTCTCGAACTTTTCCTTTGGTGTAGTTAGCAGATTTCACTGCATTCACTTGCTCTTACCTCCTTTGATACCCGTGAACAAAGTAAGGGTGCTTTCCTCCCGCAGGTTATGTTGTCCTGCGTTCCTCGGTACTACCACCCTATCCGACTCCCTTCTTGCCGCTGGCCACTTCACCCCTTTGGGCTTATAGGTTCACGTTTTACGACGCAGTCGTGCGAGGTAGGGTCTCCCTAGTTCCAGACACAACTGTCACTGCATGCCGATCCCCATACACCGGAGGGTTCTTCCGCGCTGTTTCTCCAAGTTCTTCACGCGTTCCATGGCCTTCATCACACAATACGAGATTCGGCTCCCTCTTGTCCCTTTCGGGTTGTAAATGACGATGCGGCAGGATTCACTTCATGTTACGGCCTGCAGTTTTGCTTCCCCCTAGTCAGGGCTTTTCACAGGGCTTCATCCTTAGGCTCTCACCACCAGATGCCTGCTAGCTACGAGGCGGCTTGGGCCCTACCTCGATTGGACTTTTACCAATAAGCTGTGCCTAGCTTTGCTAGGCGCACTATTCCGCAATCCTGCCCGATAGTGCAGCAACGAAGCAAGGGACGGATGCTTGATGCCGTCCCCTGCTATCGATCCTCGTTTAGCTAAATAACAAGACCTCGTTCTGAGGTCATCTATCTTCTGAAAAAACATATTCTTTTTTGGCTTCTTGTACCTTTTGGGTACTGAGTACAAAACTAACGATTGCTGCGCCGCTACAAACATAAGGGAGCAGTGAATATCCCCAATTAGATATGACATAACCTCCAATCATTGAACCAATCGTGATACCTATATATAAAGCTGTATTATTCCATGCCATTGCAATTCCTCGTTCTTTTGAATATTCCATTGCTAATCTTGCTTGATATGATGTGAATCCTGCATAACCAACCAAAGCCCATATAAACAGAAAGAAATAAACCCAATCGCCAGATGAGAAGAATATCCCTAAACAAATGAGTATAAGAGTCAAGAAAATTAGTGTAGCCTTTGAAATTTTTCTTTCTCCAAATTTATCTGTTAATTGTCCACTTGTAAGGCTTCCTAAAACCGCTCCGATACCATAAAAAGTAACAGCTAATGCGATTTCTGATGATGAGAATCTATTTTCGGAGTAAAGAGCTGCTCCCAAATAAACATAAAGAGTGTACATCGATATTGCCCAAATGGTAGTAACACTTACAGAACCTAATATTCGAAGAAGATTTCCTTGTAGTAGATTTATGGTTTCCCTTCTAGGAATAGAAACCCATGTTTTGAAATTCACTACTGCCAGTATTGCTCCTATGATAGCCATTACAACAAATACTGAACGCCAACCAAGAAAATGCTCTAATAACGTACCGAACGGTGCTCCTGCCCAAAGAGCCGTTAAGTGTCCTGAAACAACAATCGAAAGCCATGTTCCCCTTCGATTTGGTGGTGCAATATCACCAATGATTGCATATATCAAAGGGGTAATTGAAGCAACGGACAAACCAGCTAAAATACGGCTTATAATTAACCATAAAAAAGAAGGAGCAAAAGCGGTTAGTGCATTAGAAATAGCAAACAGCAATAAACCAAACGTAATAAATATTCTCCGTCCCTTTTTATCTGAAAACCAACCAAAAAAAGGAGCTGAAAAAGCATATGTAACTGCAAAAACTGTTACCATCCATCCTGTGGTCGATGTACTAACCTGATATGCTTCCGAAATGAACGGTAATAACGGAGACACCACAAATAGGTCAGTACCCATAAGAAACAAAGTTATCCAACCAACACTTAAACTTATCTTCCCTTGTAACTCCATTAAATCCCCCCATATGATATGTATATTCTCGAAGGGGCATAAAAAGGAGTTACGTTGGAATCATTAATGATGAAACATATCACTACAAAATGCATTTCCCATTGTTTGTTTTTGAATTTACGATTGAAGGACACATCACGATTCCTTTAAAATAAGGCGAACGACTATTTCGAACCGCGTTAAATGTGGCATAATAACAAAAATCATTTTTAGAGAGGGAGATTAAATATGGTGTTATACTTAGTGAAATATACTCTAAAAGGTAATGAAAAAGGGGCACATTTAAAGCCTGATCACGTTGATTATCTAAAAAAACTATATGATGAGGGAACTTTACTGACGGCAGGATTGTTTATAGGCAAGGTCGGGGGGTATCTATTGTTTAAAACAGAGTCTTATGAAGAAACGCAAGCATTGATTGAGAAAGACCCCTATATCGTTCATGGGGTGAGAGACTTTGAAATCGAATCTTGGGATGTCTCACCGTTTCCTCTTAAAGTTGTTGAGTAACCATATTTTTAGAGCATATGGATCTATCATAGGGTTACATAACAAAAGAAGTGAGTCAATGGATGATGCGTGGGAAAGAAATTGCAGATAAAAATAATAGAAGTTTTCAGCTCTTTATTAACCGGATATAATGTACCTACCCTATAATGGCTGACCGAGATGAACTTGCTAAGATAGATAAGAGGTAGGGATTCCCTATTTTTTTTTCTCTACCGTTATTCAACAAATCTGCCCTTTCTGAACAAAAAAGGGCTGCCGAACGCAGCCCATCTTATCGAACAATCGAATCCCTTCGTTTAATAATCAAGAACTTACGCTATTGTCGTAGCATACTCTCTAATCTGTCCTTCACGAAAAGCCATTCTTTATCGATTACACTGTAATACACAGAGTCTCGCACATATCCATCATACATGATGCGATGCCGACGAAGCACTCCTTCCTTAACAGCACCTAATCTTTCAATTGCCTGTTGAGACCTAAGATTACGACCATCTGTTTTTATTTGTACACGAATTGTCCCTAGTGTTTCAAAGCAATACTTCAAAAGAAGATACTTACACTCAGTATTTATACTTGTTCGCCAAACTGTCGGAGACAGCCATGTCCAACCAATTTCCAAACTCCGATTAGGTATGGATATATCAAGAAAACGAGTGCTTCCCACAACTTTTCCTGAATCCTTATCATAGATAACGAAAGGAAATTCAGTTCCTTGTACTCTTGCTTGAAGCGCTCCATCCACAAGACATTTCATATCTTCAATTGAATCTACTTTCATTGGCATATACGCCCATATATCTGGATAGTTTCCCGCATCAAATAATTCCTGTACGTGATCAACTTCCATAGGAAGTATCTTAACCCTTTCTCCTATCAGTTCTACTGGCGTTATCTCCACGATAATTCTCTCCTTTTTATGAATATTGAATAGTATTTCGTCTCTTTTATGCCTTCTCCTTCTTATTCAGTTAAACTGCCCGTTAGTTCAGCAACAAAAGGAGCAGAAATGTTACCTGCTCCCAAACTATCGGATTCGTGATATTTTCTCATTCATAAGTGTTCTAAAAGAATTTTGCAATAAACACAACAAATAAAGAAACCGGGTATAGAACCAGTAAGGATAAAACTGTACCAATAAAACGGCTTATTGCAAGAAAAAACATGGACGACTTCACTTCGTTCAATGGTATTTTACGATTTATTCCCTTGTCCATAATGATAGCGCCTCGCGGGTCTACTAAGAACAATAGCATGAAAGCCGCGATAGCGTTGATAGCTGAAGACAGACTACTTGCCCGAACCATGTACTCAGGTTGTAACCAAGCCCCGTAAAACGCTGCAATCGAACCAACAGTAAAAAATGAGTGTAGAATAGCATTCAAAACAATCATGCTTTTTGGCACACCTTCAAAACTAATATCTTTTAACATAAGGATCTTAGGGATTCGTAAGCAAGCAAGAACTTTGGCAATTCCTTGCTTCGTTAAAAATAAGGATTTGAATACTCGAGCTGAACTTCCCTGCTGGTCTATTTCATCGATACCTAATTCGTAAAACCTCACAGTAGTTGGCATAAAAAGAATAGCCATTGCTGTACCTATCGAGGCACCAATTAATACAAGTTGAAGGATCAAGAAGGGATCAAACTGCTGTTTCACCGCTCTATCAATAATCCCGCCTATAGGAGCGATATACAACGTAGTTATCATTCGTGAGCCAAACGTAAGCATATTGTAAAGCGAATTAGATAAAGCTTGGGTTCTCACACCTGTTAGCCTTGCCGAATAAGCGGTTGTATCACTAACATTCCGATCTCTATAGTAACTTCCAGGAACGGTTCTTCGACTCTGAGTCCCGGGTATTTTTCTCAATTTTCTCATCCACCCTTTTCCGCTCTATCAGAACTCAGTTCTTTGCCGGCATTCTTCTGATTTGAATGTTGGTTTTCCTCAACATCATAGAATATATTTAGAATTGCACGTATTTTCCCTTTTCTATCTGGATATGAATAGGTAAAGCCATGTTGAGCTGGAGGTGAGTGACTTGATTTTATCATCATTAGCTATGATGGAACTGGACTTGGTTCGACTGTGGCCACGTCATGCACGGATCTATCCTCAAGAACCTTTGTTCACCTGGAAACAAACATTGAAAGAAGAAAATCCACGAAGAAATGGAAAATGGATTTATCAGGAGAGCTGGCTTTTTCTGATGGTAGGAGTGGAAATACACTTGATTTATACAAAGCGAAGAAAACCGAAGGAAGTTAAACTGTCCCTCTCGGCATATTCCAATTACTCCCGCATTCCATGTATCGAAGATAAAACCCGTTTTACGGATGAAGAAGAGGCTAAAAAGTCCCTAGTCAATCTAAAGCAAGAAATCATCACCTATTTTGCTACGGATATCGAACGGCAACGCATTTGGT
>NZ_JBEGDL010000060.1:0-18991 GCF_040813775.1 Ammoniphilus soli
ATAGCGCATTTTCTTCGTTTTGGGGGTAATGATGTGTTTTAGCTTGATGGGCATGAGGTATTACCCCCAAAATGCTAACCAATCAATTACGGGAATTAGAGGAGGAGGGGCTTATAAGTCGAGAGATATATCCTGAAATCCCACCTAAAGTGGAGTATTCCATAACTGAATATGGAATGACATTGAAGCCCATTATGGAAGCAATGCATGAATGGGGGATAGAGCACATAAAGAGAAAATCGATATTGCAAAATACTGAAAGTTTATTGAAGTAACGGGAGTCGTTACTTTCACAAGGCTGATTCAGAACTTGTTACTCCGCTATTGGGAGATTAGTTGAATAACTAGGTTTTGATCTTTTGTTCAATCCCTTTACCATCATTTGTTATAATTTTTCAATTTTAATACCAAAATATAGTATGCAATCCATTTTTATTTACACCGGAGGAAATATTGTGATCTTTATTTATCATGATTTTGGTGGTACGCACACGACGGTCTTAGCTGCCGCTTACCACCTGAAAAAGTTGCATGAAACACGAGAGCCAACAAAGGATGAAATATTGTCTACACACAATTTTAATGAGCTTGAATATAAGGATCGAGGTAAGTTATATTTTCATGGGATGGATGAAGATGGTAATTCAGTCTATACAATGGGTAGAGGGCGATCTAAAATCTTAATTCCGGGTATTCACAATCTTATCCATATGTTTCTTGAGGAAAAAATATTAAATGAAAGAATTATTTTATCCAATACCTCACCTACAGTTCCAATTCCTATGACCTTCGGGGGGATGTTTTCACGTTGGTTAAGGATTGATTTTATCGGGGTACCATTGTTAGTGATTGGGGCAAAACAAGCTTACAAAGATATAGTCAAACTCGTTCACCATACAAAGACTGTGGCAAAAAATTCAAATTCCCAGTTAGTGATGCTCGATAATAAAAAATATAAATAGGAAAACCGTCTTAGCCTTCATCAAAAATGTGGGCTGATCATCTTTGTTAAAACCTTGTGGTTCTTGCTGCTCTATTTGCTTCACTGATAAGCTAAATGTGTTTTTTAGTCTTTTTTTTGTTGAGCTATCGGAGATCTATTGCACAGGAAGGCTGCGAAGGCAGTCTTCTTTCGTTTTGGGAAGTAAAGGGCAGTTTAACGCAATACTGTGGTTTAATCTGCGAATATGGTTCGCCGTTTACGTTCTGGTAGCATAAAAAAACCTTCCGACAGGAAGGATTGAAATTAGCCTTTCAATAATTAATATTTAACCTGCATGTTATCTTAATCTTCTTTAGACATTCCACTATATTTTTTAAAATTGTCTAGAATCGCTTGCCAGCCTGCTTTTTGCAGTTCAATGGAATTGGTGGTTTCTGCTTTAAAAGCTTCAATTACCTTAGTGTCTTTTTCTTGTGTTTATCAGCTTTGTTGACCATGCTTAATTCCTGTGCAACGGGAATTAGTGTAGTAAATATCGATAATGGTTTTGGTGCAGGTTACAGTGCAGGCATCATAGTAAAAAACAAATACGAGGAGAGATGGGAGCTGATCTTTCTTATATTGAAGAAAATTTAGTGAAGCTCTCTATAGACCCGTTTGAAATCAATATACAGAAAACAATCAAATGTCTTAGCTCTTGAGGATTTGGATATCGGAGACATTTATGCTTCCCCGGTTCCCACCGGTCAGGGGAAGGTTCGGATGGCACATGGTCTTTTTCCTATCCCCGCACCTGCAACAGCGGAATTGCTAAGAGGAATACCTCTTGCCGTGTTGGATGCCAAGGGGGAACTGACCACTCCGATAGGAGCAGGGATATTGAAAGCTCTCGTTAAACGGTATGGTTCTTTGCCTGAAGGAAGCATAGTTAGGATAGGGTATGGTGCCGGAGAAAAGGATTTTGATCATCCAAACGTTCTTTGGGCTAGACTCATGGATATCCATGAGTCTATCACAGTTATTGAGACACAACTTGATGATATGACTGGCGAAGCTTTGGGGTATACAATGGAGCGACTGTTTCAGGCAGGTACACTCGATGTGTTCTATACACCAATATATATGAAAAAAATCGGCCAGGAACCTTAGTGACTGTACTGTGTAACTTTCAGGATACTACAAATTGTGAGGCAATTTTGTTACATGAGACAACGACGATTGGCGTTAGAAAGAGCACTTGGACTCGGCGAATACTTAATCGAAGATTTATAACAGTAGAAACCTCCTTTGGAGATATTCGCGTAAAACAGGCGATAAGGGAAAATGAGATACTGCATCAAGCTCCGGAATTTGAGGATGTTTCCATGGCTGCAAAACAACATGGAATCCCCTTCAAAGAACTTCATAACATAGTTTTGAAAATGCTAATTAATCAAGATAAAAAATGTACTATAACTGTTAGGAGAATAAAAATCTACTGGGGAAAATTGGGGTAAAACTACATCAATTTACCCCTAAAAAGACCTATTAGGACCAAGGTGTCAAAAATATAAATCCAATAAAATCAACGGTATTTCAACTCTAACTCATGCTAACCAACATAGTATTTAAAATTCCTAAACTGTGAGTCGGAGGTTCGAGTCCTCTCGGGGCCGCCATACATAATAAACCGCAAGAAATCATTGTTTGTCCAGCCGTTAGGCAGACGTAAGTGACACGTATTTCAACCTAACATAGCCTTGTGAGTAAAGCCTTCCAGTAGTCCAATACTGGGGACTTTTTATTTTGTCAATACAAGCAGGAACAGAGAAAAGTCGTGGAAACCGAGTGTTGGTGTCCAATACTGTTATTGCTAAAAGTCGATGAGGATACAAAGGAACCATTGACGGAGGATGAAGGCTGGCTCCCTTGTTGTTCATTTCACTGTTCTTCCTACGAGTTGAATACGCTTATCCTGAATAATGACAATTCGTTGAAAGGTTTTTAGAATTACAAAGTATTACCTGGTATTGCTTTATTGAAATGAACTGTAACCAGAGTGAAGACGTGGGAAAACTTTACAGTCTCTTCGTAAACTGAAATCCTTGACGATAAGCTCTTCTTTAGCGTATGATATTAATCGCTGACACGCTTTCTCAGCAGCTAAATAGCGGAAGCTAGCTGAGGATGTGCTGTTCCTATGGCCCGTTGGAGAAGCGGCTTAACTCACATGCCTTTCACGCATGCATTCAGGGGTTCGAATCCCCTACGGGTCACCATTTTGCGGACGTAGCTCAGTTGGTAGAGCACAACCTTGCCAAGGTTGGGGTCGCGAGTTCGAGTCTCGTCGTCCGCTCCAAATAATCATTATCATGGCGGTCGTGGCGAAGTGGTTAACGCATCGGATTGTGGCTCCGACATTCGTGGGTTCGATTCCCATCGATCGCCCCATATACAGTACATAATGTAGATAACGAGCTGATGATTCATAGAGCTCGTTTTTTTAACCGTATAAGCCTAAGGGATCATCAATCTCTTAGGCTTAATTTAGGTTTGAGTCTAATTTTATTTATTCCAAAAGAAAAGAAAGAGGCTCTAATCCTACTGAGGTGCTTTAAGGTGGAGTATGGAAATGGAAGCTCAAAATCTTTCCTCACATAATATCCGATTAACTGCGGCTGAGATGGCCATGCATTAAAATATTTCCTAAACAAAGTAGAAGATAGTGAAATTAAACCTGTTGTGGATTATGCTCTTAGTCTTTCAAAAAAGCATATTGGAACGATTACTGAAATTTTAAAACACGAACAATTTCCTATCCCGATTGGATTTACTGAAAATGATGTAAATGTAGATGCCTCTCGGTTGTTCACTGATAGTTTTTTCCTTCTGTATTTAAGAAATATGAGTATTTTGGGGATGGTTGCTGCGGGAATATCAGTAGGGATTGCAGCACGGTCGGATGTAAGTGATTTCTTTACCGAGATCATCGCATCTTTCACGGAACTGAGCAACCAATCTCGAAAAGTGTTGTTATCTAAAGGATTATATGTAAGACCACCATACATACCTACACCTGATAAGGTCGATTTTGTAAAAAAGCAAGGTTTTTTGACGGGCTTCTTTGGAGAACGCAGGCCATTGAATGCAATAGAGATTACCTACCTATTTAAAAATATAGAGTGCAATTCAATGGGAAAAGCTATGATGATGGGTTTTGCTCAAGTAGCAAAAACAGCGGAAGTGAAGGATTATTTTCAAAGGGGAAAGAGAATTTCTTCAAAGCAAATGGAAATCTTCAGCTCAATCTTAATTGAGGATGATTTACCGGCTCCTATGTCTTGGGATTCGCATGTTACAGCTTCAACCGTTTCTTCATTCTCAGAGAAGCTGATGATGTTTCATACGGCATAGCATGGCCGCTGCTGGCATTGGTAACTATGGTGCAGCCATTGCTGCAAGTCCTAGACGAGACTTAGGTGTGTACTATTCCCGTTTATTACAGGAAATTACTTTATTCGCTGAGGATGGATCAAACATTATGATTGATTATGGATGGATGGATGGAGGAACCTCCTCATGCCCCTGACCACAATAAATTAATAAAGGAGTAATGATCGCGAGAAGCAAATCTCCTAGTATATTCCTTGGACTATTGAGCGTCCCGTTAAAAATGCAAACATTAAACTTAAGGGAGATCTTCTATATCAGATGAAGTGACAGTTTACAACAAAGTAGATTTATATGATAATTAGGAAAGTTGGGAACTAACCTCTAATTTTAAATTTGAGAGGTGTGATTTTAGTTATGTACGAACTTAAAACAAAAGAAAACAACAGCAATGTCATCGAATTTATCGAAATGGTTGAAAACCCGAAAAAACGTGAAGACGCATATAAACTATTAGATATTTTCACAGAAACGACAGGGTATAAAGCGAAGATGTGGGGAACGAGTATTATTGGATTCGGTTCATATCATTATAAATATAAATCCGGCCATGAAGGCGATGCACCCCTTGTTGGCTTTTCGCCTAGAAAAGCCAAAATCAGTTTGTACTTTGCTACAGGTGATACAAAAAGAGAAGATTTGTTAGAGAATTTTGGAAAACACACCGCAGGAAAAGGGTGTGTGTACATTAATAGAGTGGCGGATATTGATATTGAGGTACTAAAGGCATTGATAAAACAGTCCATAGAGTTTCTGCAAGAAACTTATCAATAACAGGAGCCCGATAAGATAGGTTCCAATAAGTTATTTCAGTATAGCAGCGTGAATTACTCTGTAATTTCAATGAAGAATTTAAATTCAGGATGTTTATAAATAAGCTGAAAACGAGGATCCTGCTCTAAAGAAGAGGATAAGTTTAGCGGTGCGAATATAAAGAAATCATGGTCTATTTCAAGCCCAGCCCCATAATAATAACTTAACCAAACTAATTTAGAGCAATAAATGGAACCCCATTCATCATCTAAAGAAGCATTTGAGAGGATGGAAAACTTTAGGTTGTCTAATCCTTTTTTCTTATTTTCAGTGTACTTGAGTAGGTAGTTATAGGCATATCCTTTCGCCTTTTTACCCAAGTATGGATCCTTGGGTCTATATTGTACATGCCTGGGGTGTTCCGCTAAAAAACGTTGAAGAGGGTATAACCTAACTTGAGGTTCGGACAGAACCGCCTCGATGATGGTATTCTCATCTATTACTAAAGTGGAGTGACCCAAATAACCGGGTGGAAGTCCATTGGTATTATCGCTGGCGACAAGAATATCCCCAGCTTGGAAGTTACGCCTGACTGAATCCCACTGTCTATTATGATCGTAAAGCAAGGATGTAGTAACTTTTATTCCACTGAAAAATACAGAAATGATACTTAGACTCTTATATCGATTGCCAAACAGGGAGGCTGGAATAGAAAAGTATGAAATTGGAGGGTACGATCCAATAAAAGTTTCATCAAAATATAATTCAAAATACACCAAGGGCAAATGGGTTGGTAATAATTTTATTGTTACATAATCTTTTCCCTGGAACCCAAGAACAAGTGGTTGATTCATTCTAACTCACCTCGTTCCCTTAAAAAGGCAGGGGTTGAAAAACTTTTTCCCAGAAATTATAATGTAAATTAGAAGTGGGTATGATATATTATTATATATCAAAGGTGTATTTACCTTAAGTTGTATTGTGTTAGATAGAATATTAATGCGGGTGTAGTTCAATGGTAGAACTCCAGCCTTCCAAGCTGGTCGCGTGGGTTCGATTCCCATCACCCGCTCCAATGATTTCCTGATCCTATGTGCCGAAGTGGCGGAATTGGCAGACGCGCACGACTCAAAATCGTGTTCCGTAAGGAGTGTCGGTTCGACCCCGACCTTCGGTACCATCATTACAATCTACAGATTGTGATGTAACTCTTTAACAGAACTCATGTGCTGGTGTGGCACAGTTGGTAGCGCACTTCACTCGTAATGAAGGGGTCGCCATAAAACTTGTTGCATAGGCACTAAATGCATACATATCAACGTTTTGGACGTGTTTTTGAAGACCAAAAAATAAAGTGGTCGCACAAAGACACGTTTTTGATTTTTATAACCACTTTATTCTTGTTTGGAAAAAACAAGGAAAGGTGGTTTTTGTTTTGTTGCTCAAATTTGCTGTTAAGGATTTTCTGGATGACAGAGAATTTAAAAATGTATCACCTCAAACGATTGCCAACTACCGAAATACCTTGAATGATTTTCACAACTATTGTGTGGAAAAGGAAATCGTGGATACTTCGGATATAACTGCTTCAATCATTAAAAGCTATCTTATGTATTGTCAAAGGAAAAGGAATAATAACCCTACAACTATTAATACGAAAATTCGAAACTTGAAAGTCTTCTTTAATTATCTCGAAAACGAATTGCAGTTATTTGATTCCAAAAACAATCCCATAGGAAAGATTGTCACTGTGAAAAGTGACGTACAAATTGAAGTATTTACAGATTCTCATATCAAGCAAATGTTGAACTATTACAGACGCTTAAAGTATCGTGACAAGTCATTCTATGCGTACAGAGATACAGCCATTATTATTACCTTACTGGGAACGGGAATACGATTAGGAGAACTAATCAACCTTAAATGGAATCATGTTGACTTGAATAATTTAACCATCACCTTGTTTGGTAAAAAACGTGAGCAGAGCAGTATCCCTATGACCATCAAGTTAAAGAAAGAATTAGCAGAGTACAAGCTATTTCTTGAACAATCTTTTGAGGATTCGCCAGCGTACTTATTTACGGACAAGGATGGGCAACCACTCACAGCTAATGCAATTAAGAACATATTCAAGCGATTAAAAACCATTATGAGTTTCAAAGACGTTCGCCTATCAGCCCATACTTTTCGCCATACATTCGCCCACCGTTGCTTAATGGCAGGAATGGACATTTTCACATTACAAAAATTACTTCGACATAATGACTTATCGATGACACAAAAATATGTTGCGATTTGGGGAACTGCATTGAAGGAGCAGAATGACAAATATAATCCTTTGAATAATATTGAGGTTTAGGGGCGTACGCCCCTCTTTCAAATTGATTTAAAGTTTAACGACATATGGTATTATTTAGCTAATAGGGGTCTTGTATGTAAACTATGGGGGAGAGACAGTGTCAATACCAAAGAATATTTCCAAAGAACATATTATCAAGGCTATAGGCTACATAGATGCACATGGTGTCCCAGAGAGAAGAGAATCAACAAAGTTTGATCTAGAGTATAATGAACGGCTTTATCCGCCTAAATATGTGATTGCAAGAGCCAACGTATATGCAAATGGTGAAGAGCTTGATAACAGTCTTTTTAGTGGAGGAGAAGAAACAAACAGCTACCTAACAAGGTTAGGATTTAAGATAGTGGCAAACGCTGATGAACTAGAACGAGAAGAGAGTCGTTGTATTAGAGTCCCAGACTTAGAGCCAGTAAATCGATCAAGAGAATATGAGAGTCATTCAGAGGATACAAGAGCGAAGGTTATCTACGAGTACCTATTTCAATCAATGACTCACAGATGGATAGACGAAAATATCATTGGGCTAGACTCTACTTATAGTCGGGGCTATCAAGCCATGGGCATATTACATTACATTGGCTTAAAGGACAAGCATAAGGGTATCTTTAAAGGTGTCAGTGTAGAAGAAGCTGTCATGATTCTAGAAGAGCAAGATAATGACTTTGAGCTAGTCATTTATTATCTTCGATTGCTTGTTAGTAGTGGCTCAGAGACAAATAATGAAGGTCTAGAGTCGAAAATAGTAGGGGTTGCTAATACTAATGAGATAACAGATACAGAGAAAGAACAGATCATCAAGTCAAGGATTGGACAGTCCGCTTTTAAGAAAGGTCTGCTTAATATCCAGAAAAAATGTAGACTGTGTGGAGTCACGGATGAACGTTTCTTGATAGCAAGTCATATAAAATCGTGGTCTCAATCTAACAACAAAGAAAGGCTAGACTTAAATAATGGTCTGCTTCTATGTCCTAATCATGACGCATTGTTTGATAAAGGCTACATTAGCTTTAATGATGATGGGACTATAATCGTTTCATCAAGTCTAGATGATACGTTGAAAATTTTCTTGAATATCAATGATGGGCAGAAGATTAATATCAATCCAATTCAGCAACAGTATATGGCTTGGCATAGGATTAATGTATTTAGGCACTAAAGTATCTCTTTAAAATTTGAGGTAGAGTACAGTTTAGTTTTAGTGTAGTGCAGTTCTATTCCATCACTCTTTACATACCTTTGAATGTATGAGTAAAACGACAAGGAGTGATTTTGCCATGGAAAAAGAGAAAGAAGAGCTATTAAAAATGGTAGATGAAATCCAATATGCTACAAATGTAGGGGAGTTAAATACCCTTACGCCCTATGAAGCTAAAACTATGATTAATTCCTTGTCTAGTGCGTTAGGAATGGCAATATCCCACATCTTAGGACACCACGAAGAGCCTTGGCGATACATGACCCCTCGTATTATCCATGCACACGGTATTTTAGAAAAAAAGATAAGTGAGTAGGACACTCGATTATTCGAGTGTCTTTTTATGGGGAAATAGAAGGACTTTTTAAAGATGTTATTGATTGAGTTGGTAACACTCTTTCAATAGAAATATATTTAAACTTTGGTAACTAAGACACCCATCTACACTCCTCTGGCTTCTTATCAAACAAGAAAACCCTTGAATCTTACATGCAAAGGCTCGGAGTCAGTCTGACAATTAAGAAGAGCTGGACTTAAATAATGGTCTGTTGTTATGTCCAAACCATGATGCTTTGTTTGAAAAGGGATTGATAAGCTTCAGAGATGATGGAGGAATTTTTGTTTCACCCAGTGTCGATGATACATTTAAAATTTTTCTGAATATTAAGTGGGCTGAAGATTGATATTAACCCAATTATATAAGCTTAGTTTGGATTTTATAAGGTGTTATTAGAAACCTCTATAATTAATGGAAGTATTACCATGGGTTCTTTTAGGTTATACTATTTCAAAACACTACGATGGACGGATGAGAATGAGTGAAGAACTAACAGAGCTTATAGACAAAGCCTATTCGGAAATAGCCAGAGTCAATATTGAGTTTTTTCCTATATGGAAAGAACATTTGTTTTTAAAGCCTTTCTGGTGGATAAGCCTTGCATTTACCATATTTCCATGGGCTTTCTGGCTTTACTATCGAAAGAAAGAAAGTACAAACCGATTACTATTCGCTGGCTTCTTTGTAATGCTTATTTCTTCTTACCTTGATTTTCTTGGGATTAGCTACGGGCTTTGGGATTACCATGCTAAACTTGCCCCTCACTTCCCTACCTTTATCCCTTGGGATTTATCATTAATGCCTATAACTATCATGATCTTTATTCAAGTCAAACCAAAGGTCTCACCCTTTTTAAAGGGGCTTCTTTTCTCGGGAATTACAGCGTTTGTTATAGAGCCTGTTTTAGTCTGGTTGGACTATTACCATATAATTAAATGGAGATATGTATATTCGTTTACTATTTATTTTGTCATTTATTTAGTAGCACATTGGTTAAGTAAAAGAAAAAGCTTTGAAAATGTTGATTAGTTTCATTTATTGTATAAAACTTGACCGATAATCTATTGGTATTGACGAGTAAAGGGGTTGCTACACAAGGTCAACCCTTTACTACTAATTAATATACTAATTAAGAAATCCATCTACATTCCTCTGGCTTCTTATCAAACAAGAACCCCTTAAAGCTTACTTCCCTCAGATGATGTGTATCAGTTCTATCTCGGTATTGAATCCGACAGCATAATCTAGGCTCAACCCACTGTGTCGTCTTATCCTTGACAGTGTGAAGTTGCCTTACTATCTCTAAGAAAGCTATCTTCTCTTCTTGTCTAATGCCAAATTCAACGACAGCAACTGGCTTGTTTTGGACAGTACGAAAGTTTAAGCCGACAACCAAAGCAAAGGACGGAACAGTCCTATATCCCAGTATCACAGTATCTATCTGCTTGTAATTCTTTATCTTTATCCAATCAGCAGAACGTACTCCCATCTGATACCTTGAGTCCTTCCGCTTAGCTACAATACCTTCCAAGTCCTTCTCTATGGTTAACTGACTCAACTGCTCACCCTTACTTTCAATAAACATACTTGGCACAATACAGTCACTTGGCAAGATCAATTCTTGAAGCCGTTTTTTTCTGTCAATCAGTGGCTCGTGTGTATGATCGTTATTTGTATAAAGCACATCAAAAGCTACAAACGTTGCTGGATGGGTCTGGGTCGCAGATTTGATCTTTGCAGGGTCTCTGAGTCTTCCTCTGTAGCAGAAATCATCAAGGCTTGGTCTAGTGTCCTCTCTTATACAAACGCCCTCACAATCGACTATGGCAGTGTTAGCTTTAATAGCCTTAGCTACATCTTGAAGCTCTGGAAAAGCATCTGTAACATGCATTCCGTTTTTTGTATAGGCTTCAATTCGCTTTCCATCTTTGTGGAGCATAATACGCCATCCATCCCATTTCACTTCATAAATGAAGTCATCACTGTCAAAAGCTTCATCACCCAAAGTGAGAAGCATAGGTTTGATTTGAGTAAATAGCATGTTAATCACCATCTCAAGATTAGCACCTAGATATGTCAATTGATATATGGGATTGATGGAAGAAGTGTTTTTGGTAATTTAGAAATGCAGGGTTTGGGAGAATAAATTTTGTATCAACTTCGCAAGATCGAATCAAGTGTGGTGATTAAAATCCGTATAAAAAAACGGCTGTAATCAGATTACAGCCGTTTTGTGGTATTGAACTATTGAATCTCGTTAGTTCAAAATAAACATTAAAAAAGTTTAATTTCACACAACAATGCAAAATTCAATAAAAATATTGAAAAATAGATGTTAGAACCCTACTTTTCCCAAAAACTTAAAAAGTGTTTTAAGGTTGAGTTATGTTCTTTGTAACGCAACTTGCTTGAAAATTGTCATTGATTGTGAGTATACCTTCAACAGTTAATGGTACTTTGATGGTTAGATTTTTAGTTTCAAAATCGAACTTACTCTTTAGCTTACATTCTCCACACTTAATCGAGGAGGATATGAGTGCACCAGAGACAATATTGTACACAATGGTTAAACAAACTGGTTGAAATAATCCTGTTCGATTACAAGGCATTCTAGTTACATCTCCTTTTCTTTTAATCTACTCTAGTAAATGAAAATAGTATTAGTATGGAAACGGCAGATGAGGATAACAATAAAATTGTGTCATTATCTACCCTAAACAACTATGAAAAAGTTATAACTATCTTCTTTATTGAGCTATCCTGCCCGAGAGCTAAATAAGAGCTTTTCTTACATAACATTGTATAATCAGTCAAATGAGTGTATGAAAATTGACTAATGGAAATGCGATATTCACCATAAATCTACTGCTAACATCTGCACTCCTAATTTTTCCAAATGCATGAAAGATGCCCATATGAAATGTAATTTGTATTAAAAAGTTAATACCTTTTCATACTCCTTATTCTCTATCCATACTCGATAGCTCTAAGACACATAAACACTGTCCTAAACCTTTATCTTAAATCATGCCCCAAGTTTATTTGGGGAAGGGAGAAGGCTTGTGAGACAGTCATTATGGCTGTTACATTCATACCTACCATCCAAGATGCATCTAAGTACAATTATATGTAATTTTTTTTTTGATTTTGGAGTATTTAATTTAGCATTTGTGGCAATACTAAATAATTTTATGGGAAAACGTATCTTTTTTTGAAACCTTGTCAATACAATTACTAATGACACTCTTTGATAAGGAGCGATTTTATGAAAAAAGAAGAAATTAAACAGTTGATAAAATACAATGTTGTTGACACCCCAGTCTATATCAATAATGACATTTTTGATGATATAAAAAACTGCAAGGTGATTGAGCATATTTCTCAACAATCGTTTGCATATGGTTATTACTGCATAATTACATATCTATACAGAAATGCAAAGTACAATCAACACTTTTTAAAGCAAAAGGAAATCAAACATATACTGGGATACAGTCCGACTAACAGCAAGGTGGACTTTTTAGTTAAGAAAGGTGGCGTGTTAGATGAATTAGGTTATACAAGGTCGATAACAGATTTTCCAGTCTGTATACCATCAAACAAAATTATTAAATATGATACCTACCAGAATGTTAAGAACCAACTTCATACATCTAGCGAAAGCCTTAGGAACTTTAAGGTAAAATTCCCCGTCAGAGCTTTTTTTAAAAGTAGAGATTCTGAATACAAAGAAAGATTGGATGGTTCTTATTTTAATGCAGAAAATTGCCATCTGTTTGATATAGAGATGTTTATTGACTGTCTCGGTGATGAAGAACTTGGTTGCACTGGCTTTTATATTGCGAGCTACATTAAATATTTAAATATTACACTTGAGACAGGGCGCTTTGGTAATACGTTCGTCCTAAATGAGCTTAATATTTCAAAGAAATCAATATTAAAGTATCTATGGGCTTTGGAAAAAAATAATATCATTGATGTAAAAATCCGCCACGGATATAATGTCCAAGAAATATCACTGTTCTTGAGAAATCAATTAAAAGAGTGGAGAGACCATGCATTCAGAAAACATGGTGCTAAATGTTTGGTATGTGGGTCTACAGAAAATTTAGTGATTCACCATGTTGATGAGCCTTTTTCTTTGATTAGAGACAGGGTATTTGAGCAATGTGGAATACAATATAAGCAATTTGACGAATATTCACATGAAGAGCTTGAATTTTTAAAATATAGAATCATTCACGAACATAAAGATGTTGAGGGCGTACCATTAAGAGATGATATTCATAAGCTATACCATTGTAAATATCCAAAAATAAATAATAAACATAGTCTACTGGAATTTAAGAGTAGGTATGTAAACGGCGAATTTAAAGAATGAGAGATACAGTATTTACATGTCTTTGCTTGCTAAAACGGTAATAAATAAAAATGTAGCTGTCACAGATTCAAACCTATTTGACAAAATTTCCAATATATAATATCATATGAAACGTAAAGTAATCTAAACACGAACAATTACATAACGTTGAGCTGAAATATAGAGCTAACGGTTAATAATCACTAACATGAACAGAGTGCTGTAAAGATAGACAGTGCCTTTTGTCTAATTGATGAAAGAAGGTACTGTTAAAATTCTTTTATGTACTTTTATGTTATGTGTTTATTAGACTGTTAGCTTTTTTGTGTTTTTGTATTTCATAGTGTAAGGATTTAATGAACTTAGGGGGCGATAAGTATGAGTGAAACAGTACAATTATTTGATTCAATTGATGATTTTTTGGAGTATTTTAATGCAAACTTATTGAAGAAGGGTAATTGTGTTACAGAAATGTCAGAAGATCAACTGAGCATTGTATATGTTCTAATCGGTGAAAATGACTGTGAGGTTAGATTGCTTTCTTATAAAGGGTCAGTATTGATTAAAGATTATGAGCGTGATGAAATGATAGAGTCAGTCGAATTTGCAAATGATAAACTTGCTAAAGTTCTTAATGTACCATTAGTAATTGATAGTGGCGACTTAATTATTGTCAAAGAAGATTGTCAATTGCAGTAGTTAACTTGCTAGTTTCTAACATGATAATGAAAATCGAAATATAAAAACATGAAGGAGGATGATTTAGAAGGTAAAGGAGATGAATGTAATGTTGAATGCGGAGCTACAAGGGTTTTTTATGAATATCCATAGAGATGAAGATATTCATTTTAGATGTATGAAAGATAGGAGTATTAAGGACTTAAAGAGTAAATACAATGAGGATGCTCATACATTTCTGAGCTATCTAAATGACCAAGATTATGAGATTTACTTCGTAGCAAATACTGGTGGTTATAGAGATGAACATATTACAAAAATTAACTGCGTATTTGTTGATTTAGATCGGGGTCGAGATCAGAACGGCGAATATTTTGATTTGGATACAGTTAGTGAATACAAGAAATTGAAGTTGCAAGAGCTGTGTGAATATGAATATCAGCCTACTCACATTATTGAGACGAGGAATGGACTACATGCATACTGGCTTCTTGAAGAAGGTGCAACAATTGATGACTTTAATGAATGTGAAATGAGGCTAATAAATTATTTCAGCGGGGACAGAAAAGTCAGAAGACCAGCCAATTTGTTAAGAGTCCCTAACTTCTACTGGTGTAAGTATAAGGACAATAAATATATGGTCAGGATTCTTGAATATAATCATCAAAGGTATTGTATAAAGGATTTGGTTGATAGCTTACCAGATGTTGATGAAGTGGAGAAACGTGTCAACGATAGAAAGAAATGTTTTAAATTACTCTCTATTGATGCCACCAAAACCCAACCTACAAGTAATAACAATATAGACTTCATTAAACAGCAAAACATAGACGTACTTCATGCAATACTTAAACCCGAAGAGATTTCTTTTAGTAACCATCTTGATGTTTATGATTATCTAAAGAAACAGGGCTTACATGAGTTTCTGGGGCTTCATGGGAATACTTTTAACTGTATTTTTCATAAAGATCATAATCCAAGTGCTGGGATAGTTGTCAATGAAGAAACTGGTCATCAAATATATAACTGTTTAAGCAGTAGTTGTGGAATTTCATTAACAATAATCCAAGTTGTAGAGCGTCTAACTGGTCTAAATAGAGTTGAAGCACTTCGTTTTCTACGAAAGGTGTACAAGGTAGGCTACTATGAGTCGGATTGGCAGAGAGAAAAGAAAGCTATTCTTGAGGAAAATAAACTATTGCTTCTTAGCAGTGAGCTTGAAGTAGTCTACCCAGAAGTTAATTCCATAATAAAAAGATATACGATGCAATTAAGTCTGCTTAATGAATTGGCGATTCACAATTTGCAGACGGAAAATTTCACGGACAAACTGGGAAACCCTATTTTTTATGCTAGTACAAGATATATTGCCAAGAAATGTGGGAAAGGCGAAAGAAGGTTGTCAGACGTAATTAACTTATTCGCTTACTTAGGGTTGATAAGAAAAGTACCCGAGAATGAGATTCCTTCTTTTTTACTAGATAAGGCAAGAAGCGAAGCTGCAAAGAAAAAGCAGAAATATATAGTTAATTATTACTCTATACCTCCATATGGTGAAATAACATTTGATTTTTGTAAGAGAAAAGTACGAGAGTATAAAGAGTATGGGTTTACTATGAAAGCATGGAGTAGGGAATTAATATTACGTGTATTAGGTGAAGCTGAAGCAGATCGGGTATTCCCGCAAATGAAAGGTCAACATACAAAGTATGCACAAGCAATGGATTTGGTTGAACCTTTAGCTTTAAGATTAATAGAACAAAAAGGTTGGACAACAGAGGGAGAGATTCAATACGAACTTGTCAATGAAAATTTCGGAACAAAAACTTACTGGGAAAAGCGTATTAAGATTATAGTTCCTGAGTTGATTGATAAATATGGTTTAATCAAACGAAGGCTGAATAAGGAGTTAAAGGAACACTTTAATATTACTTTGGCTGGTTATCCAAGTATTATATATAGGCAATACTAAAGAAAAGTGAAACGGAACATTAACATCTAGTATATGTGGAATCTTCGATTAGCTTTAAGTGAAAACATAAATTTTAGATAAATATAGACTGGAAAGAAAAAAACATAATGCTAATCGAGTGTTTCACGGTCGTTTTATAGAATAGCCAATTTGAATATATTTTTTGGGAGGTATCGATATTATGGAAAAAAAGAAGGATAGATGTAGGGAGTGTAATAAGGTTGTTGCCAAGAAGTATCACAAAGCTACTAGACTTTGTAGTAAATGTAGAAATAAAAGAATTGCAGAGAAAAAAGCAAAAGATATGAAGAATGACCCAGCGAGGTATCTGTTGTATCAATCATGCAAGAGGGCTGTTGAGCGTGGAGGGGAAAAATGTAAAAAGAGTACTTATCAGAATGTATCTTGCCACTGGAGCAAGCCAATGGAGATGTTGAATGCTTTAATGCAGGATAGAGTTTTTTGGGAAGCATGGCAAGAACAGACGGAAATTTATATTACTAATGGACAAAAAGACGATGATAGACCTACTATAGACCGCATTGATGAAAGTGGTCATTATGAGATAGGAAATTTGCAAGTTCTCCCTCAAAGGCTAAATGCGATTAAAGGAAGCTCGAACCAATGTTTAGTATTTTTAATTAAGGGTGTCTCGTTAATTAAAGTAATTGAGTTTGCCAGTATAAAGGAAGCCCATCAAGCGTTAGGTATTCCCTATAGTGTGGTCAATAGTGGAGGAATATACGATTTAAGAGATGGATACAAAGCATTAATTGAGTCTCCTAAGAGTGTAAACAGGGTTTCAGAAAAACCACGATATTTGATGGTTGTGAATTATCGCCAGCATGTAATAGATGATGAGGGCAATAGATACGAAATACAGACACAAGAACAAAAACTAGTGAATGCTATTAGGCTAACTGAAGTTCAAGCTCCGACAATTAAGTAAGAGTGGATAATCATTTCCACTTGGCAGTATATAGTCTTGGTTGATTTCATATTTAGTCACTTTATAGAGAAAAATGATTACATGAAACTGAGCCACTAGATTTCCATTTTATAACTACTTTTGCTTTGAGTATTGGATTTTCATTGTGAGAGGAAAGGAATAGTCACAGTGGCTCAATTTAATCTTTATCAAAACTATGCTGTAAACCAGCACGAGATTATACCGCAAGCGCAGTCCCCATCATAATAATATGTGTCCCAGCCAGTCGTTCTTGTTATAACCTACCAGCGATCATACATCCGTTCACACTTTATAGAACCAACGATTAGTGGGTGCAGAATGGATTTGGGATTATGGCTGGATAATGAATGCTTTCATGTTGAATTACCATTGTTTCTACTGTCAGGGTGGCGAAAGGCTTGAAAATTGGTGTCGTTCGTATAGATAGATTAATAGAGGAGTATCGTAATTATTGTAGAAATAAATAAATCGGCACTTAATTCTGGAATGGTGGAGATCATATGGAGTTGTTTACAATAATTGCTTTACTAATAATCATGATAGCTTTCTTTATTAATTATTATCCAACCTTACAAAAATTCCTTGGATTAAAGCGACTAGAACAACGATTTATAACCATAAATGAATTGCAAAGACCAGTTGTTGATGAAATATGTAAGGGAATGACTTTAGATGATTACATAAAATATGAGAAAGAAGAAAAAAGTTCTATTGCAAAATTTGTATACGAATTTTCAGAACATCAGAATCCACAGATAGAGCTATTTGAGTTTAAAGTAATGCATTTGTGGGATTGTATCGAGAATATGGAGGAAAAGCAGAATGAAATATTAAATCTTTGGAAGGAATTGTATACTCTTGTACCTACTTATGAAAAGATTCGTGATATGAAATCTATTTTGGGGATTCTTGCCTATATAACTTATGAATCACATCTTTCATATCGAGTTAGAGGACAACTAGATGACAAGTTAATCGATGCCGTAATGGAAAGGTTTGAGATAGATTTTAACAACAAGAAATTTACAGATGTAATTGAAGAAGTTATAGATTGGTACTATTTTAAGGTCGAATCATATTACAAAAACTTGAAAGTGGCTACAACGGAAACAGAACTACGTTATCTTGAAGTTTATTACAACAGATATGAGGAAGAATTTGAAAAATTAAAAGCTGAGTATCCTTCTGTTTTCCTAAAATATACGGGGTGTGTCTTTTACTTTTATGTTAACTTACCCGACAGATTGGATAGAAACTATGATGATTTTTTTAGATATGTAATGTTAGGACGTATAGCCGTTTCTCGAAATATAGGGGATTTAGAATTAATGAGTGAAAGTATATACCTCTTTAAGAAACAAGTAGCAAAGAAATCTGTGGGACTAAAAAAAATTGGATACTGGATAGTTGATACTTTTGCGGGTTACGGTGAAAAGCCATTTAGGTTATTAAAGGCATATTTAATCTTACAAGTATTTTTCTTTTTTGTAATGTTTCCTTATGAAGGAACAGTTGTATCATTAAAAGGTCTAGAGAGTACACAAGATTTAATGGATAAGATCATAAACACTATTTATTTTAATAGTACCACTATGCTTACAAGCGTATATGGTGACATTAGTCCGTCCAATACTGTATCCAGACTTATTATAGTTGTTGAGCAAATACTTGGATTTATTGTCTGTGGTAGCTTTGTTGCACTAGTATTAAGGAAATTATTTCGCTTCTAAGTACATTATAGAGAACTGACCGAATTTAAGACCAACAGTTTTTCAAGGGCATAAGAATGACTCAAATGTTTTTTACATGAGATTTAAGAAAGAGGAAGACGAGTGGTGGAATTGAAGGGCATCCTTTAGGTAGAGGGATGCCTTTTAAAGGTACTTAATTAGATGAAAGTATCTGTTGATGCAAGCTCTCCTTTTTTTCCAAAAATAACTTCGTAAGCGTCTAATAACTAGGTGGATAGAAAAAGAGCAAAATCTCAAGTAAACT
>NZ_JBEGDL010000061.1:0-18496 GCF_040813775.1 Ammoniphilus soli
CGTTCTCGCCCTGCTCATGATGTTCCCGGAATTGATCATGTGGCTGGTGGATTAAGTACGCTAGTTTTTACTTTTACCTATTGTAGTCTAAATATTAAGAATATAAATGCGAGGTGCTTAAAATGAAGAAACGAATTAGCGGACCGATTCAGCTGCAGGGACAAACCGCGATCGTGACCGGGGGAGCAAGGGGGATTGGTGCGTGTGTTGCGCGCGCCTTGGCAAGGGAAGGAGCCGATGTTGTCGTAAGCGACGTTCTTCCTTTCGAAAGCGTGGTGTCCGATGTTGAGAAATATGGCAGAAGATCCCTGGGGATCCAATGTGACATTACCAATCCCGATCAAGTGAATGCTTTGGTACAGGCAACCGTCAATCATTTTGGCAAGATTGATATTCTTGTAGCTTGCGCCGGAATCGTAAGGCGTACCAATTTCTTAGAATTGTCTGTTGAGGATTGGAATCGGGTCATGGACGTCAATCTGACAGGGATGTTTTTGACGGTTCAATCCGTTTACCGGCAAATGGCCTATCAAGAGAGCGGAAAAATCGTCTGTATCGGATCGATTGCTGGAAAAGTGGGAGGAGTGATTGCAGGCACGGACTATGTGGCTTCCAAGGGCGGAGTCCACAGCTTCGTTAAATCCGTAGCAAAGGAAGCGGCCCCTAAAGGGGTTTATGTCAACGGCATTGCCCCGGGTCCAGTGAACAGTCATATGACAGACGGAATTCCTTACCGACCGGAAACCGTACCGCTGCAGAGAATGGGAGAACCGGAGGATATTGCTGAAGCCGCCATTTTCCTTGCCTCTCAAGCGTCCAATTATATTACGGGGCAAATTCTCAATGTTAATGGAGGAATTCTCATGGAGTAGGGATACCCAAGTGGATTTCCTAAGTAATACATAAAAATAGAGGAGGTTTACAATGAGCTATACCATTGCTTCTCCATCTCGGATTTTCAGTGGTCAAGGCAGCATTCAAAGATTGAAGGAACTGGTGAATGAGCTGGGTGCCAAACGAGTGCTTTTGGTTACTGATTTAGGGATAAGAAAAGCAGGAATTGTTGATAAAATTCTATCCGTATTGGGTGATGAATTATTAACGGTTGCCATTTTTGATGAAACCAAAGCAGAGCCTACTGTAAGTAATTATCAGGATGCCTTACGTATAGCAAAGAAAGAGGAAATTGAACTGGTCATCGGCCTGGGGGGAGGAAGCTCGCTTGACTTGGCTAAAGCCGTTGCTCTTTCCATGGTGCATGAGGAACCGATTCTGCATTTTGTAGGGATCGATAAGGTACCTTCTCCGGGTCTTCCCACCATCATGATTTCGACGACTTCCGGAACGGGTTCGGAGGTTTCGAAGTTTGCGGTCTTAACCGATGAAGAAACGAATTTGAAAAGTGTCATCTGCAGCCCTCATATCCTAGCCACTGCTGCGATCGTTGACCCTGAACTCACGCTCACGCTTCCACCCGTGATTACAGCCCATACCGGCATTGACGCTTTGGTTCATGCTATTGAAGGCTACCTCGCGGTACGGTCTTCGCCTTATACCGATGAATTGGCATTATCGGCCTTCCGAAAGATTTGGACGAATTTAGAAGCTTGCTGCAAGAATGGGTACGATCTCCGCGCGCGATCAGAAATGGCTGTGGGCAGCATGATGGGCGGGCTTGTGCTCAATACGACGGATGGGGCCGGGATGGTGCACGGGCTAGCCTTTTCCCTCGGAGTCTATTGCCATCTCTCTCATGGTCTTTCCAATAGTCTGGTCCTTCCCTATGTGCTAGAGGTTATTGCACCCCTGCGTGAAGAAAAAATCATGAATCTAGCAAGAGTTGCAGGAGTGGAAGAAAGTACAGTGCAAGATACGATCAACTCTTTGATCCGAAGCATTGTAGATCTCCAAAAGAGGATAGAATTGCCTACCACCCTTAAAGAACTGCATATTGCTGAGGAGTTGCTTCCCATGCTAGCTAAAAGCTCTTTCGGAATGGAACGGCTTCAGAGCAATTCTCCCAAGCGCCTAAGTGAGAAAGAAATAGAGAATATCTTTCAACGGGCAATGTGCGGGGAGTTCCTGCTGGACAAGGTAAGATAAAGAAGATGGCGATCTTGGAAAATGGTCTGGAATTCGACAGTCCCATGATGAACAAGGTTTACCAGCATTTTGACCCTGCGATGCTGGATCGGGGTGAAATTCGCTCTGTTCTTCAGAAGCAGATCTATCAGCCGCACATTAGGAATTCTATCAGGCCTAAAATGAAAATTGCCCTTGCTGTAGGGAGTAGAGGGATCAGACATTTATCGTTTATTGTTCGCACGGTGATTGAGATCCTGCATGACTTGGGAGCTTCTCCTATTATCGTCCCGGCTATGGGCAGCCATGGAGGAGGAACACCGGAGGGGCAGCGAAACGTTCTATCCAGCTATGGAATTACAGAGGAAACGATGGGGGTACCTATTGACCCTTCTATGGAAACCTTGGAGTTAGGTGAGGTACAAGGAGTTCCTATTCATTTTAGCAAGGCCGCTTTGGAGAGCGATCTTATTATTCCTATTTGCCGCATCAAGCCACATACAGATTTCAAAGGACCTATTGAAAGCGGAGTTTATAAAATGCTGAGCATAGGTTTAGGGAAACACAAAGGGGCCGCATCGATTCATCGTGCGGGATTTCCATCCTTTTCTACCCTCATCCCGGGTGCCGGCCAATTTATTACCGATCATGCTCCCGTAGTTTTTTCGGTTGCTGTGGTGGAGAACAGCTATGATGAAGTGGAGAATATTTACGTCATCCCAAAAGACCGGATAGCCATGGAGGAGCCTAAACTTCTAGCCAAAGCGAAGAGTTTGTTGGCGAAGATTAATATTAGTCCGATTGACTTCTTAATTGTAGATCAAATAGGCAAAGACATTAGTGGGGAAGGAATGGATCCCAATGTTACAGGAAGATCTGTCTTTCCTGTAGCATTTGAAGACGTCTCCGCTATTAAGAGAATTGCTGTACTTGACTTAACGGAGGAAACTCATGGTAATGCAACGGGGATTGGCATGGCTGATTTAACGACCATGAGGTGCTTCAAGAAAATCAATCTCCAGGTGACGTATGCGAATGTCATTACCGCTGGATTGTTTGGAAGTGCAAAAATGCCATTGCTCCTGGAAAATGATCGGGAAGTTTTAGCCGTTGGACTGAAATCGGCAACGTTGGTTGCTCCGCAGCAGGCTCGTGTAGTTCGGATTAAGAATACTCTTCAGCTTACTGAATTTTGGGTCTCTGAAGCGATCATAAATCAGCTATTAACCATGAATCATTTTACAATTACTGATGAGAAACGCCCTTTTACCTTTGATTCCGAGGGAAATCTCGATTGGTAAGAGGGATTAGCCGAAAGGGCAGGAAGAGGTGAAGAGGATGAATTCAAAGGTAAGCAAGTTTCATTTAAAGACGTTGGAAGAAAGACTTGACTGGCTGGCTGATGCGACTTCTTTAAATGAAGAGGATGTAAAAAACTATCAGAACTTCGGTATCTTGGGAGAAGCACTAGCAGATCGTATGATCGAAAATACCATCGGGATCATGGAAATTCCGTTGGGGTTAGCGGTGAACTTTGTGGTCAACGGCAAGGATGTGGTGATCCCCATGGCTGTAGAGGAATCTTCCGTGGTTGCTGCTGCCAGTCATGGAGCAAAATTGGCGCGTTCTGCGGGAGGCTTTTATGCCATGACAACAGAACCGCTGATGTTCTCCCAGATCCAGCTTTTGCACTGTCGTGATCCTTTTGGAGCCAAGATGAGGATATTGGAAAACAAGGAGACGATTCTCCATTTGGCAGGCCAGCAAGATCCCTTGCTTCTTCAGCTTGGAGGCGGCCCACAAGATCTGGAGGTGCGCGTATTGGACGTTGAACCGTATCCTATGGTCATTGTGCACTTGATCGTAAATGTGCTAGACGCAATGGGAGCCAACACAGCCAATACGATGGCTGAGAGCATTGCGCCTATGCTAGAGAGCCTCTCTGGAGGCCGTGCAAACCTTAAAATTATTTCTAATCTGGCGGATCAGCGATTGGCAAGAGTTCGATGCACGGTGAAAAAAGAGGAGCTTCATGGGGAAGAGACAGTGGATCGGATCGTGAGTGCCTATCGATTTGCCGCTCTGGATCCATACCGGGCGGCGACCCATAACAAGGGGATCATGAATGGAATCAGTGCCGTTGTGCTTGCAACCGGAAACGATACCCGTGCTGTTGAGGCTGGTGCGCATGCTTATGCAGCCAGATCGGGCCGCTACACTAGCCTGTCGGTATGGGAGAAAAACCAAGCAGGAGATCTGGTAGGGACCCTCGAATTGCCGATGGCGGTCGGCATTATTGGTGGGGCAACAGCCGTTCACCCCAAAGTCAAAAGCAACTTAAAAATTCTTGGCATTGAATCGGCGAAGCGATTGGCTGAAATCATCGCATCGGTTGGGCTTGCGCAAAATCTAACAGCTCTTAGGGCTTTAGCGAGCGAAGGGATTCAAAAAGGCCATATGAAGCTGCATGCAAAAAATATTGCCATGATGGCTGGGGCAGTGGGAGCAGAAATTGATCAAATCGCCCAGCAGATGATCGAGGAAGGCAAGATTCAGATGGATCGGGCAAAGCAACTGGTAGGAAATAAACATAGCTGAGATCCTGCTTGCCATACTTTAGGGAGGGTTAAATATATTGAAGGTGCAAGTTATTCGATCCTTTGGGGATCCATCTGTTTTTCAGTTAGTTGAGCTACCAAAACCGACAGTCACTCCGGGGCATGTTTTAATACGTGTAGCAGCTTCAAGTGTGAATCCCGTTGATTTAAAAATGCGTCAAGGGTTAGTAAAGGGGTTGGCCCCTGAGTTTCCTGCGGTCCTTCACGGGGATGTTGCCGGAGTTATAGAAGAGGTAGGCGAAGGGGTCACCCATTTCAAGCCGGGTGATGAAGTTTATGGTTGTGCTGGCGGTTTAAAGGGGGAGGCCGGGGCCCTTGCGGACTATATGGTGGCAGATGCCTCTTTGCTTGCACTAAAACCACGTTCTTTGACGATGAGAGAGGCAGCCGCTCTGCCGCTTGTCAGCATTACCGCCTGGGAAGCCTTGATTGAAAGGGCACGGCTGGTTCCTGGACAGAAAGTACTGATTCATGCGGCGACAGGAGGGGTAGGTCATGTGGCCATTCAGCTGGCCAAATGGGCAGGTGCAACGGTTTATACGACGGCTTCCTCCAAAGAGAAATTGGATACGGCAAAGAGATTGGGCGCCGATTTTCCGATTAATTATCGGGAGATGCCGGTTCAAGAATACGTTCAAATATATACGCAAGGAACAGGCTTCGATGTTGTACTGGATACCGTGGGGGGAGAAAATCTGGACCGCTCCTTTCAAGCTGCAGCGGTCCGTGGAACCGTCGTATCCATTATCGCTCGATCCACTCATAATTTAGATCCCCTTCATGCCAAAGGCTTGACCTTGCATGTGGTATTTATGCTGCTTCCGCTTATAACCAAAGTCCATCGGGTTCAGCATGGAGAAATATTGAGGGAGATCAGCAAGCTAGTGGATGAAGGGAAAATTCAACCGCTGATAGATCCTCATTTATTTTCATTTGACCAGGTAGCTGATGCTCATCGTTATCTGGAGTCTGG
The DNA here is from genome assembly GCF_040813775.1 of Ammoniphilus soli. Lineage (NCBI taxonomy): Bacteria > Bacillati > Bacillota > Bacilli > Caryophanales > Paenibacillaceae > Ammoniphilus > Ammoniphilus soli. The sequence goes on from NZ_JBEGDL010000061.1 coordinate 5,674, forward strand.
GAAGAACATGGGAAAGGTCACGCTAGTAAATGAAAGGTTTAGGGAATAACAGTAGAAAGGGGAGTTTGGGGTGTCCAAACTCTCTTTTTTTTATGAAAAATAATTCATGATTGTTGTAAAATAAATGAAGTACTTACAGGCAGAGGGGGACGGTAGGAATGGTTAGTAAACCACTGATAGAATTCCAACACAATAGTAGCCTTTTTGAGTCTATAAATAACGAAGTAATCATTATAGATCGCAATGGGAAAATTGTTTATTGCAACAAGTCCGCCTGTAACATGTTCAAGAAGAAAGAAGATGAATTGATTGGAATGGATTTTGGAATGATCTTTCCTCTTCTTAAATCCCAACCGGCAGATGAAAAGAATGGAGTGGCCTTTAGCTATGAGTGGAAAATGGAAGATCAAACGTTTATCGTAAATCAATCTTTGGTTTATGGTAAGAATGAACTGCTAGGATCCATTATAATATTTCAAGATATTACAAGTATCATAAACAATCATGCTCATGTTTTGAAACGAAGCATTGATCAGTATGAAAATGCCCTGAATGAGCTGTCAGAGTGTTTTCTGGGTGTAGATAGAGATGGTAATATCGATTTTGTAAGCGACGGCTATGCCCAATTTTTGGGGGTTAAAGATCGCCATTCGATTATAGGCAGGCATTGCACAGAAGTTATTGAAAACACAAGAATGCACATCGTGCTCCAAACAGGTCAAGCAGAGATAGGGGATCTGCAACAGCTGAATGGACAAAAGATCATTGTCATGCGGGTTCCTATTTTCAGGGATGGAGAAATCGCAGGTGCCATAGGGAAAATCATGTTCCATGACGTAAGGGACTTAAAATCCCTAGCAAGCCAAATCAATACTATGGAAACGAAGTTGAATTACTATGAAACAGAATTAAAACGCCTTCAAAGTACAAAATATTCTTTCGATAATATTATAGGAAGCAGTAAAAGAATCAATGAGGTTAAAAACATTTCTATGAAAGTATCGAGAAGCCGTTCTACCATTTTAATTAGAGGAGAAAGCGGAACAGGAAAAGAGTTATTTGCCCATGCGATCCACCATGCGAGTCCAAGATCGGAAGGCCCGTTCATTCGTCTTAATTGTGCTGCCATTCCTAAGGAGCTATTTGAAGCAGAGCTATTCGGTTATGAGGATGGCGCCTTTACCGGAGCTAAAAAAGGGGGCAAGCCTGGTAAGATTGAATTAGCTAAAAATGGAACTCTTTTCTTGGATGAGATTGGCGATATGCCGTTAGATATGCAGGCCAAATTGCTACGCGTATTGCAAGAAAAGGAAATTGAAAGAATCGGTGGTACAAAAATAAGCCAAATTGATGTTCGGTTTATTGCAGCAACTCACCAAAATTTGTGGGAAATGATTCACCAGGGTAAATTTAGAGAAGATTTGTTATATCGTTTGAATGTATTTACTATAGATATTCCTCCGCTAAGAGAAAGAAAAGAAGATATTTCTCCCGTTATAGAGTTTATGATCACTAAACTGAATCGTGAACTAGGAACCAACGTTATGGGAATCGATGAAAATGTAAGAAACATATTCATGGAACATGATTGGCCAGGAAATCTGAGGGAACTGGAAAACGTGCTTGAACGCTCTATGAACGTTATTGATAAAAATATCATTCAAACGGAGCATTTGCCTCTTTATCTGAGGAATAAGCAAGAGAAGGAAGCTGACCGTGAAGGCATAGGTTCTCTTCAGATGGAAGTCGAGCGAGCTGAGCGGAGAGCCATAATGAAGGCGCTAAAAAAAGCATCCGGAAAGATACAGGAGGCAGCCAGTCTACTAGGAATTCATCGGGCCAGCTTATACAGAAAAATAGAGAAATATAGAATACTGGAAAATCTGGAAAAGGGCGAATAAGCCCTTTTTTGTTTTAAGCAGTATACTTAAATGTTGCAAATTCGCGAATGTGTTGCATAAGTGCGAAAGTGCGTGAATACTAGGGTTCTGGGATTATGTGTCGCAAAATAGAGACAAAAGGTGTTGGCTCTAAAATCCTGCATAAGGAAAAATGCCTGATAACCGTAACTTTTTGAATTGTTACAAAGTTTGGCATTATTCTTGCTTTAATATTAATTCGAATAGAAGGAAAGGTTTAAAAAATAAATGGTTGGGTTCATTACGAGGAGTGGAGAAAATTATAAGCAAAGGAGAATTCAGGTTGGAGCAGATCAATTTACCTCAGTTTTTAATGCGAAGCATTGAAAAAACACCGGATAAAGTCTATTTGCAATTTGAGCATCAAAGGATTACATACGAAGAGCTTCATCACCGAGTGGCCAAAACGGCTGCAGGTCTCTATGAATGGGGCATTCGCAAGAATGATAAGGTTTGTGTTATGTTGCATAATTCTCCTGAATACCTGGATATTTGGTTTGGATTATCTTTTTTAGGCGCTATTCTTGTTCCCTTGAATGTTCATTTAAAAGGGGAGGGTTTGCAGTATATCCTCACTCACTCCGATTCTAAACTAATCATTGTTGAGCAGGAGTTTGTCTCTTCCGTCATCACGTGTCTTCCTTTCATCCAGAAAGATATAAAGGTCATCGTGCGGGAGAAAAAAGAGAGCGCTATCACCATCGAAAATGGTTCAGAGGTTCCGGTGATGGGTTTGGAAGAGTTATTCAATTGTAATCATCTTTACATTCCAAACGAAACGATTTCACCCGCTTCTGTGAATAGTATTCTTTACACTTCCGGTACAACAGGGGTGCCAAAAGGCGTCATGCTAAGTCATGTTGCTTATGTCAACGCTGCACAAGCATTCGCTGACCACATGATTGGTGCTCAATCGGATGATATCCTGTTTACAACTTTACCTTTGTTTCATATTAATGCGCAAGCGCCTACTACATTAGGGGCTATCCATGCAAATGCAACCGTTGCCATGAGCAAGAAGTTTAGTGCCTCTCGTTTTTGGGATGAGATTCGATTCCATGGCGCTACCATCTTTAATTCATTGGGTTCAATGATTCCCATTCTTTGCAAACAGCCGGAGCGAGAAGATGATTGCCATAATCCGGCAAGACTGACAGCCTGTGCAGCTACGCCGAAGGAATTTTGGAAGCCTTTCGAGGAACGCTTTGGAGTTCAAATTGTGGAAGGCTATGGCTTGACCGAAACAGCAGGCTTTTGCGTATCTAATCCATTACATGACAATCGTCCTCCATCGATTGGAAAAGCTTTCACTTACGTAGAAACAAAGGTTGTCGATGAAAACGGAAACCGCTTGCAAGCAGGGCAAGTGGGTGAGATCTTGATTCGGTCTTTGGAGCCCCATGCCTTAATGGAAGGTTATTATAAAATGCCAGAAGAGACAGCGGAAGCATGTAGGGGCGGTTGGTTCCATACAGGGGATAGAGGCTTTAAGGATGAGGAGGGATATCTTTATTTCAGCGATCGCCTGAAACAGAGTATTCGGCGCCGCGGTGAGAATATCTCTTCATGGGAAATTGAAAAGGTCGTCAATAATCATCCGAAAGTTCTTGAATCAGCGGCCGTTGGCGTTCCTTCGGAGGTCGGTGAAGAAGATGTAAAGATTTATATTCTCTTGAAGCAGGGAGAATCCATGGCCTATGAGGAGGTCATAAAGTGGTGTGAAGAACGTATGGCCTACTTTATGGTACCGCGCTATGTCCAATTTGTTGAATCCTTCCCTAAAACAGCAACAGAGCGCATTCAGAAGTTCAAATTAAAGGAAGAGGGAATTGCGACAGCCTGGGATCGTGAAAAGGGGGGCTATATCGTGAAAAGAAATGCTTGATCTTTGCTTTTATTTGGATTTTGAATTTTATGAAAGGGGGTATTTTTATGGATTCAGATAAAGTTGTCTATTGGTCTAAAGAAGATGGAGTCGCTATCATTTTTATTGATAATCCACCGATGAATACCTTAAGCTCGGCCGTTGTTGAACAGCTGAACAAAGTGGCTGATGAGGTTGAACGAGACCGAGAAGTGATCGCCGTTATCCTTTCCGGCAGAGGAAATAAAGCTTTTGTTGCCGGGGGAAATATCAAGGAGTTCCCGGGCTGGATGGGCATAGGAGCGGAATATGCAGAGACGAGGTCGCTGTGGCTTCAGGAGCCCTTGAATAAAATTGAAAACCTTTCGAAACCGACGATTGCTGCCATCAATGGGTTTGCCCTTGGCGGGGGTTGTGAGCTGGCCCTTTCTTGTGATATGCGAATCGCGGAAGAACAGGTTCTTATTGGACTTCCGGAAATCAAACTCGGATTGTTTCCTGGAGCTGGAGGGACTCAGCGCCTTCCAAGGTTAATTGGAGCGGGAAAAGCCAAAGAAATGATGTTCACTGGAGAGCCCATACCGGCTTATGAAGCGAAGCGAATCGGGCTAGTGAATGATGTTGTCCCTCAAGGGAGCGCGCTTGAAAAAGCAAAAGAGTTAGCCCAACGGATTTCCCGATTTTCTCTGCCGGCTCTTTCCCTCATGAAAAAAGCGGTGGATGAAGGAAATGCTGCAACCCTGGGGGAAGGACTTAAAATAGAAGCCAAATATTTTGGGGAAGTGTTCCAAACCGAGGACATTAAGGAAGGGGTTAATGCCTTTATTGAAAAAAGGGATCCCCGGTTCACCCACAAATAGAGGAGTCCATAAAAAGGAGAACTTGCATGATTTTGGAATATAACGGAAAAAAGCCGATCATTGCCAACTCTGCCTTCATTGCTCCGAATGCCACTATTATTGGTGACGTTATTGTCGAAGACGGAGCAAGTGTCTGGTTTGGCGCCGTTTTGCGAGGAGATTTAGGGCCTATCGTTGTTGGCGCTCGAAGCAGTGTTCAGGATAATTGCGTAATCCATATGACGGACGGCGGTACTTATATTGATGAAGACGTGACGGTTGGTCACGGAGCGATTTTGCATAATTGCCGGATTGGCCGAAGCACAGTGATTGGGATGAATGCCGTAATCCTGGATAATGCGCGAATCGGAGAAGAATCCGTGGTGGCAGCTGGAAGCGTTGTTTCCGCAAACACCGAGTTTCCTTCCCGAATTTTAATTGCCGGTATACCAGCTCGGAAGAAGAAGGATATCGAAGGGGCTTCGCTATGGTGGGTACAGGAGAGCTCGAAGTGGTATCAGCAATTATCCCAGAATTATATGAACCAAGGAATCAGTGATTTGAGGAGGAATGGATAATGTTCCAAAAAATTCTAATTGCTAATCGCGGGGAAATCGCGGTACGGGTGATCCGGACTTGCCGGCTGATGGGGATCGGAACGGTGGCCATCTATTCCGAAGCGGATGCCGAAGCACCTCATGTGGAGATGGCCGATGAAGCTTACCTGGTTGGGGGCCCGCGTGTGGCCGATAGTTATTTAAATATGGAGAAGATCATTGAGATTGCCAAGTCGTCGGGTGCGGAGGCGGTTCATCCCGGATATGGGCTCCTATCGGAAAATGCTGCATTCGCACGCAAATGTGAGGAGGCTGGGGTCGTCTTTATCGGGCCGTCAGCTGATGTCATTTCGCAAATGGGCAGTAAGATCGAATCGCGGCGCGCGATGGAAAAAGCAGGCGTACCTGTAGTTCCGGGGATTTTAAATCCGCTTGCCGATGTCGAGGAAGCCGTGCAAGTGGCCCAAGAGATGGGATACCCGGTTATGCTTAAGGCTTCTGCCGGCGGCGGCGGGATTGGGATGCAAATTGTCAGAAACGAAGAAGAAATCCGAAAAGCTTTTGCCGGGAACCAGAAGAGAGCAACCGACTTTTTCGGTGATGGAGCCATGTACATAGAAAAATATGTAGAAAATCCGCGTCATATTGAAATCCAAATTCTTGCAGATCAACAAGGAAATACGGTGTATCTCTGGGAACGCGAATGTTCCATTCAGCGTAGGCACCAAAAGGTCTTGGAGGAAGCACCCTCCATCTTTTTGGATGAGGTGACCCGAAGCCGGATGGGAGAAGCCGCTGTTAGGGCCGCTCATTCTCTGGGATACAGCAATGCGGGTACCGTTGAATTCCTGGTGGATGCTGATAAGCAATTTTACTTTTTGGAAATGAACACGCGACTTCAGGTTGAGCATCCGGTAACGGAGGAGATTACGGGGCTGGATTTGGTTGAGCAGCAGCTGCGAATTGCATCAGGTGAACCTTTAGCGTTTGGCCAGGATGAGGTAAAGCTCGAAGGTCATGCGATTGAAGTCCGGGTCTATGCGGAAGATCCGAAGACGTTTTTCCCGTCACCCGGCAAGATTACCAAATTGGTGATCCCCGAAGGCCCGGGAATACGACACGAATTGGCGGTACGCGAGCAATCGACCGTTACCCCTTTTTATGATCCTATGATTGCTAAGCTTGTCGTTAAAGGGAAAAACAGGGAAGAAGCCATCGGACGATTAAGGAATGCCCTCCAAGACTACCTTGTAGAGGGGATTAAAACGAATATTCCCATGCTGCAAGAAGTTGCGGCCCATGAAGCCTTCCTCACTGGAGATACGACCACAAGTTTTGTGGCGAAATATTTGCAAGGAGCAGCTGTAACTAAGGCGAAGTAAGATAAAGAAACTGCACAGAGCACTTTGAAAGAGAGTGAAGAACTGGGAGGACAGAGAAATGAGCCAAATATTATCGAATATGACAGGAAATGTATGGAAGGTTTTGGTTAAACCGGGAGACCAAATAGAGATCGGTCAGGATGTTGTCATTTTGGAATCCATGAAAATGGAGATTCCGATTGCTTCAGAGTCCAGCGGTACGGTAAAGGAACTCAAAGTGAATGAAGGAGATTTTGTCAATGAAGGAGATGTCCTTGTAGAACTGCGGTAAATCTAACGGGAAAGCCCCCAAGGGGCCCCGTCACGGCACATAGATGAAGGAGGCTAGGCGATGAAATGGCCAAAGACTGCAACGATAAAGGAAGTTGGTCCAAGAGACGGATTGCAAAATGAAAAAGGGTTTATTGCTACTGAAGATAAAATTTCTTGGATCAACCAGCTTTCATTGAGCGGCCTGGGGTATATCGAAATCACTTCGTTTGTGAATCCGAAATGGATTCCGGCGCTTTCTGATGCGGCAGAGGTCGCTAGGAGGATTGAGCGCGTTCCAGGGGTTACCTATGCAGCACTCGTCCCCAATCAAAAGGGGCTGGAAGCAGCCCTGGAGGCGAGGATTGATGAAGTATCGATCTTTATGTCAGCCAGCGAAACCCATAATATGAAAAACATCAATAAGTCAATTACCGATACGTTCCCTGTATTGGGAGAGGTGGTGAAGGAGGCAAAGGCTGCGGGGAAGTCCGTGCGCGGTTATGTTTCCACTGTTTTTGGTTGTCCCTACGAAGGGGCCGTTAAAATGGAAGACGTTATTCGGGTATCGGAGTCCCTATTGGAAATGGGAATCGGAGAGCTGTCACTCGGCGATACCATTGGCGTGGCTAATCCAAGGCAAGTGCAGGAGGTACTGGAGACACTTTTGAAGCGTGTTCCTGCTGAAAAGCTGGCCATGCATTTCCATGATACCCGCGGTACGGCGATGGCTAATATCCTGGCGTCCCTGGATATGGGAATCTCGAAATTTGATGGAGCCCTTGGCGGCTTAGGAGGCTGTCCTTACGCACCGGGTGCGTCCGGCAATCTGGCAACCGATGATTTGCTCTATATGCTTCACGGCATGGGGATTGAGACTGGAGTTGACCAGGATAAGCTGCTTTCTTCAGCCTTTTTTATTCAGAGCAAATTGGGACGAAAGCTGCCGAGTCATCATCTGCAAATGTGCAGCACCGATGACGGCGCTGAAAAAACGGTATGTTAACAGGGGGAAATATGGAAAACTCAATTTCGGTTACAAACCATAAGGAAGGAATCGTCGTTATCACCTTAAACCGACCGGAGGCAGCCAATGCCCTATCCTTGCAAATGCTGTATCAGCTCCGTGAAGCCTTGGACGAAATCCGATTCAATCGCAGCGTCCGCTGCTTGATTATCACGGGGGGAGGGGAAAAGGCGTTTTGTGCCGGAGCGGATTTGAAAGAACGCTCAGGGATGGACATGGCACAGGTACGTAAAACCGTTTCCCTAATTCGCAGCAACATTAATGCGCTGGAGGAATTGCCCCAACCGGTGATCGCGGCTGTCAATGGTGTAGCTTTTGGGGGAGGAACGGAATTGGCCTTGGCATGCGATATCCGCATTGCCGCCGAGACAGCCAAGCTAGGGCTTACGGAAACTTCCCTCGGGATTATCCCAGGGGCTGGCGGTACGCAGCGCTTATCCAGATTGGTGGGTAAAGGGCGGGCAAAAGAGCTTATCTTTACAGCAAAACGGATCGATGCGAAGGAAGCCTTGGAAATTGGCTTGGTTGAGTATGTGACATCAACGGATGTATTGATGGAAAAAGCCATGGAACTGGCTGGGCAGATCGTTTGCAATGCCCCCATCGCAATAGCTCAGGCGAAGTTCGCCATTGACAAGGGATACGACGTCGATTTGAATACAGGGCTTTCGATCGAGCAAAATGCCTATGAAGTCACCATTCCCACAAAAGACCGACTTGAGGGGCTGCAAGCCTTTAAAGAAAAGCGCAAGCCTATATACAAAGGTGAATAGAGAGATCTAATAGAGGAGGAGAACGCAGTGTCCGTTGAATTGAAATCCCTAGAATTAACGTTGCAGGATCGGATGGAACAAATTAAGCAGGGCGGAGCTCAGAAGTACCACGAAAGTAATGCAAAGCAAGGGAAATTGTTTGTTCGTGACCGTTTAAAATTATTATTTGATCCCGGATTCGAGCTAGAAGATGCGTTATTTGCCAATTCCATGGCTGGAGATCTTCCGGCCGATGGTGTTGTAACGGCGATAGGTAAAGTGAATGGCCAAGTCGTATGCGTGATGGCTAATGATTCCACGGTGAAAGCGGGGTCCTGGGGATCGCGAACCGTAGAAAAAATTATCCGAATTCAAGAAACAGCTGAGAAAATGAGCGTACCGTTAATCTACCTTGTAGATTCTGCAGGGGCCCGCATTACGGATCAAATCGAAATGTTCCCTGGTCGCCGGGGGGCGGGGCGCATTTTCTACAATCAGGTTAAGCTTTCGGGTAAAATCCCGCAGATTTGCCTTTTGTTTGGTCCATCCGCGGCAGGAGGAGCTTACATTCCTGCGTTTTGCGACATTGTGATTATGGTCGAGGGCAATGCCTCCATGTATCTTGGTTCCCCGCGGATGGCGGAAATGGTCATTGGCGAAAAAGTCACGTTGGAGGAGATGGGTGGGGCACGGATGCATTGCTCCGTTTCAGGTTGCGGCGATGTATTGGCGAAAAATGAGGAAGAAGCGATTTCCTTGGCGCGAAACTATCTTTCTTATTTTCCTGCTAACTTTTCTGAAAAACCTCCCATTCAGGATGCCATTGAACCTAAAGGGTTTGATAAAACATTAGAAGAGATTCTTCCATCTAATCAGAATGCTCCTTTCAATATGTATGACCTAATTGAAAGAATAATAGACGAGGGCTCCTTTTTTGAAATCAAGAAGCTGTTTGCAAGCGAATTGATTACCGGCTTAGCCCGCATGAATGGAAAGACCATGGGGCTCATTGCCAACCAGCCGCGCGTGAAGGGTGGGGTATTGTTCCATGATACGGCTGATAAGGCAGCCAAGTTCATTACGCTCTGCGATGCCTTTAATATTCCTATCCTGTTTTTAGTGGATGTACCAGGATTTATGATCGGAACGAAAGTGGAACGAGCGGGAATCATTCGCCATGGGGCAAAAATGATCTCTGCCATGTCCGAAGCGACTGTGCCGAAAATCTCCATTATCGTCCGTAAAGCCTACGGTGCAGGCCTCTATGCCATGGCTGGCCCTGCGTTTGAACCTGATTGCTGCCTGGCCTTGCCTACAGCACAAATTGCGGTAATGGGACCGGAGGCTGCGGTGAATGCCGTGTACGCGAATAAAATCTCTCAATTACCTGAAGATGAACGGGCCTCTTTTATTGAACAAAAAAGAGAGGAATATCGAAGAGATATAGATATCTACCGTTTGGCCTCGGAAATGATCATTGATGGCATTATTCAGCCTAATTCTTTGAGGGAAGAATTGATCCATCGTTTTGAAGCGTATTCTTCGAAGTATGTTGCATTTTCGCAGCGAAAGCACCCGGTATATCCTGTTTAATCCATAAGGATGGAGAGGGATGAGGGAAATTGATCTGGCGATTCCCGGGGGAATGGAAGTCTCTGAAAACGGTGATTTAGCGAATGGGATGATTCCTGGGAAGATGATCTAAGGGATGGGTGGAACCATCGATCTTTTCTATGGCGGCAAACGAGTGATTGTGATCATGGAGCATGTGAACAAGCACGGGGAATCTAAGCTTAAAAAGGAATGCACCCTCCCGCTAACCGGAAAGCTCTCTTAGCAATAGGAGGAATATAAGTTTTTGAGCGGGATTGGAGGAACCGGATGAAATTAGAAGGGAAAGTGTGTTTAATCACGAACTGCGGGGAATATATGGGCCCTGCTATCGCTAAACAGTTTCAACAAGAAGGGGCTATCCTAGTTTTACAGACAAACGATCTAAATCGGGCAAAAGATGAGTTGGCAAGACAAGGGGTCAACTTGCCACCCATCCGATTCATAGAAGCGGATTTCTCCAAAAAAGGCATTGCTGAAGTACAGATTACTAGCCTAGCAGCTCAAATGGGCGGACTTGATGTCTTGGTCAATGTGAATGTGAATCAACCCGGAAAAGGAAAAATGCTCCACGAAGAAGAGGATGAAAGTTGGGAAACCATCATTCATTCGCTTATGACCGAATTATTTTTTACTTGTAAGGCCGCTTTAAAGCACATGATTCCTGAGAACAGAGGAAAAATTGTAAACGTTACATCGGCAGCTGGTGTTGCGGGATTACCCAAGTATTCGATTTATTCGGCAGCTAGAGCAGGGGCTAACGGATTGACAAAAGCTCTGGGAAAGGAAGTAGCCCCCTATAACATACAGGTTAATGCCATTGCCCAAAATTTTGTGGAGAATGAGACTTATTTTCCTGCCTCATTAATTCGTAATGAGGATGTATATAAGAAGATTGTAAAAAATATTCCGATCGGTCGATTAGCCAAAGGAGAAGAGTCGGCAAAACTGGCTGTATTTCTCGCTTCGGATGATTCAGATTTCCTTTGCGGCGAAGTGATTAAGTTTGCGGGTGGTTGGGGGTAATACAAGGTCAGGGAGGGATGAATCGTGTTTAATCGATATTTTGAAGAATATAAGTCTGGTGAAACATGGGTATCTAAAGGGCGTACGATAACAGAGACGGACTTAGTCCTGTTTTCTGCCTTCAGCGGGGACTGGTACCCTCTGCACACGAATCAAGAGTATGCGGCAAACACGCGTTTTAAGCAGCGCATAGCCCACGGGATGCTTGTCTTATCGGTGGCAACCGGCTTATGCCAATTTGAACCGGGAATCATTGTCGCCTTTTACGGGATGGAGAAAGTTCGCTTTACAAACCCTACCTTTATTGGGGACACCATTCATGTAGAATTAAAGATTGTCGATCTTGAAGAACGGAATCTCTCTAACGGAGTCGTAACCGCGATCCTAGAGATTAGAAAGCAAACCGGTGAGACGGTGGCAGTAGCCGAAATGAAGCTTGTGATTAACCGGAAATCGGAAGTGAAAACAACGTAAATGGGTGGAGGGGGAATTCAATGATGAAAGTATTGCCTTCACAAATAGCCGATCAACTAACCTTACCGATTATTGCTGCTCCTATGTTTCTGGTGTCTAGTCCGGAGATGGTGATCGAATCTTGCAAAGCCGGGATTATTGGTTCATTTCCGCTCTTGAATGCCCGCACGTCGGATATTTTGACTGAATGGTTGGAACAAATCACAAAAGAACTTGCAGCCGTGCGGTCGAACGAGCCTAAGCGTCGCGTGGCCCCATGGGCAGTCAATTTCATCGTCCACCGATCGAATAAACGATATGAAGAGGATTTGGAGCTAATCCAAAAGTACCAAGCGCCCATTGTCATAACATCACTCGGTCACCCTGGTCCGGTTGTCGATATTGTGCATGAATATGGCGGCTTGGTGTTCTCGGATGTCAGCAACCTTGTTCATGCCAGAAAGGCTGCTCAGACAGGTGTAGATGGGCTGATTCTCGTTTGCAATGGAGCTGGCGGCCATGCCGGAACGATTAATCCCTTTGCCTTTATTAAGGAGGTAAGGGAATTCTGGGACGGAATAACCATTCTCGCGGGTTGTATATCCGATGGCCAAGATATTGTCGCTGCAAAGGCTCTTGGTGCTGATCTCGTGTATATGGGCACTCGCTTTATCGCCACCTTCGAAAGTTTTGCAAGTGAGGATTATCAAGATATGCTGATTGAATCTAACCTAGAAGATCTAATCTATACGGATGCTTTTAGCGGTGTAAATGGCAATTATCTTATCCCTAGTATTCGGAAAGCGGGACTAGATCCCAACCGGCTCGAAAAAAAAGGATCTCTAGATTTCTCAGCATCGAACCAAAATGAAATCAAAGCATGGAGAGATGTCTGGTCCGCAGGACAAGGTGTGGGATCTATCCAGCAGATTCAATTTGTTGCTGATGCGGTTAAAGAGCTTCAAATTGAGTATAATCAGGCTATCACATCACTGAAAGCGATTGCAGAAAGTTCGAGCTTGATAGATTCCTAGAGTTTAGTTTGGAGTTTGCTAATATGAAAAAGGAGTGACTAACTTGAGAAAAATATCTATTATGGCCTTCGTCCTGCTGTTTGCTATCATGGCTACGGGCTGCATGAAAT
>NZ_JBEGDL010000062.1:0-16551 GCF_040813775.1 Ammoniphilus soli
GACCTCAACCAGACTGCTTATAAGAAGTTTAATGATTCTGTTATGGAATTCCTGAGATAAAACATTTTCGTAATAAATGTTGATCTTTCATATTTTTTAAGAATGTCTATAAGCTTCCCGTTCCAAAGGTCAGTGAAAGTGAAGATTTGGGATCTGTTAATTTAGGATAGATAATAAGTGAACCTGCCTATCTTATTCTTGTCCGTGAAAGTCAGTTCAATCTATTAACAAAAAAAATTCAGAAAACTACAATTATTGTTAAATTAGCTTTCTAGGGGTCTCACCAACAAAAAGCGCAAAACATACGCTAAGCAAATTTTGACATAAAAAAAGCCGATTTTTCCTACTGGAAATAATGAAGTCAAAAATCTACTAAGAGAAGAATTTCGCTTAGCATAAAAATATCCCCTAAATCTTTTGTGATTTAGGGGTATTTATGCTTTTTCTGATGGTAGTCTAAATAGTAGACACAAAAGTAGAAATCGATGATGGATAGGTTAAGTTCTTTTAGGTAGAGGACGTAGCTCCGTAGTGAGCCTGACCGAAGGGAAGGCGAACTAGGAGAACCCTTTTTTGCCTTTGTGACTGTCTTTCTATCCAGCTATAATAATGTTGATCTTACAAACGAGGTGTCTACATGAGAAAGATAAGAAAATATGATGAAGATTTTAAACGTGAAACGGTAGAACATATCTTTGAATCAAAGAAAACCGTATCTCAAGTGGCCCGGGAGCTAGACATTTCCGTCCATACTCTTCATGGTTGGGTCAAGCAATATAAGCAAATGACAGGACAAGATTCCACAAAGAGCTTAGACGTTTCCAACCTCCTCTTGATGAAAGGGATCTTAGGGATTTACAAAAACGAATTCGCGATTTAGAAGAGGAGAACGCCATCTTAAAAAAGGCGATGCACATCTTTGCAAAAGACCGGAAGTAAAATACTCCTTCATCTACGACCACCGCTTCAAGTTCCGAGTCGAAAAGATGTGCAAAGTATTAGGTGTTTCCAGAGGCGGTTACTATCGATGGCTTACCACCAGATGGCAAATGCTGCACAATGGCGCTTGTATGATGACGCTATAAATCGAGCACAGGCAACTTTAGTAAATTTTCAACATAAGCTTGCGCTTTCCTCTTATTGGGGGGATGGCAGTACCTCATCATCAGACGGAATGCGTGTGCAAGTGGGTGTCTCATCGCTGCATGCCGAATCCAATCCGCATTACGGCACAGGGAAAGGAGCAACGATTTATCGTTTTACTAGCGATCAATTCTCCTCTTTTTATACGAAAGTCATTAATACCAATGCAAGAGATGTTGTACATGTCATCGATGGGTTGCTTCATCACGAAACAGAATTAAATATTGAGGAGCATTACACAGATACAGCTGGCTATACTGACTTGGTCTTTGGATTAAGCCATTTACTAGGATTTCGTTTTGCACCCCGGCTTCGTGATTTAGCGGATGCCAAATTATACACGATTCAAAAGCCTAGTGAATTCCCCAGTCTAGAAAATTTACTCCGTGGAAGAATCAATACAAAGATTATTCAAGAAAATTTTGATGACGTACTCCGTTTAGCTCATTCTATTCGAGAAGGAAAGGTGTCCGGGTCGCTCATAATGGGGAAATTAGGTTCCTATGCAAGGCAAAATAAACTATCTACTGCTTTACGTGAAATGGGAAGAATCGAAAAGACCAATTTTATTTTAGATTACATATCTAATGAAGCCTTACGTCGACGTATTCAGCGAGGATTAAATAAAGGCGAGGCAATGAATGGCCTTGCGAGAGCCTTGTTTTTTGGAAAACGAGGCGAATTACGAGAAAGAGGATTGCAAGATCAGCTTCAACGAGCCAGTGCTTTAAACATTATAATTAACGCTATTAGCATATGGAACACCGTATATCTTACTGAAGCCACAAAATTGCTTAAAGAAAAAGGAATTTTACGAGAAGACTTACTAAAACATATTTCCCCTTTGGGATGGGAACATATTAATTTTCTTGGCGAATACACCTTTGATATGAAGAAAGTAGCAAGCTTAAATTCACTAAGACCACTTAATCAATGAATTAAAGCCGATGGTTCCTTAGCGTAGGAAAAATCGGCTTTTTTACTTTATGTTATACTTTTACCAAAGTAGAATTTCATCAAACGATTTAATCTGATTATTGGGGTTGATTGTCATAAATAAGATGCTGTTTCTTAATCTAGTTCTCCTGCTAATTGCGGTCATTTCATATATAACCCTTAGAGGAAGCTATATTTTTCAAGCTATAACCCCCATTTTTGTAGTTATTGGAGTAGCGTTAAATCGAAAATACACTTGGAAACCGCCAATTTGGTATTATATTCTAATTGTTTTAATTTTAATACTTGCGTTTATCGATTTGTTGTTCCGCTAAACATTCCTGTAGAGGCTAAGAAATGGTCTTTGCCAAAAAAGGAGTACCTCGGTATGATGGGGGTGTGCACAGGGTCAAAGCCCTAAAAACCCATCAAGGAGGCGCTCTTACTATGAAGTTTAAACAATCTCATGGTCAAAATCAACGGATAGAAAGAATTACCCCTTCTCATCTTGTGGTTGGAATCGACATGGCGAAGGAAAAACATGTGGCCCAAGCGACGAACTTTCGTGGGATCGTCCTCTCCAATCGGCATCTTACCTTCATGAATGACCAAGAGGGATTCACCAAACTGGAACGTTGGATGAAGGGACTTCAACAAAAACATCGCCTGAATCACCTCATTATTGGTATGGAGCCAACTGGACATTACTGGTTTAATCTAGCAAACTGGCTGCTAGACAAGGGAGTCAATGTCGTCTTAGTGAATCCGGCAACTACCAAACGAAACAAAGAGAACCGTGACAATACCCCTTCTAAGAGTGACCCAAAAGATGCACTGGTCATCGCCGATGTGGTCAGTCGAGGCTATTACTCGGATTACAAACGTCAAGAACAGTCCTTTCAGAGGTTGAAAACCATCATGAATGATCGAGAATTTTGGATCACGAACAGTGTCCGTTTGCAGAATCGAATCATTAGATGGTTAGATATTCGGTTCCCTGAGTATCCTTCCGTGTTTAAAGACTGGACGTGCCCACGGTCGATGGCCACGCTAAAGGAGTTTCCTACTCCAACCGACCTTCAGTCCTTAACTGTAGAAGAAGTGATTCAACGTTGGAAAAAACATATGAAGCGACCCGGTGGTGCGACGGGTATTCAACGAGCTTCTTACCTCCTTCATGAAGCGAAACATAGCATCGGAGACACGGTGGCTCTCGATGAAGCCAAACAAGATTTACAACGGTTACTTGAGCAATATGAACGTATCGTTGAAATCCTAAACAAGATAGAAAAAGAGATCTTGGCTCTACTTGGTGAGATTCCTATGGCCGAGCAAATACGATCCGTTAAGGGTCTTGGACCTATCTTCACGGCAGCCATTCTAGCTGGTGCAGGTGATCTCAAACAATATGCTCATGGTCGCCAATTACTCCGAAGAGCAGGATTAAACTTGGCTGAAAGTACGTCGGGAAAGCGAAAAGGGCAGATCATTCTCTCCAAACGTGGAGATGCTACCCTTCGAAAGTATATGTATTTGGCTACGACTCAACTGGTAGCGAATAATCCAGCCTTTAAACAGTGGCATGAGCATAACGTACAAAACAAGCACATGAAGAAACAACGCTCCATATTTAAATTGCTAGGAAAGTTAGCCCGAATCTTAATCGGAATCGTTCATCATGGAGAATCCTTTTGTCCAGATAAAGCTGCTCCTGTCTACGATCAGGCGGCTTAGAAAAAGATGTTCTCCTAGCTCACCTTCCCTTCGGTCAGGTTCGCTACGGAGCTACATCCTCTAATTTCACGATATTTTACCTAACGTAAATTGGCTCGTTCGCAGGATTTTACAAAGAAAGCACGGAGGACCGAGTTCGATCCTCAGAAGGGCACAGACCCGTTCGCTAAACCGTAATCGGTCTCCACACCTTGGACAGGTGTAACGAAGGAATGTAAGGGCAATGACCCGTTGAGCCGTGGGAGGGTGAACCTCCAAGGTTATATTGTGGAGGATGCGTGCAGTAAAATATTTCCAAGGAGAATCGACATCGTTTCTTCTATTTAACTATGCCCAAATTCACCACCAACGGTTTAATCCGACTTACTTTCCATCACTCATCTGATTTTGAGGTGATGAAATCCTGCGAATGAGCGAGCATACGTGAGAAACACCCTTAATACCGAGGGAGCGAGCATACGTGAGAAACACCCTTAATACCGAGGGACGGGATTCTATAGTTTAATAAAGAAAATGGTTGCGGTTTGTTTTGCAACCATTTTTTATGCATGTTCTATGCAGAATTTAAATTGAGGGCAACTTGGAATTTTTCCCTTGAATTATTAAAAAATTGTTAAGGAACATTTGTGTCGTCAGTAGCGTGTATTCGGCGATTTTCTAAAAAATTAACTTGGCTTTACCACTAGCAGCCATATCAACTAATATAACTTCCAGTTCCGCTCTAGCCTCCACTAATTCGATAATATTATTAAAGCTTATTTTTGAAATTAATCCTAAATTTTTTGTGAAAAAATCTCCAAACTCTTCGACAACAAATGTCCCTCCTGGAACCTTAACTTCAACTAAACCTAAAACTTCCAATGCTCTTATAGCTTCTCTTAAAGTACTTCTCCCAACTCCAAACATCTCCATTAGTTGCTTTTCTGCAGGTAATTTTTCACCATTCTTAATCATTCCATCCATTATTAACTCTATTAATTCTTGAACAACATTCTGTGATAGATTATTACGGCGGCTTACTTGCCATTGTATCTCCTTTCATTTTGTTCAACGAACGAGTAAATACCGGACTCAAGATTTAGTAGCTCTATGTGTTTGGTTGAGTCAGCAAGTCGCAACGACCTCTCTCAACCAGCTTTGCAGTATTTTAGAGTCAACGACCGGTCTTCTCATAAGTCCGGAAGGTTTGAATCAACGCTTTAACCAGGCTGCTGTGCGTTATCTGCAGCAATTAGTTTCGCTTTTACTCCAGCAAAAATTCCATGGATCTGGAACTATCTCAAGTGAGTATGCGAACTATTTCGACCTGTATTACTTACGCTGGCAGATTAAAATTCTCTTTAAAACATGGAAGTCCTTCTTTCAGATTCATCGCTGTAAAGAAATAAAGCTCGAACGATTGGAATGTCATCTTTATGGTCAGTTGATCGGAATACCCCTATGTTTATCTACGATGTTTCAAATGCGCCAGCTCTTAGGGAGGAAGAAAAGAAAGCTAAGTGAATACAAGCCTTATGCCTCTCCACACCGAGCCGTACAAGAAAACACCCAAGAAATATCGAAGATCCTGCTTCGTCTGTTTCTAGAAAGGAACGGACGAAAATCTCATCACTATGAGAAAAAACAGTCTTTGATATTTTGGGTGTCGTCTATGAGTATAACACGTCAGAAAAGAAAGTGGCATAGCCCTTTAAAAAATGGTCTCTTGAGAGGTTTATTTGTCATGCTTATTTTTACTACATCCACGTAGGGATGAATTAATAGAAGTATAATTTCCTGATCCCCTTATCCAAATTATCCCTTAGCTTGATGGGCATGTGGTTCTACTCCTTTATTAAAAAATCTACTTATTTTTAATTACTGAATGACGATGTAAAACATGTTTAACAGCACCTATATATTCGGCAACCGCACGCTGACTAATGGATGCCGTTGGTACAAACCATTCAAATCCGTGAAAACATCCCGGATATAGATGGAATTCAACATCAACGCCAGAACGACTAAGCCGAGTTACATAATCGAGTGTTTCATCACGAAAAGGATCTAATTGTCCTACGCATGTATAGGTGTAAGGAAGTCCTGCAAAATTGGTTTCACGAGATGGAGCCGCATACTTAGATACATCTTCTGTTCCATTCGCACCATTTAGGTACATCGTCCATCCTTTTTGATTTAACTCATGATTCCAAACCATATTTCCTGTTATTTCTAAACTTGATGGTGTATTATTACGATCGTCAATCATTGGGTACAACGGCATCTGGAAACATAACTCCGGTCCTTTTCTATCTCTTGCCAATAAAGAAAGAGCTGCTGTTAAACCTCCTCCTGCACTAATTCCTGCTGCTCCAATTCGAGTTGGGTCTACTCCTAATTCATCTGCCTGGTCAAAAAACCATTTAAGTACCGAATAGCAATCCTCTAATCCTGCTGGATACGGATTTTCCGGAGCAAGGCGATAATCGACAGAAACTACTACGCAATTAGCTTCTGTTACAAAACGTTGACATATAATATCATCATCTTCTGGACTACCTAATACATAACCACCACCATGAATCCATAAAAGGCCCGGCAATGTTTCACTTTTATTCTTTGGTTGATAAATTCGTATCCTTACTAAAGGGTTGTCTTTTGAACCAGGTACCATCCTATTAAAAATAGTAATAGACTTATCAACTGGTAATTCAATAGATTGGGATATTGAAGCCAATCCCTGTCTTGTTGTTTCTACATTGTCTAAATCAAGAGGTGGGTACTCTTCAAGAAACTTTCTTAATTCAGGATCGATTCTGTTATTCATTTATATCACTCTCTTCATCATTTAGATTTTGATTTAAATTTTGAAATTCTTGTTATAAGCAAACTGTTATTCACTTTACTTATACCGCATTATAAACAGTTTATAGATATCACTCAGAGTTTAAAATTTCCTGGTTAATGACATTTTAAATGTTAGGACCATGCACCAAACCTATCTTAAGATCCTTCACTTGCAAAATTTTCTACTAAACGTTAAGTCAAGACATCACCGCCCTCAAATTAGTTTACGATAGATCTAATTAAGCTCAAAAACACTTCAACAACCATCGCATTTCGACAAATAGAAACTCTTACATCAATCTTGCAGTCACAAAGTTATTTATTTACATAGAGAGTTTTTCATCCGCGTAACTCTCCTCTTTCTTTTCCGAAGCAAATAGGTGCTTATATGCAATTTTACAAAACGGTACAGAGGCAATACCGATAATGATACACCCAACACTGGCAACCTGTATATTTGCCGAAGCAGTAACGCCACCAAATATCAGCTCGGATAGCAGAGGAGGAACATATCCTGCAAGGAATTCCCCGGCGAACATGGCTACAATGCATAAAGAGCTAATAGTTTCAGCCATTTTACCCTTGAATCCTAAAACTAAAAGCGTATTAACAGCCGAGGCGAAAATCATAGCCCCCACCCCCGCAAAAATAAATCCAGCAAAATTAGCGTACACATCGGGTAGAATTAAGCAGGCTAAACCGGCAATTGCGCTGAATGCTAACGCCATCATAAGACTGAATCCTCTAAATTTCTTCATCCATATAAATAAAAACGCTGTTCCAAACATGGCAACGAGATTTGCCGCGGAAGCGCCCAGTCCAACCATACTGGAGCTAATATGCCGTTCATTAATGAAATAATCAGAGATATTTAAGGGAAGTCCCATAATGAAAAATCCTGCGATAAACCGTACAATCAAAAGGGAAAAAACAAATTTGGGAATTTTAGATAAAACGGATATTAGGGATGGATTGGTTCGTTCCTTATTTGTAGTCAATGCAATTTCCTGGGTTGAATTTTCATCTATCTTTGGATAGAAAAATATTGTAATAATAATAATTGGAATAATTATATAAAATACATTGTACGCCTTCACCCAGTCTCCATCAGATGCAAGAAAGCCTGATAAGGCAGTAACAATAACCATCCCCAATGTAAGCATGGCGTAATCAAATCCGATTACTTTCTCGCGAAGTTTCTTAGGTGCGATGATTGGCAGAACTACATTATTCACCGAGGGTAGCAATCCTGCAGGAATTCCGGTGATTGCAGCCCCAATCAATGCAATTGTCAAACTGCTTGTTCCCATGAAAAGGATAATCAGACCGCCGATTAGATTCAGGCACAGTGCAACAATCACAATAGATTTCTTACTCATAATGCGCGTCAATGGTATCGCGGCAAATCCACCGATCATAGCGAATAACGATGGCAGTGTCATCATGAGAACAGTGAGTGAGCTCTGCCCGGGGAAGCTGTTAGTGATATACCCATAGACAATCATTGGAACAACAAAAAACCATGAAGTAAATGAACTTAAATAGATCACAGCTAATTGTAAATAATTTTTCATTATCCTTCTCCTTCTAATTTAGAAAACTGAATGCAATTCCTCACACGAAACCGATTCCATAAAGTGATTCCATAAGAAATACCGCAGTATCTTGTTAAAGATCCGTGTGAAGGACACGAATCAACTTTCCACATAAAGCAATGATGGATTGCTTCTTCGCCTACCTCTGCGAGGAATCCCGCAAGGGTGACAACACCCATACCCGGGATTTTTAAGATACTAATCTTAGTCCAACTATACTTATAATAATACCAGCAACTAAAAATAGTCTCTTCATGTCTTTAGTTTCTTTGAATAAAAACATCCCTGTTAAGACACTTCCAGCTGCTCCAATACCTGTCCATATACCATAACCAATACTAATTGGAATTTCTTTCAGGGCCAAGGAAAGGAAGAATAAACTTAGTAACACAAAGCTTATAAAAGCTAATGTAGGTTTTAATCTTGAAAATCCTTCAGAGAACTTCAAGGATATAACTACTCCAACTTCCAGTAATCCTGCGATAACGATAAAAATCCAACTCATATTATTTACTTCCCTCAGTTTCAGTCTCTTTAGATACAAATTTCAATCCGATAATGCAGCTTATTAAGGTTATGATAAATAAGATTTTTAACACACTCACAGAATCACCCAGGAATACGATTCCTATAATTGCAGTTCCGAAAGATCCAAGACCTGTAAAAACGGCATACGCGGTAGATACAGGTAACAGTTTCAAAGATTTCGAAAAAAAGTAAAAACTGAACACTGCTGAGATTAACGTAGGTACAACTACTCCTAATTTTGTAAACCCATTAGAATATGCCAAACCTAAAGCCCAACCTACCTCTAAAACACCTCCAACAATAAGAAATAACCAAGCCATATTTACTCTCCTCTAAGGTTAGTATAGTTCCAATAGTTGCTCCACTTGCTTCATAATCTCTTCAAGTTGTCGAGCATAGAGTTCATACTGCTCCAATAACGCTTTGAGTTCCAGCTTGGCAGAGGCAAGTCCTTGTGTTCATCCGATGGAGACATAGGCAACAGCCACGAGTTTCTCAGCTCACTTCAAACCTACTGCTCGTTTCACTTCATGTTTCCAACGCCCGAGAATCGTCCAGGCGCCTAAAGAGACGATCTCTTGTGGGATGGGGAACTCATGAAGGGTCATCAAGGAAGCTTTACCTTCCCATTTTTGGTATTCCGGAAAATAACGATCTAACCAGTTCTGAACCCGTAGCTTTACCTGATTAGAATTCACCATCACCTTTTCACGAAGGTTCATCAAAATACGAAGATCGGTATACTCTTGCTTAAGAAAGTTTGCCCCAAAACGATCTGAGTCTTGTTATGAACCCTCTGTAATCCCTTCATCCACTGAACCAATTTGGTGAATCCTTCACGTTCATTAGAAGACACATTCTTTCCCTAACTCTATACCTCGGAAATCCACAGCGCGTGCAACATGCGTCTTTTTTTGCAAAGTCAGTTCCGACAACGAGAGTCGAATCGGTAATTTGTTCAAGTCGTTGATTTTGCTTCTGGCTATGCTTATACTTCGTGGTAGTGCCTCCTAGTAAATTGGGATTTGTTCTTTGGTCGGAACGTTCCCCAGTATACTAGAGGCTCTTTTTTTGTTCAAAATCCAAATTAATTCATTACAGGAATGGCTCCTCTTCAGTTCTTCAACGAAATAACTGACTCAAGCCGGTCTAAACCCTTGGGACGCACCAGTGACAATACTGGTCTTTCCAACGAATGATACATTTTTTAATTCCATGCCTGGCTCCATTTATGTGGCTTGTTAATAAATTAAAAGGTTGAACTATTCTCAAGGTAATGATGGCGGATGAAATTTTTGGATATACAATAGCTCTGTATCAGGAACATAACTACAGGCCTTATATCTATCCTATCTCTCAAGCTGATACAATTATTTTCAGAATCCTATACTTCTCCAGGATTACTCCTCCAGGAATTCCATTACAACGCGATTAAATTTCATATAGGCAGTCCAAAGGAAATCGTGGTTACCGAACTCTTCTGCAGAGAAACGGACCCATTTGCAATTCTGCATAGTTTCGCTCATCCATTTGCCACACTCAAGAGTCACGGCGTGGCTCACATCACCGGTCAGATACATGGCGGGCACGCTGATGGTAGGTATCAGGTCTCTCCAGTCAAGCAGAAGGTGATCCTTCAGCAGACTGGCCAGGAATTTGCCATCGGTTACTGGGGTCTGCGGACGCTGTGCAATCTTAGCATGGACGTTATCTGGCATAGCGGCGACTTCTTCATCCGTGTATGTCAGGATGCCGCGATCGAAACAAGCCGGGAATGCTTCGAAGAAAGGGCTTTCCGAGTTCCATGCACAGCCATGGTCATATACGGCATTGCACAGATGCCAGAAGTCCATGCGGTTGCTTGCGGTGAGCATAACTTCTTCACGGGTAAATCTGGGGTTTGCCACGAGCATAGGGGGCTCATCATCAAAAATAACCTTATGGATCTTGTCCTGACCAAACAGGTCGATATAGCTCCAGATTACGCTGCAGCCCATAGAATAGCCCAGCAGGTTCACCTTGGGAACATCCAGTGCCTCAATAAACTCATGAAGGTCGGTTGCCAGTCGGGAAATACGATTTCCGTGGTCTGCCACAGAAAATCCGTGTCCTCGCAGGTCAAAAGCATAGACAGAGTATTTTTCAGCAAAGACAGGGGCGTTCAGAGACCACAAGTCAGCATCATCGCTAAAACCGTGAAGCAGGATGAGAGGCATTCCACTGCCCTTATGTAGGTAACGCAGCTTCACATGGTCCTTTGTCTCAAAGTAATTTTCAGTGAATCCTTCCATCAGAGGATTACGTGTGCAAGGGACACCAGTGTTCATCTTTTCATTCATTGTATTTTACCTCTTTTCTAATTTGGTTTTTTACGAGCTTGGTTTTAAAATAAATTCTTCAGATAGTATACTTGCATGAGGTCTGTACCTTTAACTAATGAACCGAAAATTGTACCAGTCGTTTGGTCAAAAACGGAATGGTCTGACGGCACCGATAATCATGATGGATTTACCTTCTGGATTATCCAATCGCGAGCCCGCCACAAACTTTCAGGACTTGGCCGGTCACATAATTGGATGCCGGAGAAGCCAAATAGACGACGGCCTCGGCAATGTCTGCCGGATCGCCCATCCGCTTAATCGGCTGTCTGTCTAAAGGATACTCATACCCTTTGGTCAGTTCAGTTACGACTCCTCCCGGGGCGATGCTATTGCAATAGATGCCAAATTCCCCGACTTCCTTAGCCACCCACTTCGTCAGGGCAATAACGCCTCCTTTAGAAGCAGCATAAGCCGGGCCGGATCTTCCCCCATCGCTGCCGGGAAGTGCAGACGTAACCCCTCCAATAATGCCGGAAATCGAACTGATGTTGATGATTTTCCCATAGCCTTGATTCTTCATATGAGGATAAATCACCGCTTGCGTAAATAGGAAGGTGCCAAGGAGGTTCGTTTCAATATCGCGCTGCCAATCCTCCATGGTCGTTTCCTCCAGTCCTACGCGTGTAGAGGTCCCTGCATTATTGACGAGGATATCCACTCTGCCCAGGCGCTGGACCGTTTCGCTAACCGCTTTTTGCACCTCCTCTTTCTTACGTATATCCACCTGCATAGCCAGGGCCCTGATATCAGGAAATTCCGATTCGATGGCCTTTGCAGTTTCTTCACCGGATAAGATATCAATGATGACAATATGGCATCCGCTTCGAGCCAGAGCACGGGCACAGGCAGCACCAATCCCCCTTGTCGCTCCAGTAACGATGGCCACCCGACCTTTCAAGCTTTGGTTATTGCTAATTTCCAACATATATAAAACTCCTTTCCTTTTCATGGTACTCTCTTAATATTTTTGATAATTATTAAATTAGATTATCTAACTAGTAAAAATGTAATAGAATATGCACTTTTGCTAGGATTGCAAAAATGCCGTCCCGATCTGCAATTTGTGTGGAAAAAGGAATGTATTAAAACCAGCGATGATCGATTTCTTTTACTCCAAGATCAGCAAGCAGTTTTCCCACATGTCTAACTACCATACCAGCATCTGAACCTAGACCAACCATGGCAAATCCTTGATCACTGCGCAATTTAGCATCCTCTGTGTTACGCGCCATAACGGCACTTCCAATCCCAAGTTTTGAAGCCTTTTCTTTCATCTCCAAAATTAACTCTGCCATTCCTGGTCCTTCCCACTGCCCAAGATATCCGTAGCTTGAGGACAAATCTCCTGGTCCAAAAAGGATCGTTTCAATACCCTCTAGTGCCAAAATATCATCAATAGCTTCTGCTGCATCCTTTGTTTCAATTACTGGAATGATCATGATGTCGTCATTTGCGTTGCTTGTATATTCCCTAAGGCCTAATCCCCATTTAACATTACGCTCTCCTCCTAAACCTCTTTGTCCTTTAGGTGGATAATAAGTGTATTGCTGAATCGTAGTAATATCCTCCGCAGATCTTACCAAAGGTAATACGATTCCATGAGCTCCTAGGTCTAATACACGTTTAACAGATTCAAGTGCGTGGGTTGGGACTCTAACAAAAACACTAAGGTTTGATCCATTTGCCGCTTGAAGATGTCCAGCAACTTGCTGATAACTAAGGTATCCATGTTCTAAATCAATGCAAATCCAATCAAGATCTAATTCAACGGCTATTTCTGTAATAGATGGACTCTCCAACGTGACCCATAGTCCAAAGGTAGTTTCACCATTTTTAAGCTTTTTTCTAATTCTTTGATTCATCATAACAATCTCCTCTTTTTTTGTTTTTTCTATACTGAATTTATATTTAATCCACAGACATGTTTTGCCACCTTTAACTCTTTTATGAAATTTACGAAGTCGGTATTTCCCTAAATTGTTCTAGAACTTCATAATCAATTGAATATTCGTTCTTATATGCTATAAATTGGGTATCTGTCATTATATCTTTCCTCATATTAGGATCGTTGAGATTTTGGTAACATACATAAGTCGGTTTCTACAATAATCCGTTCTACATCTACATGATTCAAATCTATGTCCACCTGCGAATAAGCCCACAAGATGATTAGCCCCTCAGTATCACTAGCATTTACGAAACGATGTGGGATGTCTGCTGGAATAAAAGAGGTATCATACGGTTCTAACGATGTGCGAACACCGTCTACATCACAAAAAGCATGACCTTTTAAAATCGTAACGGATTCTTCAACATTGTGTATATGACATGGTAAAGATTTTCCAGGTTCAAATGTCGCTAAACCAACGATAATGGTTTTAGGTCCCATATCTTGAATCATCATGTCATGAAATAAAACGCCTTCATCCATTTCAAAAGGTTTAACTTCCTTATATCTACTTATAACAGGTTGATATTTTGTAATATGCATTAAAATCTCTCCTTTTTGTGACAAAATGTCACATATATTATTGGTTGAATTGTAGGTATACTGCATGAGTCTGTAGATACTCATTTAGACCATGTTTACCATCAGCTCCACCAATTGATTTTTTCCAACCTGCGTGAAACTCTTGGATCGCTTCAAAATTTTCACGATTTACATACGTTTCTCCAAATTCCAGTTCGCGAATGGCACGCATCATAGTATCAATATTTTTAGTGAAAATAGAAGAGGTCTGTCCATACTCGCAATCATTCGCATATTGAATTGCTTCTTCATAGTCTTTCACAATCATAATTGGAAGTACCGGTCCGAAAAATTGTATAATTTCACCTTCATATTTCCTCGCCCAATCTGCCATATAATCCATATAATCTGCGGTGAACAAGATTTTTGTGCTCTTAAAGCAGAATCAATTGCTTTTTTTGTGTCTTCAACGGATCCCTTTGGTATAACAGAAATAATACTTTATGTTGATGGATTAATTACATCAAACGTTTCTCCTGTAGAACTACTTACAAATTTTCCGTCAATATACATTTGAAATGTCTTTACTTCTTCCTATACAGTACTCATCTAAAATCCCTCCTATATATTTGGTTAAGCGCAGTCCCGACTACTCAATAAGTATATAATCTGATAGTCTGACCATCTGTTAATGGAATTATAAACTTTCCGAATATTATGGTCAATACTTTTTTTATATGGAACCAATATTTTTTGTGTTAAATATTAAGTACAAAGAATGAGTCCTTTCACTCTTAAACATAACCCTGAAACACTAATAAAAAAAGGCTGTCGAGAATCCTCAACAGCCAAACAGATATTAAGAAAAATATTTCTTTTTACACTTCATCATGATATTCTAATAATAAATCTCCTACACTTTTTAAATGCTCTGCCATAGCCACTTTTGCTAAATTACGGTCTCCATTTTTTATAGCTAAAAATACTTTTTCATGTTGTGCTATAACTTCTTCTTTCACTGAATATTTTCCTATAACTTTTGATATCCATTCTCTGGTAACTTCACGTAATATGTTCATTACTTGAGACATAAATGAATTCTTTGCAATTTTTGAAACTAAAATATGAAATTCCAAGTCAACTTCAAGGAACTCCTCATTTCCAGAACAATTTTTCATTTTATTAATATTTTCTTCTAATTCTTTAATATCTTCTTTAGTAGCTTTCCTAGCAGCCATATCAACTAATATAACTTCCAGTTCCGCTCTAGCCTCCACTAATTCGATAATATTATTAAAGCTTATTTTTGAAATTAATCCTAAATTTTTTGTGAAAAAATCTCCAAACTCTTCGACAACAAATGTCCCTCCTGGAACCTTAACTTCAACTAAACCTAAAACTTCCAATGCTCTTATAGCTTCTCTTAAAGTACTTCTCCCAACTCCAAACATCTCCATTAGTTGCTTTTCTGCAGGTAATTTTTCACCATTCTCAATCGTTCCATCCATTATTAACTCTATTAATTGTTGAACAACATTCTGTGATAGATTATTACGGCGGCTTACTTGCCTTATGTTTTCTTGTAGCATTGTATCTCCTTTCATATAGTTGATTTATGAATCTATTCTAAATTGATAATTAGAAAAAATTTTTTTGAGTGGTAATCCATGATTATAATTATATCGTCTGATGATAAGATTATATCCTATAATAGCCCGAAATAAAACCTGAAATCTGTATACTGCCTTTGATTTTTCAATTAGAAGATCGGATTAGTCCCCATACCATTCGACTGAACCGCTCATGGAAATCCAAACATTCCGCACGGTTCCTTTCCCATAAAGTTAAAATTCTCGTACATAATACATTTATCATCAATAAACATAATAATAACAACCACTCTCCCTTTCCAACGATTGAACAAGAACCATTATAAAAATAGTGTGCCAAAACAGTGATTCTTTGGCACACTAACCTTTAAATCTTATAATACATGTTTACTCATGTTTCTCGATCTTATTGATCAGGATTCTTATTAATACACCGTTACCTTTTCCTGATATCCCATGAAATCCGAATCATTAATGCACATGAAATCTATTGCACACTTTAATTTTTTTGATCTGCTATCAGGCTGCTTGATGAGTTACAGGGCTAACATATTGATTTCATCCCATTTTTCCTCGCTCCATTTATAAATCATAAATCCCCCCTTACACTCTCGGGCATTTCCATATAGAACCCTGTATTTAAGGTGTAAACACCTTCATTGAATAGATATTCCATTTCCCTTCTTCCTCCGACAGCTCTAACACCATATCGGGAATCTCAATCTGATTCTCGCCATTCAACCGATCCTCATTCAATTCATAGATATCAATGTGCATTCCACCCTCTTCCACCCCTCGGGTGCGAATCTCATACCATCCAAGCTTGTCCATCTTTTCCTTGTTTCATATCCACTTTCATTTTAGGGTTCCATTTAACTTTTTCTAATACTGTTCTTAATAACTCTATCGTATCTTTTTCCGTAATCATTACAACGTCCCCATAACTTCCATCTGAGTTGATTTCTTGAACATCCACTCTAGTTAAGCGATCATCTATTCCTGTAAACTTTTCATTTTCGCCACAACCCACTAGCATGAGAAAAAGAAGAGCAGTAAATAGCATAGTTTTTTTCATCATACACCTCTCTGTAAATAAATTCTTACTAAATTAAACGTTCTACATCACCATACAGTTTCTAATTATTTTACTATAATTTGCAATTACCATTTTTTGTTTTCTCCGGTGAGACGAGGCATGATATATCCCGATAACAAAACCACCCATTCACAATGTGAATTGGTCTGTTTGTAAAGATATACCTTTTTATCACGATAAAAAACGCTAGATTTGCTGTTTGTAAAGGTATAAAATTTAATTAATAAATATT
>NZ_JBEGDL010000063.1:0-16320 GCF_040813775.1 Ammoniphilus soli
CCGCTTGCACGGTTTATTGAGAGGGGTGGTTCAGTAATGACCACCCCTACTCTCTGTTTTCATGAACTTACTTTTTACAATTACGCAAAAATGGAGTATACTTTATGTAAGAATAATTCCAAGGGGGCTTAACATGAATTACTCGTCTATGTGCCCACGGTATGAAGCCGCAATGGAGTTGCTGGGGAAGAAATGGACAGGACTCATTATTCGCGTCTTGTTAGGCGGACCAAAAAGGTTTAAGGAAATAAAGGAACAGATCCCTGAGATGAGCGATCGGGTGCTTTCGGAACGGATGAAGGAGTTGGAAGATGCAGAAGTTCTAACGAGGAAGGTTTATCCGGAAACTCCCGTCCGAATTGAATATGAGTTGACCCCAAAAGGAAAAAGCCTAGAGCCAGTCATTCAGGCCATTCAGCATTGGGGCGAGCAATGGCTGTAGGAGTCCAATCTCATAGGGATTGGACTTTATTGTTAGCTAAAGGAGGGTGGCATAAGCCACTCTTTTTTTTATAAAAATAAAATTTTAGAAATAACACCCATAAAAAGAAGAATCCAGTCGAAAAGTATGGTAGAAAATAGAAAAAAACAATACAGGAGGAACCAAAAATGAAGACTTGGAAACATAAGATTTTACCTACCTTATTGGCTGGAACGCTAACCCTTTCCCTAGGGACAGCGGCATTCGCGGATTCGGACAAAGGAAACAACGGAAAAGGAAATGGCAAGGACAAAGGGAAAGGTCAAGTAGAAATCAATTTACAAATCAACTTCTATGATACACAAAATCACTGGGCAGGAAATATAGTTAAGTTAATGGTAGAAAAAGGAGTCATTAAAGGCTATGAGGATAATAGTTTCCGTCCGAACAAGCCTGTAACACAATTGGAAGCCATTACGATGGTAGTGAACTTGCTCACTAAAAATAGTGACGTCCTTACCGATGGAGATAGCTACATAGGCAGTAACGTACCTTCTTGGGCAAAAGATAACGTAAGACTTGCTTTAGTGAACGGCCTTATCGATTCTGATGATTTGAAGAACCCTAATAAGCCAGCAACAAGAATGTTTGTTATTAAATTGTTGGTTAATGCTCTAGGGGCAGATCTTGAGGATGGAGATAACAACAATTTGTTCTTCGGGGATATCGACTCGCTTTCTTCCGATGAAAAAGCCTACTTGTCCTTTGCGTTATTACAATCTCTAGTTGCAGGTTACGAGGATAAGACTTTCAAGCCTAACAAACCTGTCACTCGCGCTGAAATGGCGATCTTCGTTAATCGCCTATTAGGTAAGGTAGATATCAATTTTGGTAACAACGTTAGCGGAACGATTGCTGAAATCGACCTGGATGACGAAGAAATCAAGATTGGCTCCAGGACCTATGAGGTATCCGATGATGCGGTCGTGAAAATTGATGGAAAAACTTCTGACTTTGAAGATCTTAAAGTAGGCATGAAGGTCCAAGTCGTTATTGAAAATGATGAGATTAAAACTATCAACGCTACAACAGTTGCAAAAGCAGCGATAGATTTTAAAGTGGAAAAGATTACTGACGGGAAAGAAGCCGATGATGTGGAAGAAGCAGTGAAAACGGGTTCCCGTTTGACAGATACCACTCCGGATCTATCTGATCAGACTCTTTATATCGGTTTGAATGAAAAAATTGCTGAAGAAGTAAACGTCGGTGGTATTGATGGTACTGAAGATGATGGCTTCGAGGTAGCAGAAGAATTAGAAGAGGCGATTGCCGATGCGTTAGACGAAGAAGACAGGGTTCTCGTTACATTTGACGATGACGATAATCGCTTTGTTTTTGAAACCAATGATAGCCCATCCGATGAGGTTCCATCCATTCGTTTCGAAGGAAGAGCGCTAAACGAGCTTGGCTTGGATACATCCCTAACAAAGGGATCCCTTGGGACAGAAGCTGTTGCTGAGTCTTTAAAAATTACTGTAAAGTCGGATGCAACATCTGATGAGACGTATGCTGTCCAAGTCAAAGATGGAGTAATCAATCAGACAGTAGAAATCACTGTTGATGAAGAAGACAATGCAGATGATATTGCAGATAAAATTGCCGATGCCTTGTACGATAACGAAAGAATCCGTGGAGAATATACAATTAAAGCGGATGATAAAGTCGTTACCCTTACTTCCAAGAACCCAGGGGAAGATTTGAACCTAGCGGTTACTATTACAAGAAAATAATGGAGAATCGAAAAAGCCAACTTGATGTTGGCTTTTTTTATTGCCTCGCCAAGTATTTAGGAATTCTTTCTTTAATCGCGTCAATCCCAACGGCAAAACCTAAGCCTTGATTGTTTTTAATAATAAAAGCATTCATCCCAATGACTTCACCGTTCAAATTGATTAAAGGGCCGCCGCTGTTTCCCGGATTAATCGCGCAATCCGTTTGAATGATATCCTCATAGAGCTTATTAGAAATACGTACAGGACGATTTTTGGCACTGATGATGCCTTTCGTTACCGTATGCTCGAGCCCCATCGGATTTCCAATAGAAAGCACAAACTCTCCGACTTTGCTATCAGCAGAGGAACCGAGGGGGAGAGGAACAAGCGATCTGCGGGTTTGGATTTGCAAAACCGCTAAGTCTCTTTTCTCGTCACTCCATATCATCTTCGCTTTCCGTTGTTCTCCGCTAAACATTTTAACCATAATTTCCTCAGCATTATGAACAACGTGTTCACTCGTGAGGATATAACCATTGGGGTGGATAATAAAACCGGTACCGAAGCTCTTGGTCCGGCCGGAGGTTTGTTCCGATGGGGGAAATAGAAAGGAGAACAGGAAATCGCTTTGCCGTGCTGCTGCCCTGTCGTGGGTTTCTATCGAGATCACGCTGTGCTTAGCCCGTTCCACAATGGGAACGAAGTAATTCCCAGGATGATCGCAAGCGAGATTGCGTGATCGAACATTGGAAAAATAAATGGGCTTGCGCTTCAATATTGCCAATCCTCCTTCCGCTGTCTGTCTCAAGGATGGTCAAGAGAATGGGTTCATATCTTACTATATGTTGGAAGGGCTGGGGCTGACATGGGCGAGGGGAGAATGTGCGGGTGTCAGTGGTGATGTTGTGAAGATAATGATATTAATCAGCTACTGAAACAAGAAAGAGTACGGTAGGATATAGCACAACATCAGGCTAAACTTGAAGGCAAAAGAAAGAGAATCACCGTAGATGGATTGAAAGCTCAGTTGGAACAGAATGATCATGGTTTTTGTGGATTAAAATGGAGTGATTCAATATTTCTATAAGGCTGCTTCGGCAGCCTTTTACGATATCCGATATTGGACAGGAAGTTTCGAAGAAGAAGAAAAAAGGATACCATCGGCAGTTAACCAATCGGTAACCTTTACTCTTATTCATATTGTTTTGACCCTTTACACGACCAATAAATAATCCATCTTCAATCGGCAGTATAATGGATATCACTCTTTATTATCCCCCAGCGCTCAAGTACTTTTTCCAATATTATAGCATTCAAGGTATACTGGCTATTTGATTACTTAATAACCTTGATTTGTTTTGTTGTACCTCTTTTAATAAGTAGACTTTTAAAATTTATCTCGGCTGTAAGTACGCCTAACAAAACCAAGATCGCACCTAAATATCCTTTTATTGTAAGTGTTTCACCTGCGAAGGCAAACGCAAATAATGCTGCAAAAACGGGTTCTAACGAAAATAGCAGACCTGTATGGGTTGGAGTCGTATATTTTTGGGCTGTGGTTTGGACGACGAACCCAATGGCACTACAAAGTATACCCAATCCCAAAACGGATAGCCAGGTATCTGCTGTACTAGGAAGTTGTGGTGTTTCGAAAAATATGGAGAATAATAACCCCCATGCTCCGGTAAAACCAAGCTGTACAACTCCAAGAATGATAGAATCTACATCTTTAATTAGTTTTCCTGTAACAATGATGTGTATGGCATAAAACAATGCGCCTAAGATGCACAAGAAATCTCCTGAACTGATTTTTAATTGATGATTTAAAGTTATGAAACTGATGCCTGTAAAGGCTAATAAAACTCCAAACAAGATTCTTTTTTCCGGCATCTTCCTTAAAAAAATGGCTAACAAGAGGGGGACAAATATGACCGTAAGGCTGACCAGAAAGCCAGCATTGGAGGCAGTCGTAGATTTTATTCCAAAAGTAATGGAAGAAAATACCAAGAACAAAATCGATCCTAACAAAAATGCATATTTGATGGTTTTAT
The DNA here is from genome assembly GCF_040813775.1 of Ammoniphilus soli. Taxonomy (NCBI): domain Bacteria; kingdom Bacillati; phylum Bacillota; class Bacilli; order Caryophanales; family Paenibacillaceae; genus Ammoniphilus; species Ammoniphilus soli. Next base: position 4,245 of record NZ_JBEGDL010000063.1, read on the forward strand.
AATCCGCATGTAAAAGGCGTCGATGAAATACGATACCAGCCAGTATAAAAGCTATTCCAAAACGCAATGCAATGAGGTTAAACTCCTGTATACCAACGAGTCCCAATTTCATGAACAAATAGGACGAACCCCAGAAAATGGTCACGATTAATAACATAAAATTAGCTTTTAATTGAATGTTCATAGCTACTCGTTCTCCTTACAACTAAACCCAAGAAGAGAGGTTTTCATACTTGAGTTTATTTAAAGTATGTTCAGTAAACTATTGCTTACTTCAAAGTATACGTGTAAATTATAGATAAGAAAAATGAATGTTATTAATGCAATAGGTGAAAAAAATTCATGCAAAGGAGTGTTGAAGCTGTCACTTACAAAATTTGAGATCTTTAATACGGTTGTAGAATTAGGGAGCCTGACAGAAGCATCTGTAAAACTTGGCTTAACTCAATCTGCTGTAAGTCATGCGATTTCTAGTCTAGAATCAGAATGGGGATTTTCTATCCTCAATAGAGGACGTACGGGTGTCCAGTTGACGGCTAACGGAGAACTTGTTTTGCAGTACATTCGCGAAATTATAAAATGGAACGAGCAATTGGTACAACAGATTGCCAATATTAATGGGCTAGAGTTAGGAACGGTTCGCATTGGCACCTTTTCGAGTGTATCCATTCAATGGCTGCCTGAAATTCTGAGTTATTTTCACCAATGCCACCCTTCCATAGAAATTAAATTGTTTGAAGGGAATTATGAGGATATTGAATACTGGATTACAAGTGGTGCTGTCGATTTTGGTTTTATGTCTTTACCCACTTTGAAGTCGTTTGAAGTTATTCCACTTAAAAAAGATAAAATGTTATGCATTGTTCCTGATCATCACCCTCTCGCTCATCGTAATGAAGTTAGTTTTCAACAAATCAAAGAAGAAAAGTTTATCATGCCAAAGAAAAGCTGCGATAATGATGTTAGACGAATATTAAAGGAAAACCAAGTTATTCCCAATATCAAATTTGAGTTGGAAGATGACCAAGCTATTATCTCCATGGTTCAAAATGGAATGGGTATTAGTATCCTCCCTGAAATGGTTTTGTATCGTGTCCCAGATCGTGTTAGCATTCTTAGACTAGAAGGAGATCATTTTCGTTCTATTGGTCTCGCTGCCACATCCTTTAAGAATATTTCTCCAGCAGCGAGAAAACTTGTTCAATATATTCAATCCTATTTAAACCAACCTTAATAAGTTCTCATTTAAATCCCTTTTCTATTTACTTGAAAAGGGATTTAATATTTTTAATTTTAAACAAGGATAATCCCGAATATTGCGTTCAAACGACGTGATTAATTATTAATTTAATCTTTTCAATCGTTGTTTTGTACAAATCATACGGAATATTATTACAACTGGAGGCGGTTTTTTGTGAAAAACAGACATAGTTATAAAATCTCAAAACCTATACATTTAATACATAAGATTTAAGCAATTAATTTAAATCATAAAAAGAGTATGGAAAGAGGTGATGATGGCTTTGCGTTTTCAATCGAAGAGAGTGGCACAAATTCCTCCCTATTTATTTGCGGAAATCAATAAGAAAAAGGCAGCATTGATTCAATCAGGAGTGGATGTCATTGACTTGGGAATAGGAGACCCTGATCTTCCTACACCACCACACATCGTAGACAAGTTAATTGAAGAAATGCAAGATCCAAAAAACTTAAAATATCCGAGTTTTGTGGGATGTGCTGAATTCAGACAGGCAGTAGCCAACTTTTACAAACGGCAGTACGATGTGGAGCTTGATCCAGATACAGAGGTACTTGCTCTAATTGGTTCGAAAGAAGGGCTCGCACACTTAATTCCAACATTAATTGATCCAGGTGATACGGTTCTAATACCCGACCCAGGCTACCCGGTTTATCGTATGGCGACGTATCTGGCGAATGGCCAGGATTATTATATGCCATTAAAGCAAGAAAATAATTATGAACCTCAATTCGATTTGATCCCTGAAGATATCCGCCAAAAAGCGAAGCTGATGTTTCTGAATTATCCGGGAAATCCGACTTCAGCCACAGTTGACCTGGAATTTTTCGACCGTGCTGTATCGTTTGCACGTGAACACCAAATTCCGATTGCGCATGATTCGGCATACAATATGGTCACATTTGATGGATACAAAGCTCCAAGTATTCTTGAAGCGGCTGATGCAAAGGAGATTGCTGTTGAGTTTGGATCTCTTTCAAAAACCTATAACATGACGGGGTGGCGGATTGGGTACATCGTAGGAAATAAAGACATCATAAAATCGCTGTCCACGCTTAAAAGTAATGTTGATACCGGGCAGTTTACTCCGATCCAGAAAGCAGCAGCTTTTGCTTTGAACAGTGATCAAAGTTGCATTACTAAACATAATCAAATTTACAAAGAACGAATGGATGCCATGTTGGATGGCCTTGCCTCCATTGGTGTGAAGGTGGAACCGCCAAAAGGAAGTTTTTTCATTTGGGCTCCAGTACCGGAAGGGTATACATCCACTGATTTTGCAACTCAAGTTCTTGAACAGGCTGGTGTGATTGTTACGCCTGGAAATGCATTTGGTCCATCAGGTGAAGGTTATTTTCGCGTATCCCTATCCGTTCCGAACGAAAGACTTTACGAGGCAATCAATAGAATTAAAGAAAAGCTTTAGATATGAATCTACCCGTTAGATCGATCTAGTATGTCCTGCTTGGGGGGAGGCTCCTTGCTCGGTGCCATCTATATGTCGCTGCGAGGGAATAAGCTTGCGGGTTCATCTTTCAGTATTGTTTGCTGTGTCTCTATATCTATATTTCTAGTATTAAACGGTATGTCGAACTCATTTTTTGTATCAGGCCTATTCCTTGCTATATCCGGTTTTCTTAATATTATTTTCATGATCCATTGCAATTCCTCGTTGCAGCTTCACTCCTGCGAGGAATATAGGGCAAGGGTTATGAGTGTCTACTCTTTAGTATTCCAGGGGTCTACCCCCGTCGGAAGCCTTATTACAGGTTATATAGCTGACCGGTACGGGGCAGATGGTGCATTCATAGGGAACGGTTTTCTCATCATCCTGCCGTTCGTCATCGTGCTGCTTCTATTCCATAGGAAGAAAACAGAGGCAAAGGAACAGCTGGTATCTTAATGAAGTCCATTTTAACGGAGTTGAAACTTATATGAAAACAGACTGGACACTGCTATGGCAAATTTTCCTGTCCTTTTTGAAGATCGGCCCCGTCACTTTCGGCGGTGGATATGCCATGATTCCCGTCATTGAAACGGAAGTGTCCAGACAGGGATGGATGACAACGCAACAGTTTACAGACGTAATTGCCATTGCCGGAATGTCTCCCGGTCCAATTGCCACGAACAGCGCGGTTTTTGTTGGGTATCAGACGGCTGGCATGGCCGGAGCGATCGTTTCCGCTTTAGGGATGCTTCTTCCATCATTGATGATTATCCTCATCGTCGCGACGTTCTTCTATAGAGCGAATAAAAACAGGGTCGTTCAGTCGGCCTTTTACGGCCTGCGTCCGATTATTGTTGGACTGATTATCTATGCTGCTATTAAATTTGCCGTTTCCAACGGAATTATTGGCGAATTAACCTACCACACATTGAGTTTATTTTTGATATTCTTCATTGCTTTATTTGCTTTGATGAGGCTGCGCGCACATCCTGCTAAGGTCATTGTTCTTTCAGGATTAATCGGGGTGACTTTATACACTTAAAGGTGGCGGCATGATCCATACGTACATTTTCAAGACTTTTGAAAAAATTAGCCCTGTTCACTTCTATCTAGTTATACTATTATCATTAATAATAGATCTAACTTTCAGGGATGATAGACTTATACCGACAACTGGAGGATACTAGCCATGGAACAAACCAAAAAAGCATGCTGTGCTGCGAGCCGGAACGTACCAATTGAGTTAGGTTCATTGAATAGTAAAACACAAGTTAAACAAGCAGCTCAAGGGTGGTTAGAGCAGATTAAGAGCAACTTTGTCTATATCGAAGGCGGAGAGTTTTTAATGGGAACCAACAGCCATGAAGGGTTTCCTGCTGATGGGGAAGGACCTGTTCGCAAGGTGACGGTCAAAGGATTCTCTATCTCACCGTACACGGTAACCAATGCGGCCTTTAAAGCGTTTGTCGATCAAACCGGTTATAAAACCGAAGCAGAGCGTTTTGGTTGGTCCTATGTGTTTCACTTACTCGCTTCTGAAGAGGTAAAATCCCAAGTGAAAGAAGTTCCGCATGGTCTGCATTGGTGGTTGCCTGTGGAGGGAGCCGCATGGAATAAACCCGAAGGACCTGACTCCAGTATCGAAGACCGTATGAATCATCCGGTTGTCCATATCTCTTGGCAGGATGCAGAAGCCTTTTGCAAGTGGTCGGGTACGAGACTTCCCACAGAAGCGGAGTGGGAGTTCGCCGCAAGGGGCGGACTGATCCAGAAAACTTATCCATGGGGAGATCTATTAAAGCCGGACCAGAAACACCGCTGCAATATTTGGCAGGGGAAGTTTCCAGATGTGAATCACGCAAGTGACGGTTATGTCGGGACAGCACCAGTGGACACCTATGAGCCGAACGGATATGGACTATACAATATGGCGGGAAATGTTTGGGAATGGTGCGGTGATTGGTTTACGCCGAGATATCACCTGGAAACCAGCAATGAGCAGCCTTTTTATGATAAGGAAACAGGACGAAGATCCATGCGCGGAGGCTCGTTTTTATGTCACCGTTCGTATTGCAATCGATATCGAGTCGCTGCACGCAGTTCGAATACGCCTGATAGTTCTTCAAGCAATATTGGATTTCGCGTGGTGGCTGAATAATTTCATCGTTAAAAACGCAAAGGGGATACCGAAGCTAGGTTCGGTATCCCCTTTATATTGTATTTTGCAGAATGGTAGTTTATAAGAGTCGCTGGGGGAAGGTCGTAGAAGTGTCATACAATGGTCGTCAGTTTGTTAGAGAGCCGTTTCGATATAAATTAGAATGATGTTATCAACAGCCAAAGAGCTGGTAACAAAGCTATGGCAAAAAAACCGCATATTATTAAATTCAATCCAGTGGTTTTAAGTGGTGTGTTTCCTCGAGGCAGATAAAACAGAAGGAGTGAAAATGGCTATGAAGAAAAGACCGAATTTTGTATTTATACACACCGATCAGCAGCGTGCAGATTGCATAGGGATAGAAGGCCGGAGAAAAGGACTGTTTACGCCCAACCTTGATTTTCTTGCGGTAAGCGGCATGCGATTTTCTGCTGCCTATTCCACGACACCTGTGTGTATTCCGCAAAGATTGACCTTCATGTCGGGACAGACCGCATCGACTCATGGCGTACTGGGTAATACAGGAATTCCTTATTTCCCTTTTGAAACGACACTCCCAGCGGAATTGCAAAAAGGAGGCTATCAAACCGCTTTAGTAGGGTGTACCTTCCATACGTACCCTTTTGATCATCCCTATGGATTTGAATATTATATGCCGGGTGATCCCAGCTCGGAATTTAAAGATAGCAAGGACCCCTTTTTCACTTTCGTAAGGGAACATGCGCCGGAGGGTTCGGGCGGATATTATGGGAATGGCACCGATAATAATTCCTATCTCGGTGCGCCCTTTCATTTACCGAATGAATTGCACCATACCCAGTGGACGACGGAAAGAGCACTAGATTTTCTCAAAGACCATGACCAGAGTAGCCCTTTTCTATTAACGGTAGGCTACTACGCTCCGCATGGTCCTCAAAATCCGCCTGCGGACTATTAATCGATACTACTACAATGAAGAGTTAGATACTCCTGCCATTGGAGAATGGGCGATCCCTCCTGTTGCCAATTGGAGTCCTTCTCGCAGTCCTTATGTGAATCTATCCGGAGAACTGATGCGAAGCAACAGAGCAGGTTATTATGGAAATATCAGCTTTATAGATATGCAGGTGGGGAGAATCATCAGCCAGCTGCAGCGAATTCCGAATACGTATATCATTTTCACCTCGGACCATGGAGAAATGCTAGGGGATCATTATCTCTATCATAAATCCTAGCCCTACGAGGGATCCGCGCGAATTCCGTTCTTAATATCCGGTCCTGGTATTTCGCCTATGCAGGAATGCGACAGAACGATCGGATGGCATGATATTATGCCTACCTTATTGGACTTGGCCGATTTGCCTATTCCAGAGAACGTGGATGGGAAAAGTCTGGTGCCTTTGCTGAATAATCCTGCCAGTGAGGAATGGAGAGAGTACATTCATGGTGAATGTTCGCGTGCGATGTCTCCTTACAAACTTCCAGGTCAAGTGACGGAAGGAAATGTAGCCTATGAGCCGGGGTACCATTATTTAACGGATGGGAAAACAAAGTACATTTGGTATACCCAGAGCGGGCGGGAGCAGTTATTTGATTTGGTAGAGGATCCGCATGAGTGTCTCGATCTTTCTCCTAGGGAGGATTATGCGGGAGAGCTTCAATTATGGCGGGGAAGGCTGATTACTGCTCTCCAAGGCAGACCGGAAGGGTTTACGGATGGGGAGCGATTAATAGCCGGGCAGGAATACCCTGCAGTGATGGCAAATGCTCTGGAAATAGTAGATCGACGCATCGAGGAAGGGTACAAGATCGTGTATTACAATCCGAGAGCAGCAGGGAAAAAGAAAGCACTTCAGAAGGAATGACGGACAGAGTAGCTTTTGGGGAGAGGGGTCAAAAGATGGCTATTTGGGAAAAGGAATCATTTCAAGGCCGAATCGGAAAAACGGTGGAGGAATCCACCCCTTGTTGGGCAGATAAGCCTGAGATCGCAGGATTGCCTAATGTTGTCATCGTATTGCTCGATGACTTGGGATTTGCCCAATTGGGATGTTACGGATCGGACATATCGACGCCGAACATCGATGCGCTGGCGCAGAATGGATTGCGTTATAACAACTTTCAAACTACAGCGATGTGTGCTCCGACACGTGCCGCACTCTTAACCGGCCGCAACCATCATTCGGTTGGCTTGCGGAGTGTGCTATCCGCTGATGCCGGTTTCCCGAATGCTCGCGGCCGAATTGGCAAAGATGCGGCCTTGATCAGTGAGATGCTGTTGGACAAAGGATATAACACTTTTGCGGTGGGGAAATGGCATCTGAATACGCCGGCGGAGCATTCGTTTGCCGGGCCTTTTGACAACTGGCCGCTAGGCCGAGGGTTCGAGCACTATTACGGGTTCCTGGGTGGGGCTACGAGCCAGTGGAATCCGGATTTGGTAGAAGGGAATCGCCGCATTTCGCAGCCTGCTCGGGCGGAGGACGGCTATCATATTACTGAAGACCTCACCGATAAGGCAATGGACTACATCCGTGAACAGAAAACGGCCGCTCCTGATAAACCGTTCTTCTGTTACCTGGCGTATGGTGCCCCTCATGCTCCCCATCACGTACCGCAGGAGTTCATCGATAAGTACAAAGGAAAGTACGACAAGGGCTGGGACAAGACGCGGGAGGAATGGTTTGAACGCCAGAAGGCGCTTGGCATCATTCCGCAAGACGCCGTATTGCCGCCGCGCAGCCCCGAAGTGCGGGCTTGGGATGAACTCAGTGCGGATGAGAAACGTCTCTATGCTCGATTCCAGGAGGCGTTCGCCGGCTTCATGGAGCATACGGACTACCATATCGGGCGATTAATTCGGTTCCTTACCGACATCGGGCAGATGGACAACACCCTTTTCGTGCTGTTATCCGACAACGGTGCATGCTCCGGAGGCGGAGAACATGGCGAATTCAACCTGCGAGCGGATTGGTCTGGACCGGAGTCGTTCGAGAAGAAGCTGGCCCGCTACGATGAGATTGGGACACTGCTTGCCAACAACCATTATCCGAAAGGGTGGGCCCATGTGGGCAACACACCTCTGCGTTGGTACAAATCGTTCGTTCACGCGGGCGGGGTGCGTGACCCGCTGATTATCCACTATCCTGAGAAGATAAAGGATCCTGGCAGCATTCGCGATCAGTATCATCATGTGACCGATATTGTGCCGACCATCCTCGAACTAACAGGGTTTAGTGCTCCAGAAGTCTATAAGGGTGTGCCCCAGCAACCGATTCACGGCATCAGCATGGTGTATACGATGGAGCAGCCGGAGGCTAAATCGCAAAAGAAGGCGCAAATTTATGAAATGCAGGGGCACCGGGCCATCTATCATGACGGGTGGAAAGCGGTAGCCTTGCATCGGCCAGATCAAGACTTCGAAACCGATCAATGGGAGCTTTATGACGCTGAACAAGACTTTACTGAAATGAACAATTTAGCGGCAAAACAAACAGAGAAGCTTCAGCAGCTGATCGACCTATGGTGGTCGGAAGCGGAAAAATACGGATTTCTGCCCTTGGAGAAACGTTCGATGGGAGCTGTGTTTGCATCCCTTGCAGCGAAAGGGCAAAATCCAGCCCCAATCCAACGAACCTATTATCGTTCCGAATGGGGTTTACCTATCCCAAAAGCACCAAACGTACGCAACAAGCCGTTTGCCATTCGGGTCGAAGTGAGCCGTGCGGATACTTCTGCGCAGGGTGTACTTGTCGCAGTCGGCAACCGGTCTGGGGGCTATGCCTTCTACATCAAAGACAACCGGCTTGTTTTCGCCATCAATGGGGGCTCTAAGGTGTATCAATACATTACATCGGATGAATTGTTGCCGGCAGGGGACGTGACGCTTAGCTTTAAGTTCATCAAGACCGGCGATAATCAGGGCATTGGCAGCCTGCATTGTGGAGACAGACAGATTGGATCCGGTCAGCTAAAGGGAGCGTTCGCTCCAGGCATGTTCGGGCTGTTCAACATTGGGAAAAATGAAATTGCACCGGTCGTTCCGGTCTACGAAGTTCCTTTCCGTTTTACGGGAGAGTTAAAGAAAGTCACCTATTCGGTGAGCACTCCGGATCTCGATGCCAAAAGTATGGTAGAGTTGGAGCTGGCATCGGAATAAGGGTTTAATGAGAAGCAAGTGGGAGGTATCATTTAAATGACGGGACTCATGGGCGGAATCTATAGAATCTCGGAATGGATTATGCGATTGGCCTATCTCAACTTGTTATGGATCTGCTTTACTCTAGCAGGTTTGGTTGTTTTCGGAGTATTCCCTGCAACCGCAGCCATATTTGTCGTAAATCGCAAGTGGATGATGGGAGAACTGGACATTCCGGTCTTTAAGACTTTTTGGTCAGCCTATAAGACGGAATTCTTGAAAAGCAACCTGCTTGGACTGATCTTAGTGGTTTTGGGTTTTATGCTTTATATCGATTACAGGTTTTTTATGGAAACCCAGTACGCAGTCTTGCAAATGCTATACTTTCCCTTCTTGGCATTCATCTGCTTGTATAGCTTGCTCCTTTTGTATGCTTTTCCCGTTTTTGTCCATTATGAAATGAAGATATTCCAAGTCCTGAAGAATGCCTTGCTAGTCATGATCTTGAATCCTCTTCCAACTATCATGATGGTCATGGGCAACATCATTGTCTACTATACCATGATCTCTTTTCCCGGACTGATTCCTTTCTTTGGGATAAGTATTTTTGCTTTTGTTATTACTTGGTCTGCCCACTATGCTTTTGCAAAAAATCAGAGATATATAGAAGTCCTTCAAAATGAGTAAGTTGAAAGTGCCGCCTAGGATTAAATGCCTTGGGTGGCATTTTTGTTTTACCCGATTTGCCGTTCCAAAGAGCTATAAATTCTATTGGAATCGTAATCACTTGCAAAGAGATTGTTGATACGTAACTTTTTTCCTTTGTATTATATCGAAAAGTTCATTATAATACTATTTATTATAAAGACAGTTATCTTCAAGTCCTCCAGCGAAGAAATTTAATCATAAAGAAACTTATTTAATCAGTAATAAACTCTATTAGATGTTCCTTTGGAGAAGTGAGGTTAGTATATACCGTATCACTTTATTATTCGATAAATCTATTTTTAATAGACTTATTCTATCGTTAGGATTATGAGAAATGAATACATCAGATATATAAACAAACAAGTTCAATTTAATATTAAACTATTGGGGGAACATCTATGAAAAGCATCCTGAAAAAGTGGAATCAATTGAGTCTGGTAAAACAAATAATTGTAGGTTTAATTCTTGGTGTTTTCCTGGCTCTAATGATCCCCGAAACAGCAAAACCTGTTGTCATTTTAGGGACTTTATTTGTTGGTGCTTTGAAAGCCATTGCACCTGTGTTGGTACTCTTCTTGGTTATGTCGGCCATCGCTCAACACAAGAGTGGTCACCAAACGAATATGAAATCCATTATCCTCCTATACCTGTCAGGAACTTTTTCAGCTGCATTAATAGCCGTCATTGTAAGTTTTATTTTTCCTGTAAGCTTAACCCTTGCAAAGGGAGCTGAAGGTGTGACGCCTCCTGGCGGTGTTGTAGAGGTTCTCAAAACATTACTGATGAACATTGTTGATAACCCGGTTAAAGCCATTTTCAATGCAAACTATATCGGTATTTTAGCTTGGGCGATACTGCTTGGTCTTGCTTTAAGAAATGCCGCAGATACAACGAAAACGATGATTGCTAATTTTGCAGATGCTGTGTCCAAAATGGTTAAATGGGTGATTAAGCTTGCTCCATTAGGAATCATGGGGCTGGTATTTGAGTCTATTACGGCAAATGGAATTGAGGCATTATTAGGCTACGGGAAATTACTTGCCGTTTTGATTGGCTGTATGGTCTTTGTGGCGCTGGTTGTTAACCCAATCATTGTGTTCGCGGCTATACGTCAAAACCCTTACCCGCTTGTTTTTAAGTGCTTGAAGGAAAGCGGTATTACAGCGTTCTTTACACGCAGCTCAGCTTCAAATATTCCAGTAAATATGAGATTATGTGAAAATCTAGGCTTGAATAAGGATAGTTATTCCGTATCCATTCCATTAGGTGCAACCATCAATATGGCTGGTGCCGCTGTTACCATTTCTGTTTTGACGCTTGCAGCAGTTCATACACTAGGCATCCAAGTGGACCTGCCTACAGCAATTATCCTTAGCGTATTGTCAGCCGTATCTGCTTGTGGCGCATCAGGGGTTGCTGGCGGATCGTTATTGCTGATTCCTCTGGCATGCAGCTTATTTGGAATCCCGGCTGATGTTGCTATGCAGGTCGTTGGAGTAGGGTTTATCATAGGGGTTTTACAAGACTCTTTTGAAACGGCACTTAACTCATCCACTGACGTACTTTTCACAGCAGCAGCTGAATTTAAAGAGAGACGTAAAGAAGGAAAAAAGATTAATATCAACAAAGTAGCATAAAGAAGAAATCTTCTTAACTGGCGCTTAGACTGCACCCCTATTGTTAGGTTGGACTAACATTGGAGGTGCAGTTTTTTTATGGGTAGCTTGTAGGACTTACTGTGTTGATCCAAATACGGATGAGATGCATTGGTTTGTGGGAGGAAGGAAAGATCAATATCTTGAGGATTGGGATGATGAGAAACTCATCGTTTTTTGTTTAGTTGATCCGGACATGGTTTACCAAGAATTAATGGAAGAAGATAGGACAAGGGGATTCGTTTGGCTGCCGGAAAGCAAAATTACGCATAAGCCTGTCTTACTGATGAAGCCATCTCAGGCTAGACAATGGAATATTCGTACGATCAGTGATTTGGCTGAGTTAGTCCGGCAAAACAAGATAAAAATCAGATATGCCGCAGATAAAGAATTAATGATGAGCAAAGAACTGGTACGTCGCCTTAAAATCGGTTATGGGCTAATCATTCCTGAAAAGGATTTGGTTTCAGTGGAATCGCATCAGATTAATCAGGCCTTAAATGAAAATCATACGGAAGTGGCGATCGGGTGGTCTTCAGATAGTCGAATACAAAAATACCACCTGCTGGAACTTGTTGATGATCGGCTGCTTTTTCCTTCCTTCCATATAACTCCGGTTATCAGAGAAAGTGCTTGAGCTTTAATATAAAGTAGATATTCAGGATAAGAAGTATCAACGGTAGCAAGGGGATTTTTGACCGAATCAAACTTGTTGTTAAAAAGAGAGTAATAT
>NZ_JBEGDL010000064.1:0-15234 GCF_040813775.1 Ammoniphilus soli
GCTACAATGACCATTTTTACAGAAGTATTAATGCGATAACTTTCAAATATTAAGGGTGGAGATGTTACCTGACAAGGTTGCTTCGGCATCCTTTTTTGTTGTTCTGCTAACGAGAATCGATAGCAGGGAAACGGGATCGGCATCCACCCTCTGCTTTTCGTCGCTACGAAGGGTTAGTATAGCGTAATAACTCGTTATAATTAGGCTGCTTAACAAGCAGCCTAATTTGCTGTTAAAAAAGGGATCTGCTTAACTAGAAAATTTTTGTAACTTTTGAGAATCTCATACGACTATTAAATGACGAGTTTTTAGGGAAGGGGGGAACACGCTTTGTATGTTGGAGAGAATCAGGAACAAAATATCAAGAAAATATACCGGGAATATTACACAGAAGTACAAGCCTTTTTATTGTTTTTTACACGAGATAAAAATAGTATAGACGACTTAACTCAGGAAGTATTTATTCGGCTTTATAAAGCACTACCCTCTTTTGAAGGACGTTCGAGTTTAAAAAGTTGGATATTATCTATTGCCAAAAATGTAGCAATCGACTATTACCGAAAACAAAAGTTTTACAGCTTATTACCTGACAAATTTTTTAAGCAACTTTCCTCAAAAGTAGGTATTCCAGAAGAGGCATTAGATCGAAAGAACGGTGGAATGAATTAGAACGGGCTTTGCAGAAGTTAAATGCTAATCATCGTTTGGTAGTATTCCTGCGTGGGATTAAAGAATTAAGCATTAAGGAAACGGCAGAGATTTTGCAGTGTAGCGAAGCTAAAGTCAAAACTGATTATCATCGCGCCTTAAAAAAACTAGCAAAGTTTTATTCTTCAACGAGAGGAGGAGATGTTCATGAATGGATTAAACGAGAAGGAATTGGTCGATGATTTAAAGCAATATTATTCGGATTTGAAGTCGCAAGTTCCGGCTAATGTTATGAATGAAGAAAGATTTATGAAAAAGGTAAGAAGAATAAGTATCAAGCAAAAGCTTTCTCGCCTCGTAAAAATTACGGTAGCTTGTACTGCTCCTCTGTGTGTTGCTATCTGGTTCATGTTTGGGGGGCAAGAAACTTTAATTAATGCAGTTCATTCACTCACATCATCCCCAAATATAAGCAGTTTAATGGAATCAGCAGATGAAGTCCAAATTGAAGTATACACCATAAAAACAGAGGAATACCCAACTGAAGATCCTGTCCTAATTCCTTATAGGAAAGTTAACGAAATAGAAATTATCAAGAAAATAGAAGAAGGTGTAGAGAAAAGAACATCGTTTGAATTGAGTGATTATCATGATAAGTACGGTAATTTTATAGAAAGTGAGGTACGATCTTCGGTACACATAATTGATTTGAATGGAAATCAAACCAATAATAAAACAAAGTTTATAGAGGGAAAGAACAGAAAAATGAATAAACCTTTAACTATTCTTGCTCCCGAAAAACCGCCAAAAGGTATTGAATTTGATGAACGGAGGCAGTTATCGGTATCGGAGAAGGAACAGGTTAAAAGTCATGTTTTTTATTTAATAAGGTTATTGAATGGAATACCTTTAGTTAATCGAGAACAATAATTGTTTGTTCTTTACAATTCTTAACGAATTGTTTTATGAATCTTATTGTGCTAACGGGATTCGATAGCACGGGGACGGGATTGGCATCCGTCCCCGTGCTTTGTTGTTGCGGTAACGAGCAGGTTAGAACAGAACATGGAATAGCGTTATTCTTGATGCAAAAACCATATATTGGTGTAAAATCAAAGATGAGAAAAGAGCAATTTTACTTCTTTTTGGGAGGGGAAGTAGTTGAATAATCGAATAGCAGGATTATTATTAATTGGGTTCTCATTATTGACAGCAGTAATTGCATATGGGTTTGACCAGTTATCTAATGCAATAAAAGAATCTGCAGGGTTCATAAAATCGGATAATGCTACAATTGGTTCGAGTTCTCCATCGATACCACTATTCTCGATAATATTAATAATACTGGTTATTGGTGTAGGGGTTTATTTAATGAATAGCAAGGATAAGCAACAATAAGGTACATAAAACATGGATTTGCTCAAAAAAGTTATTGAACGGGATTCAAGAGTTAAATAACGCCGAAACAGGCTGTCTGTTAACCGAAGACAGCCTGTCTTATTGAACAGACGGGCGGGGAATGTTTAATAAACAGATATGTTAGATTGACATTATACAAGGCTAAACGTTTTCTACCCTTTTGTAAGTCTGAAAGGATAGATAAGTCATCACCAAAGCCCTCCAATTTCTTCGAATGTTTTGGAAATCCGCTTCTAAGCATCGGCTTTGTTCTGTAAAGCTTGTGTCATAACATCACTATATCGTTGTTCGACCACAATTCTTTGTCCATCTTGATTAACATAAAGGTCTAAATAAGAAGGTTATTACTTCGCCTTTTGTTAATTCATCTGTTGTTATTGTTTCCGAACCAGATACTGTTGTCTTCCCAGATGAAGATGAGTATTGAACATTTCCTCCACCTGAAAAGACCTTAGTAGTCATTCCGACACTTTCGATTCGTTTCCAACCATCGATTTTTCGGGTACATGAATAGGAAACTTGTTATTTTTCTGATATCAGTTAAACTCATTTTTCTGACGTAAGGAGAATATGGTATTTCTTTGAACTTTTCGAGAGGAGTTATATAGTTGGAAAAGTTCTGCTCTTCTTCTCTAAAGTTTATTTCTGCATTAGACCAAATACCCAGCACTGGGCTATATCTTACCACCTAGAGCCAATTGATACTTTACAAATCTGATTTTGCTTAATGCAAAGCTACTGAAAAATAAGGTGGGCCTCTTTGTTTGTTTTCGTGGGAATCATTCATTGCTTCCCAGAAGTTTCAAGAGTTCAATATCACCGGTTTTGTAGGGAAAAGTGAACGATTTATAAAAACTGGCGATTTCGTAAAACATATACTCCAAAGCTAAATGATCACAATACACCAGGAATGAGGCAATACGGATGAGAGAATCGGGGAAAAAAGGATTATTTTGGAGTTGGGGCCTTTCCATGTATCGATACCGATGGATTGTAGTCCTATTTTGGATACTGCTTTTCGCCGGATTGGTTTTTTTTGCCCAAAGGGTGCCGGGCCTTTTGAAGGATAACGGTTTCACTCCAGTGGGAAGCGATTCCGATGTTGGCCTGATCCGCCTTGAAGAGCAGCTTGGCTTTGCGCCCGCCATGCTTACTTTGGTATATACCAGTGATTCCCTGGATTTAACGAGTGCCAATGCAACGGATACAATCCTCGATTCTCTGGATGAGCTCAGAAATCTGCCCTATGTCAGAAACATTAAGATAAATGAAACCCCACGTCTCGCTGAAAGAAGCGACATCCAATCGGTTTACGTCGAACTTGGTCTAAACAGGAATGAAGCTGTGAATAAATATCCGGAACTCCGGAATCGAATCCGCCCGCCTGATAACATGAAAGTCTATGTAAACGGCGGTACGGCTACCGTTTATGATGTTCAGCAAGCTGTCAAAAATGATATGACCAAAGCGGAGATGCTGGGCCTGCCAATTGCCTTGATTGTGCTGTTGATCATTTTCGGCACCTTGTCGGCGGCAGTTCTTCCTTTGATTGTAGGTGTGATGAGCGTCGCCATTACGCTTGGAATCATTTATTTTATAGCCGAAAGGTATTCGCTGTCCAACTTTTTGCCCAATATGATCATGATGGTCGGTCTAGCCGTTGGCATCGACTATGCGCTGTTTGTTGTCAGCCGCTTCCGTGAAGAACTGAAACAGCAGCCCGTGCGTGATGCGGTGGCGATGACGAGCCAGATGGCAGGCAAGTCCATCTTTTTCTCAGGGTTCGCCGTATGGATCGGAATGTTCGGCATGTTGTTTATCGATTTGCCCATTATGCGCGCCCTTTGTCTTGGAGGGGTACTGGTTATACTGGCTTCGGTAGCCATTTCCAATTCCTTGCTTCTCGCCCTTCTGGGAATATTCGGCCATAAGATTAACAGTCTCAGGGTGTTGCCTGCGTTACAGCGCAGGAGGGGAAATTCCATCCTGTGGGAGCGGATTGCTTTTGCTGTCATGAAACGCCCCGTGTTTCTTGTTCTCCTGATGAGCGGTCTTTTGGTCTATTTGATGCTGCCAATCGGAAACATGAAGCTCGGCGTGCCGACTACGGAGGTTCTTCCCCCGTCATATGAATCCCGGTTTGGCGCGGATTTGCTGAAAGAGACATATGATTCCAGGGAGATGAACCCGATTCAAATTTATATGGAGGCGCAAGGTTCGGTCTGGCAGGAGGGTACCATCCGGGAGATCCAGGATTATTCTGATAAAATACGCCGTACTCCCGGAGTGAAGGAAGTCAGGAGCTTTATCACTGTATTGGGAAACCAACCGCCTGATGTGACTGCCAAACTTCTCTATGACCCTATGAAGCAACGTTTAGAGGAGCAAAAGCTAGCTAAAGGCCATGCGGCTCTTCTTGTGGTCGTTCCGCAATCCGATCCGGAGTCCCCTGCAGCGGCTGCTTTGGTCCAGGATATCCGGCGCCTGGATTCGGGTTCCCTGGAGACTTTGGTTACAGGGGGTACAGCGTATCGCGTAGATATGCTGGACAGAATCAACAAGGGCCTTCCGACTTTGGTTGGATTTGTTATGGCGGTTACGTATCTTGTTCTGTTTTTTGCATTCAAATCAGTTCTCCTGCCACTTAAAGCCGTTTTAATGAATTTGCTGAGTTTGGGCGCAAGTCTTGGTATTGTTGTAGCCGTGTTTCAAAATGGCTGGATGGCGGAGGCGCTTAACATCACCTCTATAGGTTACGTAAGCTTCGTCCTTCCGGTAACCATCTTTTGTGTAGTGTTCGGGATTTCCATGGACTATGAAGTCTTCTTGATTTCAAGGATCATGGAGGAGTACGAAAGGACCGGAGACAACGACAGGAGCACGGCTGAAGGGCTCAGAAAAACCGGGAGCCTGATAACCAGCGCGGCTTTCATTTTGATCGTCGTGGTCGGTTCCTTCATTTTTACTGACATCGAGATTACTAAAGCACTCGGAATCGCTCTTTTCTGCGCTATTTTTATAGACGCCACGTTTATCCGCATCGTTGTCGTCCCGGGATTGATGAAACTTCTTGGGCACGCGAACTGGTGGGCACCGGGATGGTTAGGCGGCAGGTAATCGATACCGGAGGAAATTATTTTCAGTCCTCTTCTTATGGGAAGAAGAGCGTACGGTTCGTAAAACATCCGCTTAATAAAACACTCTTAATGTGTAAATCCGCATTTTCCTGACGTTCAAGAAAAAAGGGTTTATTTAATGTTGAGATTTTTTTAAGGGATATAGGGGTGTAGCCAAGACACTGATAAGGGACGGAGATCGATAGCTCAGGAGCAGCTTATCATTGCTGCTCCTCTTTTCGTTACTGAACTAAAGGCAGGTTAACGAAATAAACTAATAAGCGGTAAGAATTCGAACTACGTTTTCCATTCCGTTCCGTTCAGATTGTGAAGTCTATTCAACAAACGGAGATCGATAGTGTGATATCCGGGATGCTTCGGCATCCCATTTTTCGTTGCTCCGTTAATGGGAAGAAAAGTTAAAGAAGGTAATAATGATGTTCTGTTGAAATATATTGCTAATGATTTCCATGTTTATAAAAGGGGTGAGTTATATGATTCCTGTAATAATCGCCATTATTGGGTTGATATTATTTTTCATAAATTGTGTTGCTCTAGGAAAGAAAATAAGAGATCGCAAGGATGATGAAGTAAAAGGTTTGACCATAGTAAGATCGATATTGTTAGCAATATCACTCTATTTTATATTTGTCATAACAGGAAAATAAATGTTTGTTGCTAACGGGATTCGATTGTTTCGATAAACGAAGCTGCGTCCGTTAAAAGGTGGTGAATACCTTGTGATTAACGAAGATGTTGTAATGAACAAAATCTTTTTTGACGATGGAAGTCTGAGGGACACAAACCAGCTTAGAAGATTGGAAAATCATATGGGAGTTTATTAAGAACTTAAACCAATTTACTTTTTCGATTGATGGTGAAATGAGTGATGAAATTCCTAATGATATAACCGATATTTTTAAAGCAAGGAAGGAAAAGGTGATCTATTCGAGGTTTACATACAAGGGTGTCGATATTGCTTGTCATTTCTTTTCCGTGGAGGAAGTGGAGTTTGATGTAAGCCCTCGTGAAATAAACAAAATAACGGAAGCTAAAGCCGTATTTGAGTTTATGGATAAATTATCAGGTCTTCTTTGAAAAACATTTCGTTATCAATTGAAAACGATAAACAAACCCCTTTGATAACCATAACTCCCAAGGGCGAATTTTTAACATTTTGAAGTTGAGAAATTTGTTACGCTAACGGGATTCGATAGCGGGGGAACGGAATCGGCATCCGTCTCCTGCTTCATAGCTCCGCGAAAAGGGCAGGATACTTCAAAAGCTATATTAACCACGATGTTATTATTCTTTTGTTATAATAAGGAAAAACGGAAAGAGGTTAATGATTTGAGGTTATTTTCTGTACTATTTGCGATATTTGTCTTGGCAGAGTACCAACAAAACGCGGAAAACATACGCTAATAAATTTTCTGGAATATATATCTTTCAGATTAAAATACTTGTCTCAAAGTCTCAATCTGTCCTTGGATTGAGACTTTGTTTTGAAGATAAGTTTTGAATCATTATTTTAGATATCAAATTCATGATAAAGAAGTAGGTGCGAAATCATCTCAAATACCTTCGTTATTGAGACAGAATGGTTACTTTAGTACGACGGGCAGTAGAGGTAGTTGAATACATAAATCTAATAAGAGCACGATTGAGAAACAAATTGAATAAGATGGCAACTAATTGGTTAATATCCATAACATACATAACAAACATTTAAAACTTGGTAGGTGAAGGCATTGAAAGTGCATGCTCGAATAGTAATTGAAGCAGATCCGGAGGTTAAGAAAATGGTAAACCAAATTAAACAAGTTACTGGAAGTTCCATCAAAGAAATTGTTGAAAAATTAATTCGCCAAGAATATAAACGTCTACCTAAGGTAAGCAGTACCCAAGATTAGATTTAATCGCAGAAGACGTATGTCTATTGTTGTTGGTTTGAGTTCACTGGGTTTCATGCTGTTCATGCTAGAACGGATAGTTGGCGAGAAATAATGTTTACTTTCGTAAATAAAAGAACGTTCCTGGCGTTCAGAGAAGTGGTTAAGATCGAAGTTGTAAACAGGAGATGATATGTTTTTGGGTATTTTCAAAACCATCCAAAGAATATTTAAACCTAATTCAAACCCCAATAATCAAGATATTGGGGAAAAAAGACCGTTACGAACTAATCTTCAAGAAAACATTCGACATATCACGGAAGCGGTTGGAAATAGCCCGGATGTAGTCATAAGGGAAATTCGCATTGGTAAGCACAGGAGTATCAAAATAGCTCTGATCTTTACAGAAGGTTTATCTGATGCCCAATCTGTCAACCAATTTATCATGGAATCTTTAATGTTGGATATCCAACAAAGTGATGTAGATTTGGATATATCATCCAGACGAGATACTTTACAACTGTTAAAAGAGCTTCTTCCAGTAGGGAGCATCAAGGATGTATCGGATTTCGAAACCCTACTTCCATCCATCTTATCAGGAGATACAGCCATCCTGGTTGAGGGACATTCTCAAGGTCTGCTGGTTGGTTTGAGAGGATGGGAAGACCGCGGTGTTCAAGAACCGTCTTCTCAAACGGTTATACGCGGGCCGAAAGAGGGTTTTTCTGAAAACATACGGACGAATACCGCTTTGATTCGAAGGAAAATTAAAGACCCTAACCTTTGGTTGGAGAGTTTGACCATTGGAAGGAGAACCCAGACCGCTGTCAATATGATGTACATTCAAGGAATAGCGAATGGGAAAGTCGTCGAGGAGGTCCGGAAACGGCTGAAGCGGATTGAAATAGACAGCATCTTGGAAGGCGGTTATATTGAAGAATTGATCCAGGATGAAACGTACACCCCCTTTCCTACGATATTTCATACAGAAAGGCCTGATGTCATTGCTGCCGGGCTTTTGGAGGGACGCATCGCTATTTTTGTGGATGGAACCCCATTTGTCCTTTTAGTTCCGGTCATCTTTTCGCAATTCTTTTCGGCAGCGGAAGATTATTACCAGCGGTCAGACATTTCTACGTTACTGCGATTGTTGCGTTATTTGGCTTTTTTTATTGCCTTGCTGGGGCCGTCTTTATATATTGCCATTACGACTTTTCATCAAGAAATGCTGCCTTCCGAAATTTTATTTAGCCTGATGGCCCAACGGGAAGGGGTGCCTTTTCCGGCCTTCATTGAAGCTCTTTTAATGGAGGTGACCTTTGAGCTTTTGCGTGAAGCTGGGATTCGAATGCCCAGAGCGGTAGGACAGGCGGTATCGATTGTAGGGGCCTTAGTCATTGGACAAGCAGCCGTAGAAGCGGGCATCATATCGGCTGCCATGGTGATCGTAGTATCCATCACCGCCATCTCCAGTTTCATCATTCCCGCGTATAATTTGGCCATTTCCGTCAGAATTTTGCGTTTTGGAATGATGGGTTTGGCTGCTTCTTTCGGGTTATTGGGCATCATTGTAGGGGTCATTGCTGTCATACAGCACTTATGCCAATTGCGTTCTTTTGGGGTTCCGTATATGGCTCCATTTGGCCCCATGGTGATGGCAGATCAAAAAGATGCAATTATTCGTGCGCCTTGGTGGGGAATGTTCTCGAGGCCTCGATTTGTGAGTCAAAAAAATGTCACCCGTGAAGACAATCCGCCTACGCCAAATCCGGAACCGCGAAGGGAAAAATAGGATTTTATATAGAGAAAGGAGGAGTAGTTACGAAACGAAAGTTGGTCTTATGGTTGATTTCTGTCATCCTTTTGATGACGGTTACCGGATGCTGGAATCGGGTCGAATTGAACGAACTTGCGGTCTCTACAGCGATGGGGGTTGATAAAAAGGGGGATAGAATTTCGATTTCTCATCAAGTCGTCAATCCGGGAGCTATCGCTACCAAAGGCGGCGCTTCTTCTACCGCTGCTCCTGTCACTTTGTTTCAAGAGACGGGAAGCAGTGTACAGGAGGTTGCCCGAAGAATAACAACCAAGAGTACAAGAAAGATTTATGCGGCGCAACTCCAGATCCTTATTATCGGTGAAGAATTAGCAAAAGAAGGGCTGGGGGAAGTTCTGGATCATATAACCAGAGACCACGCCTATCGAAAGGATTTTTTTGTGGTGGTAGCCAGGGGCACGAAGGCTGAGAACATCCTTAAGATTTATACTCCCCTGGAACGAATCCCAGCCAGTAAAATGCAAGGTACTCTTGAAACCTCGTCTGATGCTTGGGGGGCAACAAGTGCCGTAAAAATGGACCAGTTCATGTCAGATCTTATCAGTAAAGGAAAAGAAGCTGTACTGACAGGCATTAAGGTGAGCGGAAATCAGGAAGTGGGCGAAACCAAGGAGAATGCGGAACTAATTGAACCCATTACACATTTGCAGTTTAACGACCTTGCCGTATTTAAAAAAGATAAACTGGTCGGCTGGTTAAATGAAGAGGAAAGCATAGGATATAACTATACCCAGGGTGAGATCAAAAGCACGGTCGTTGTCTTTCCTTGTCCTCAAGGGAAGAAGAATATAGTTGTAGAAGTGCTTCGTACTCAGGAGGATAGCGAATTTAAGGAAGTAAACGGTAAACCTCGTATGGAAGTCAACATTCGTGTAGAAGGCAATGTAGCCGAGGCACAATGTGATATCGATTTATCGAAAACGGAAGTAATCAATCAATTAGAGAAATTAACGGAACAGGATATTAAACGATCCATAGAAGCGGCAATAAAAGCAGGACAGAAAAAATATCAATCGGATATTTTCGGGTTTGGCGCTGTGATCAACCGTACTAATCCTAAATATTGGGATAAAGTGAAAGCGGATTGGGATAAGGAATTTCAAGATTTACAGGTCAATGTCAAAGTGAAGGCGGATATCCGACGTGTATTTAAAACGAAAAAATCCTTTCAGGAAAGGATGGAGGAATAAATCCAGATGTGGTCCATTGCTGGAATAGTAGTGATAGGGGTTATCATGATGTTCATCGAAGTCCCCTCCCTTTTGAAGAAAAAGCAAAGGAGGGATCTATGGGTATTTTCCATTTTGCTCCTTTTTGGGGTGGGGCTTAATATTTTGGAACAGCAAGATGTGAACATCCCTAACCCATTCGAGGGGATTACAGCCATCTTCCAGCCTTATAGTGATGTTATTTCAGGATTATTCAAGTGAAAAGGTGATATCGATGCAAGAAAACGGTAAAATTGCACCCCGCCAGTTTATGATACTCGTTATCTTATTTACCATTGGCAGTTCCATTCTTCTGTTACCTAAATTTATTGCTGCGGAAGCAAAGCAAGATGCT
Source organism: Ammoniphilus soli (assembly GCF_040813775.1). NCBI lineage: Bacteria > Bacillati > Bacillota > Bacilli > Caryophanales > Paenibacillaceae > Ammoniphilus > Ammoniphilus soli. The sequence continues at coordinate 10,476 of NZ_JBEGDL010000064.1, forward strand.
TGGATGACCGCGATGATCCTTGCAGGGGTAGGCCTTTTGCTGGCATGGTTATACAATACGTTAAGCAGTCTTTTTCCGAATATGACCTTGGTTGAATACAGCCAGGAAATTTTGGGGAAGTGGATGGGGAAAATAACCTCCTTCTTATTTTTTACCTATACATTTCTTCTTTGTGCTATGTTGCTTCGACAAATAAGTAATTTCTTTACATCAACGATCATGCCGGAAACACCGATTGAATCGATCCATATCCTTTTTTTAAGCATTGTCATTATGGGAGTGCGTTATGGCCTGGAAAACATGGCTCGCACTTCCGAAATTTTCTTTCCCTGGGTGTTTATTCTCTTCCTTTTGATAGTTTTATTTCTTACTCCTCATGTTGAGTTTCAAAAAATCCAGCCTGTTCTTGCAAAAGGAGCAAATCCCATCCTTCATGCCGCTTTTATGCTAATGGGTTTTCCATTTCTGGAGCTTGTTCTGTTTTTGATGATTCTTCCCTATGTAAACCAAATAAAGGAAGCTGGAAGAAGCTTTTTAGCGGGAACTTTGATTGGGGGAATCGTGATCGTCTCGATTACATTGTTGGCTGTTTTAGTTTTGGGGGCCGAGGAAACAGCGAATGAACATTTTCCCAGCTATACATTGGCTCAAAAAATAGATATTGCTAATTTTATCCAACGGGTAGAAGCCATTATGGCCGGATTATGGATTATTACCATTTTTTTTAAACTGCAGATCTGTTATTACGTTTCCGCATTAGTGCTTGCACAAACATTAGAGATGCATGATTATCGCCCTCTGACTCTTCCGATGGCCGTGATCCTAGTGGTCCTAGCCCTTGTGATAGCTCCCGATATGAGCTATTTTATTAACTTTGTTGCCACCATTTGGACACCTTATTCTCTCGTGTTCGGTCTTTTTATGCCATTGTTTCTTTTAGTGATCGCCAAGATTAAACAAAAGCTTTTAAAAAACGAAAGAAGCCAATAATTATTTGGAGAGGGAGTTACAGTAAATAGGTGATGACTAGCCTTAGTCTAAAACATAAATTTTACCTCTGGTAACCTTGAATAGGGAGAAATGAGAACATCAAAATATGGATGCTTTTTATATGTTAAGAGAGAAATTGCATTATGTGAGTCACTATGTTCAGCTTATTTTTCATTAACGGAATTCGTCAACTAAAGATACGTGTTTACCCAAATATTACTCAATATCATTGTGTTACATATTCAAGATTCTGTCCTTAATGGCAATCGAAGTGAAAAAGCCCATTATACAAGGCGATGATTCCTTAGTCTAGGAAAAACCGGCTTTTGAGGGGAAAAACGTAGAATGTGGAACGGATTATAAGGGGAACCGCATTTTTCCAATTGTCGTTCCATTTCCTCAGGTGATAACACCACGGTATATCCATTTCCATTTGTCTCCGGTTCATTTAACCAACCTTCAGTTACCAGTTGCTTCATAAGATCAATCATACTTTGCTTTCGAATTCGTTACTCTTTTTGATGCTGTTCTGGGGCGAAAACCGATGTGAAAGATGCGGAGTGGATCTGTGATCTCTTACGTCATGACTTGCTTAAGGCTAGTTACATCCCCGATCGAAACCAACGAGAATTACGAGAGTTAGTTCGGTATCGTCGTAGTTTCATTGAAGAAAGGTCTCGTGAGACGAATTGGTTTCAAAAGGTATTAGAAGGAGCCAATATTAAGCTGGCTTCCGTTATTCCTTATAAAAGCTATGTAGAATTAGCTGAAAAATTAAATGAAAAAACACACGTATTTTGTAGATTTGATGAAATTATATAATACCGTAACAAAACCTTTATTTTGTAACCCTTCGATTCGGGGGATCCCAACCATGATTGAAGCCTATAGTAAAAGGGAATTAACCTTCATCAATTTCAGTATACATGCTGTGAGTAGATAATCTGGACGACGGGCTAGGCATTCCGACGATTTCCCGGTATTTAAGGATAGTTATCAAGATTTGGCTGAAGCAGTAGACTCATTACCAAGTTTTTAATGAGATAAATTTCTGCTTAATGGGGTTAAAAAGATAGGAAAAAAGCGGAGTTTCGCCTTTTTTCCTATCAATAGAATATAGATATTTCATGAAAAACGGTAAAATTCTTGTGCTGGCCTATCATTCTTTTAGTCCAACCAAAATACTTAAAACCATAGCAGGTAAAATAGCAATACAAAGTACTACATAAGACATTCATCTTCTCCTTTCGGCAACCCAGCCGTCATAGTTAGGAACCTTAGACCTGTTGGCTTTGCGTCCTTATCTTTCGATAAGTTTGCCTTTATCGTTGGAATTAAACTGTAATTCTTATTATTATTTTAACCTAAATTGTGTTAGTTTGAGCATATTTTTAAGAATCTTTAAGCAGTTTTTACATTGATTAGTGAGAGTTAAATACTATACAAGGGGACAAAATTGCCCTGCTCTTCGTCAAGGTAAAAATTGATAGCAAATATCATGCCAATTGAAAGAACGTGTGCAAATTCTGGATCATATAGTAGTCTGAACATCGATTTATGGATGGTTGATGAAACCACATGAGTAGAAAAAAGAGGGTGAGATTGAGAAGAGATTTGTACGGCCTGCTTTTGGAACATCGCCATTTCTTTGGACTTTCCCTGACGATCGGATGCCCACCGGAAGAACCGCTTATCGTGAATGCGGAAAAACGATCGCTCAATGACCGCGTGGTCCGCTATATGATTGAAAGGGCGGCGCGTCGGGCAGGAATCACCAAGTACAAAGGGGACAACTTCCAACCTCAGAAGGTGTCTCCCCACTGGTTACGCCATTCGGCTGCCACCTTTGCTTTGGATGGAGGTGCAGGGATTCACGAAGTTCAACGGATGCTGGGTCATTCGGATATCTCTACGACTTAAATCTATTTACATGATGTAGAAGAGAAGAAGGCAAAGGCGGCGAATGATTATATTCAAGGGATTCACTTGTAAGGGGAGAGTAGAAGAAGGATCGATCGATAGGCCTCACTCTTCCAACAGGAGAATGGATATATGGCCACATGACAGGATGAAGAAGAGGGTTTTCTCTTCAGGACCGCAGACGTCAAGATGACCCGGCGATATCGTAAGTCGAGTTACCAAGAATTCGAGGCTGCCATCGATAAGGCTTTTCTGTAAAAGGATCTCATTTTTATTTATAGCAAATTTCATGCCAATTGAAAGAACGTGTTCAAACTCTGGATCATATAGTAGTCTGAACATCGATTTATGGATGGATGATGAAAGAAAGTAGATTCATAGAGTGGGCACATGTTCATCAAACCATGACTTTCTGGACGTTAAAGCCGTGCTTAAGGGTTCATGATTCAGTTTTTAAAAATCCTGATGTTCAACATCATAAGAGAACCCGTTTTAGTAATCACTTCAAAGAGACTTGATATTTTCCATTTATGTTATACGATGGAAGTAACTCGAAAAGATGAAGGAGGGGAATCATTTGGTATCCATTATAACCCAGGTTCCCAAGGGCTTTTTTAAAGGGAAAAGACTCGAAATAGGACAAAAGAAATTTCTCTCCATGGCCTATAAAGACTTCGTTTTGTTTGGTGCGAAAGGATATGACATGGGAGAAGAAGGAAAAATAAATTTCAGTTTGACCAATTCATGGAATCGGGTACCTTTCCAGCTCCAACTGTCGCTTTTATGGCTTTCGATCGAGATCAAGATCTGATCAATATTCATGATTTGATCGTGTTCTTATCATTATGTTATATTCCCGACATGTTAGATTCTCATCTCATGATAATATCGCTGCCCTGACAGGTCTTAGTAAAACCAAAGTCAAGCAATCTCTTCAACGTTTGCTAGATAGTCGGTTGTCCTTATTGGTATAAAAGGATATTCATCATTTTGAAATTCCTCTATTAAAACAGGAAATCATCGAGAGTTTTGAAAAGGATCTGAAAAAATCATCAGGAAGGTAAGATCGAAGATGGTTACCGGATTCCACGGATTTTGGTCGAGAATTATAAATCGATGGGATTCAGTTTTTTCGAATATAGTATTTTATTGGAGTTATCTGCCGGGTGCAGGACCAAAATTCTCTGGATGTGATTCTTCATCAAATGACGGAGGATTCCAAAGAAAAAATCACGGTTTTCTCCATTAATTATGTGATCAAAAAGGCAGAAGAGAAGGGCGTATTTAAAATCATGAAGGATAAGAATGGATTTGTACAGCTTTTATGGGGAGCATGAATGACACAAGATTGTTGAACAAGAATATCAAGTAAAGTGAGAGATTCTGGTGATGTTTTCAGGAGTGGAGAGCCTGAAATGATGATTTTGGATCTTAACCGAGCCAAAGTATGAAGAAACATAATGGAGGGAGAAAATGGATCACTTTATACAAATTATAAACTTCGAAGACCGCATGGAATTTACAGGCTTTTACCTTTTGAAATCTGCTGATATCAAGCAGACCTCGGATAGCCGGGATTACTTCGATATGATGATTTGTGATTCTACGGGAGAAATCCCCTTGAAATTTTGGGATGTAAGTGATTTGGATAAAGAGACGTTCTTCTCCGGAAGGATCGTAAAGGTAAAAGGTGTTGTTTCTACATACAAAGAAAAGCTCCAGGCGAAGGTGATTAAAATTCGTTTGGCAACGGATGAGGATGGGTACCAAGTATCTGACTTTGTCAAAAGTGCTCCAGTACCTGCAGCAGATCTCATGGAGACCATTGACCGAACGGTGAGAGGGATTC
>NZ_JBEGDL010000065.1:0-14691 GCF_040813775.1 Ammoniphilus soli
CACACACGGGACTTGAACCCGATTAGTAAGATGCGCTGCCAAGCGCACAAAAAAGCGAGCATAGAGGCTCGCCTTTATTTTTTGCTAAATGCGATAAGATAAACATCTTGATCTTCTTTATTGAGACTGTTTTCGGCATTTTGCAGGATTTCCAATTGTTCGGGCGTAAGGTTAGCAAGTGGCACTTCATCCAGGTGATTGTGTTTTTCCATCATATAACCCCTTTTCTTCGTATATAGAACTAGTTTTCCAAGGGGTTATTGATTTTATGTTACACCGTAGGAAGCCCTAATTATGGTATAATTTATGATTAGTGGATATGGAATAAAATGCTAAACCCTATCCGCATACATATGACTTTTACCACGAAAAGGAGGTATTACATGAATCAGGCCTTCTCGCAATTATTCTCTATTTTTTCCCGTACAAAGCAAGATATTGAGGTATTTAACAGCATGCTCCAGCCTGTTGTCGACAATGCCCAAGATGAACATGAGCGGCTGTATTTTCACCATATCTTGGAGGAAGAAGAACAGCGCTTAGAAAGATTGGATGTTCTGCTTCCCATGCTTAAGCATTCACTAGATGAAGATTTAAGCCATCGCCAGCTCATTCAACTCTTGCAGGAACTGAGCTTAGAAAAGTTCGGGCTGCATAACTTTCGGGAACATCTTGACTTAGCGATGTTTCAGTTTACAGACGAAGAGCGACAAAGCTTACTTAAGAGCATGAGAGAAAAAACCCAAGCGGATTATCTTCAAGTGAAAGAGTTAGTCAACGAACTGAACAGTAAATTCCAGGATGTTTCTTCTCCTGTTGAAGCTTTTTCCAGTCTAGGTGCTGCCCCAGCGCCTGTCCAGGAAGCAAGTGCAGCAAAAATAGAAAAGCGCCTAACCGTAGGCAGCTTAAAAAATAAATAACCGATGAGGAGAAAATGAAATGACTAAATTAAATAGATTTCCTGATTCGCCTTTAAGTCCCACAGAGTGGCAACAGCTGGATGAAACGATTATTAATGTGGCCCGAAAGCAACTGGTTGGACGTCGTTTCATTGATATCTATGGCCCGCTAGGTCAGGGCGTTCAGAGCGTGACGAATGACATCTATGCTGAATCTCAGGATGGGGGAATCAGCTTAAGAGGAGATACTCTTTCCCTTTCCACCTCGACGAAGCGGGTAAACTTGACGATTCCCATTTTGTATAAAGATTTTATGCTTTATTGGAGAGATATCCAGCAGGCTAAAACCCTGGACATGCCGATTGACATGGGACCTGCAGCCAACGCTGCGATTCAATGTGCCCGTTTGGAAGACGACCTTATTTTTAACGGATCCGAAGAATTTGATTTGCCTGGACTGATGAATGTAAAAGGAAGGTTAACGCATATCCGCAGCGATTGGATGGAATCGGGAAAGGCGTTTGCTGATATTGTGGAAGCCCTAAATAAATTGCTGCAAATGGGACATACTGGCCCATACGCACTAGCGGTCTCTCCTCAGCTCTATTCTCTTTTGCACCGTGTTCACCCCGGTACGAACGTCTTGGAGATTGAGCATATTCGAGAACTAGTGACAGATGGGGTTTTCCAAACGCCAGCGATCAAAGGTAATGCTGGGGTACTCGTTGCGACTGGTCAGCATAATGTAGATTTGGCTATAGCTGAGGATTTTGACAGCGCGTTTCTAGGCGATGAACAGATGAATCACCTTTTCCGCGTCTACGAGTGTGCAGCTCTTCGGATCAAGCGTCCTAGCGCGATTTGTACATTGGAAGACCACGAATAAAGAAGAAAAAGAGGTGACCCGACCTAAGTTGGGTTACCTCTTTTATTATGAAACGCGCTTTTCCATTTTAACCACTTTGTTGTCACTGATGAAATCGAGATTCAAATGGTTCTTGGCAACTTCTTTCCCAATATCCTCAATAATCTGCAGAACTTCATTAAAAACCGGCTTCGCGAAGCTTCCTTCGTTTAACTGGCAAAGCTTGGTTAGATACTTTATCTTTTCCTCTGTTTTAAACTGTTTATAGAAGGAGTTGTTCAGGCTCTTGATGTACTTATGGGCAGGTTGAGAAATCATGCTGATATCATTAACGTGAACAATATATCTCTTTCCCTCTTCTGTAATAAAGGAAACCGAGTAGATGATCGGGCCTGCCATATCTATATGGGTCACAACCGCATTTGGAAATTCTTCACCGGAACGCAAACGAACGGATTCAGTTTCCACGGCTCCGCCTAGCTTTCTTTCATTGACTAACACCGTATATATATCCTTTAAACCATTAACTTGGTATAGCATATTGGTCCCCCTCTTCAGAAGTGAGAAAAATCCTCGTTATCAATGATACCAATTCTCACTATCATTTTACACCTTATATCTTTGTCCCGTCAATAATAAATGAGAATGATTTTTAAACTCTATGACTGTTTTTCTTGATTAGTGTATGAAGAATAGTATTTACTAAAATGGAAATTTTACTCCAGGAGGTCATTGGAAGATCAGGTGGGTATGGGTCATTAGGGAATTTTTTTCCGCTATTCATATTGGAAGGAGAAGAGTGTGTTTATTATGCCTATTCAACCCTTTTGTTTGAAAAAGAGTTGAATAGGCGCTCATTCTAAAAGTCTTTCAACAAGATCACATGAACCTTCCCTGGTCCATGCACACCTAGGGCTAGGTCCATTTCAATATCACCCGTACGGCTAGGTCCAGTAATAAAATTAATACAAGCCGGAAGGCCTTCTGGAACTTTAGCTTGAATATGCCGAACTGCCTGAGTTAATCGAGGGACTATGGTTTTCTCCGATAAAATACAGAGAAACACAGGGGGCAGCAAACTCACAGGCCGTCCTTTTCCTCCTCCATTAAACAGCATGACAGTCCCTGCTTCAGCTAGTCCCATTTCGGCAAAGGCGATCCCAAGGTCCATCCTTGCCGCCGCTTGGCGCAAAGTGGCTTCACCGGCAGAAGCGCTCCAAACCTGGTGCTCGAGTCCTTTCGATGCGAAAAAGGTTTCGATGCCCAAGGCTTGCAGTCGTTCATCATCCCATAACACAGACGAGGATATATTAAATTTGTTGACTACCTTTTCTAAAACGGAGGGCAGGTCTTCTACCTGTACGCGATCCACTTCCGTGTTCAGCGAATTTAGGCTTTCAATAAACTGCAGGATCAAGTCTTCCTTCGTTTTCCCCTCATAAAGATGGGTCCCTGGATCTGTCCACTTTGGAGGGGTTACCCCGGATCGGCGCTCTCGGCCTAGCTTGTTAGCCAATTTGTTTAAGAAGGCTTCTTGCTTTTGCATTATTTTTCTGTCCTCCTTCCTTCTTTTTCCCACCAATCCCGGAAGGATTGCTTGGCAGGGCGAGGCAGGTCGCGCACATCCGTCCAACCTTTCATCATGCCCGGACCTTCGGTAATCACATCATCCTTAGCGAAAAGGCCCATCCCTTTATGCGCCATGTTGACTGCCATATCATAAACGGAAGGATGGCTGGTGGCAAAAGCAAACCCCTTAAAAGCTAGCTTTTCTCCCAAAGGTGCCATTCCCTTTTCAACCTGGTCTTTTCGATGTTCAATCAACAAATCATGGAGAGGGATTTTAACCGGACACACTTCGGTGCACGCTCCGCACAAACTCGAGGCATGAGGAAGCTCTTTCCATCCTTCATACCCTTCTAAAAGTGGTGTCAGAACGGCTCCTATTGGCCCGCTATAGACTCCACCGTATGCATGTCCACCGATATGGCGGTATACAGGGCATACATTTAAACAGGCGCTGCAACGGATACACTTTAATACTTCCTGATATTCCGTCCCTAAGCTATCGGATCGGCCATTATCCAGAATAACCAAATGAAATTCCTCAGGCCCGTCCATGTCCTTTAACTGGCGAGCGGAATTGATCGCTGTTACGTAAACACTGATTTTCTGTCCTGTTGCGCTCCGCGTCAGCATCGATACCATAACGTCTAACTCTTCCCAAGTGGGAACAAGTCTCTCCATCCCCATAATGGCTATATGAACCTTAGGCAGAGTTGTGGTCAAGCGGGCATTTCCTTCATTGCTGACAAGAACCACGGAGCCCGACTCCGCTACAGCAAAATTACATCCGGAAATCCCGATATCCGCTTGCAAGAACTCTTCACGCAACGTCTCGCGAGCAAATTGGCACAGTTCAGTTGTTTCCTCTGATAACTTTCGTCCTGCCACTTCCGAAAACAGCTCGGCAATTTCTTTTCTGGTTTTGTGGATTGCAGGAGCAATGATATGGGAAGGCGTCTCATTGGCTAGCTGGATGATATACTCCCCTAAATCCGACTCAATCACCTTAATGTCCATTTCCTCTAAATGTTTGTTCAAATGGATCTCTTCCGACACCATCGATTTCGATTTAATGATCGACTTTGCTCCTTTTTCTCGAGCAATTCGGGTCACAACTTCAACGGCATCCTCTGCTGTCTCGGCAAAGTGAACATGTCCGCCATTCTTGCGAACATTGTCAGCCAGTTGTTCCAAGTAACTATCTAAGTTCTCGATGGTATGCCGGCGAATAGAAGAAGCCAATTCGCGCCACTCTTCTACATTCCCCAATTGTCCAACCGCATCGGTCCTTCCTCCCCTTAACCGGTCTTGGGCAAAGGGAACGGCTTTCTTGAGGACGGGGTCAGCTAAGGCCTTATCTACACGCTGATCAAATGCTAAAGGATGGGCACTCATTTGCTTTCTCCTCCCTTTGCCAGTACTTCCGCTACATGCATGACTTTGATGTCCTTTCCAGTACGGCTAAGCCGGCCGCCAATATTCATTAAACAGCCCATATCGGAGCCGATTAACACCTCAGCTCCCGTAGATTCAATGTTTCTTACTTTTTCATCCACCATTTTTTCCGATATATCGCTCATCTTAGCGGCGAATGTACCGCCGAAGCCACAGCAATCATTGCAGTACGGCAACTCTTCTACCTTCAGTCCCTGCACTTGCTCTAGCAAAAGTTTCGGTTCTTCTTTAATGCCCAGCCCACGGCTCATATGGCAAGACTGATGATAGGTTGCTTTAGCAGGCATTTGAATATCCTTCAACTCTACCTTTAACACATTCACCATATACTCTGAGAATTCATAAGTTTTGCTCGCGAGACCCTTTGCTTTCTTAAGCCACTCTTCATCGTTTTTAAATAATTCAGGATAATAATGGCGAATCATGGATGCACAGGAACCCGATGGTGTCACAACGGTTTCACTGTTCTCAAACGCTTTGATTAGCTGCATGGCTGAATCTTTTGCTTCTTGATGGTATCCGCTATTGTAGGCAGGCTGGCCGCAACACGTCTGCTGATTAGGAAAGTCTACCTCAACCCCATACTTTCTTAACACGTCAACAACGCTCATCCCGACCTGGGGATAAAAAACATCCGCCAGGCAGGTGATAAATAAAGAAACTTTCATGACTGACCCCCGTTGTGTTTAATCTAGATGAATATGAACGACAGATTTTACATTGAAGCAATCTGCTGCTGTAGGCACATAAAGTCTTGCCGGAAATCCTCTCGTAAGCAACTCTCCCTGATGCTTAAAGACAAGAAAAGCGGCTTCCAAATCACTCAGTTCCACTTCCTGCGAAAATCCGTCCTCAGCCACCACTTTAGCTTGCGTAAAGTTCATCGGTATATGAAGCTCTTGCAGCATTCTTTTAAAGAAAACAGCTTCTGCTTTTTTCCCGGGCAGAAAATCATCGACAGGAATACTTGGATCTTGCCAGTTTTCCATATCCCCCAAATAAACAATATGTTGTTCCTGCTTTTTATCCGTGATGGTTAGTTTCCACTCCATATACTCCTCTCCATCCTCTCACTTTTAGTGTTCTGTATTCCCAGTTAAAATTTGGAGAGCATGGGGCAGGATATCTTCAATCACTTCAAAACATTCCTTTACCCCCTTGGGGCTCCCTGGAAAATTAATGATTAATGTTTTGCCGCGTATTCCAGCAGCAGCACGGGATAAAACAGCAAATTTGGTATTGGCCAGCGTCGCTGCTCGCATCCTTTCCGGTAAGCCAGGGGCTTCTCGGTGAATCACAGCCTTCGTAGCTTCAGGAGTAACATCTCGCGGAGAAAAGCCCGTCCCACCTGTTGTAAGAATCAGGTCACAGTTCCTATCATCTGATAATAGGATTAAATGTTTTTCAATGGTTTCCTGCTCGTCAGGGATGACATGATACTCAGTGACTTCACCGTCGATTCGCTGAACCATCTCTTTCAACAACCTACCGCTTTTATCTTCGCGTTCTCCCACGCTACCTTTATCACTCGCGGTGAGAATGCCTACTGTCCATCTGGCCATCTTATACCTCCTCGGAAGCCCGTTTAAAATTTCCACTTTTCCCGCCTATTTTCGATACCAAATAAGTGGGGCCGATAACCATTCCTTTATCCATTGCTTTACACATATCATAAATCGTTAAGGCAGTAGCGCTGGCTGCTGTCAGGGCCTCCATCTCCACTCCGGTAACGCCCTTGGTCTTTACCTTCGCTTCGATATGAATCGTATCCTCTGAACTGTCATCGAATTGGATATCTACGCCGTTAATTGGGATCGGATGACACATCGGAATAATGTCGGAGGTTTTTTTCGCTGCCATTATTCCTGCAATTTGAGCAACGGCCAATACATCGCCTTTACCTACCTTGCCTTCCTTCACCCGTCTCATCGTTGCCGGTTCCATCACTACGCGACTTACTGCAATCGCCTCACGGACAGTTTCTTGCTTATCTGAAACATCGACCATCTTTGCCCGTTGCTGTTGATTGAAATGCGTCAATTGATCATCCATACAAATTCCTCCATAGCGACTCGTCTAAATAATTGAATAATAGCATTATACCACTGATTGCTTATTGATAAAGAAAAAAAACACCGTAAAATTTTTACGGTGTTTTTCAAATCCTTATTGGACAGCCAGTTTTTTCTTTCTGGATTTCATCACCTGCAGGGCAAAAATGATGGCTAATGAACCAAGTCCAATCGTATCGGTAATCAATCCTGGAACAATCAAACATAGACCAGCGGCAACCGCCCAAATTCTTTCCCACACCGCCATATGGTCCATCCAGAAACCGATGAGTCCTGCACTTATTCCGAGCATTCCCACTGTCGCGGTCATAATTACGAATAGCGCATCTCCAAACGTCGTATCTATGAGAAGAAGCTGAGGCGATAAAACAAAGATATAAGGAATAATAAACGCCGCAATCGCTAGTTTGGTCGAATTGAATCCTGTCCTCATCGGACTTCCCTTGGCAATACCGGCGGCTGCAAAAGCGGCAAGACAAACCGGCGGAGTAATGTCTGCTACGATCCCAAAGTAGAACGTAAACATATGAGCCGATAAGGTTGGTGCCCCCAAAGCGATGATCGCGGGTGCAGCGATCGTTGACGTAATGATATAGTTGGCTGTCGTTGGCGTCCCCATCCCCAAAATAATGGAGGCAATCATGGTAAAGAACAAGGTAAGAAGAATGATCCCTCCGGAGAAAGCGAGCAATCCATTGGCAAATTTCAAACCGACACCCGTAAGCGTTACAACCCCTACTATCATTCCTGCGGATGCGGTAGCTGCCGCTACGGCCAATGCTGCTCTGGCGCCGCTTTCTAATGCACGTAAAATATCCATCGGGGACATTCTAGTCTCTTTGTTGAAAGCCCCTACGATAATGGTAGTTAGGATTCCATAAAGAGCAGCTCTTGTTGGCGAGACACCTGACATAAGGAATCCAATAATAGCAATAATAGGCAAGAGAAGATACGATCGCTTTAATACATCTTTCTTGTCCGGCATTTCTTCTTTCGTGAGTCCTCGCAATCCAATCCGCTTGGCTTCAAAGTGAACCATAATCCAAATCCCTGCAAAATATAAGATGGCTGGTATCGCCGCCGCTTTAGCTATATCCCAATATGGGACACCCGTAAATTCCGCCATTAAAAAGGCAGCAGCGCCCATTACTGGGGGCATAATTTGTCCTCCTGTGGAGGAAGCCGCCTCTACGGCACCTGCAAATTCACTTCGATAGCCTAACCTTTTCATCATAGGAATTGTAAATGATCCAGAAGTTACCACATTCGCTACCGAGCTTCCGCTAATTGTCCCTTGCAAGGCACTGGAAAAAACCGCAACCTTGGCCGGACCGCCAATTCTTCTTCCCGCCACAACGAGAGCCAAGTCATTGAAATAAGCACCCACTCCCGTCTTTTCCAAAAATGCACCAAAGAGCAAAAACAGAAAGATAAATGTAGCCGATACGCTAAGGGGCGTTCCCAAAATCCCCTCCAAGGTAAAGTACATATGACTAATCAGCCGTTCAATCGAAACGCCGCGATGAGTCAAAAAACCTGGCAAGAGATTTCCGTAAAGAGCATACAAAAGAAAAATGGTGGCGATAATCACGATTGGAATCCCTACCACCCTGCGAGTCGCTTCCAAGATCAAAAGAATGACAATTCCACCCACAAGAATGTCCGTTTGGTTAAAGTTTCCGATACGGGTAATAAGGGCATCGAAATTATAAAGCCAATATAAACTGCATACGACTGCGATAATCGCAAGAAGTCCGTCAATAATCGGAACCTTCGTTCTTGTTCCTTTTCCTGTCGCTGGAAATAACAAATAAATAAGTCCTAAAGCAAACGCCAAGTGGATGGACCGATGTATTTGTGCCGGCGGAGGAGGAAAAACCGATGCATATAATTGGTAAACCGAGAAACCAATAGCTAATAGCGTAACGACCCAGCCCATGAAACCTTTCAGGTTTCGGTAAGAGGATTCCTTATCATACTTTGAAAGCAGTTCTTGCACTTGATCTTCGGACATGGCTGCGTCCGTTTGAGCCTTTTTTTCATTTTCCATATGGCCATTCCCCCTTCCATAATGCTAACAATGATACCCTTTTTATCTCTATGCGGACCCAGCTTCCGGGCGGATTAATGCGGGATAAAGGCACCCAATGATCCTTAATCTTAAGATGGTGATCCGCTACGACTTGACCAATAGCCTGATCAATGTACGAAAACTGACGCTGTATGTTGCCTATTATGTATTTTCCGTTCTCATGCTTGTAGGTTTGGCCCGGCTCCAAGGTTGAAGGATTCCCGACGCCATAGGATTCATAGATAACCTTGTCTAAAACAAGATTATACCTTTCGTTAATATAATATTCTTCATAAACGGGTGTCTTATGAATGGAATGAATAAATTGGATGGCAAAACGTTCTTGGGCCTTTACCTTTGCTGCATATTTTAGCTTCCCACTTTTCCCATCAGATAGCGTGAGCGCCAGGTGGAAAGGCCCCACAACCAAGAATACTAAGCAAAAAGCCATCAAGAGAAGTTTCGTAGCCTTTTTCATGTCGCAAATAAAAGAGGAGGGAGGCATAATCACCTCCCTACCCTCACATTCCTATTTTACGCCTTTTTCTTCGAAATACTTGGCAGCACCAGGGTGCACATCTAAACTTACACCTTCTAATGCTTTCTCAAGCTGGATTTCTCCTGCCTTGGCATGAACCGACTTCATTTGCTCTAAATTCTCAAAAAAAGCTTTGGTCATGTTATAGACAAGAGTTGCATCCAATTCTGCACGAGCAACCAATTGAGCCTTAACAGCTACCGTAGTCACTTCTTCATCGAACCCAGGATAAGTTCCTGCTGGAATTTTTTGCTCTGCATAGTATGGATACTTTTCAATAATCTTGGCGATATGATCAGTGTCGATTCCAACTACGCGAACTCCCTTAGTAGCCGCTAGCTCATTAACTGCAGCAGTCGGAGTTCCCGCCGTTACGAATGCAGCATCCAAAGTTCCATCTTGAATAAAGCTTGTGGATTCACCAAATGCTAAACGATCCGCCTTACCGAGGTCATCAAACGTTAACCCATATGCTTCAAGAATTTGTTGAGCGTTGGCTTCTGTGCCACTTCCGGGTGCACCAACCGATACGCGCTTTCCTTTTAAATCTTCAACCGTTTTTATCGGGCTGTCTTTAGCAACGATGATTTGAATGGTCTCATTATAAAGAGAGGCAACGGCTTGTAAGTTATCGATGGCTCCGCCGTCCTTAAACATTAGTGTTCCCTTAGATGCATAATCGGCAATGTCTCCTTGCGTAAAGGCAAGATCAACCTGACCGTCTTTGATGAGACGCATATTTTCTACAGAAGCTCCGGTACTTTGAGCAGACGAATTGATCTTAGCTTTATCTGTAAAGATTTGTGCCATTCCTCCACCAAGTGGATAATAAGTACCAGAAGTACCGCCAGTGGCTATGATGATGGAATCAGGTGTTTCACCCTTTGCTTGATCTTGTTGTCCTGGTTGCTCCGCAGGTTGCTCAGCTGGCGCAGGCTGCTCGGCTTGATTGCCGCCGCATGCTACGGCAAATAATGCGAAGACAAGAGTAAATACTAACATGGAAAGAAAGCTCTTTTTCTTCATTTGTATACCCCCTTTATTTTTTACTCCGTCTAGGATTTTACTATATTTTGCATATTTTATCAAATCTTTGAGGTGATACTACAATGAGGTGGTTTGTCCCCTGTCTTGTCTTTCTGTTGGTATTTTTTCCTATTTCCGCCTCTTTTGGCGAAGAAGGGGTTTACTTATTCATCTCCAAATCTAGGAATGAACTACTAGTCGTCCTGAATGATACCCCCGTTTTTCGCTTTCCCGTTGCGACAGGCAAATCCGTTGGAAAAACACCAGAGGGGACATTTGAAATTATCCGAAAGGTAAAAAACCCCTGGTATATCCCAAAGAATATCCCAGGGGCAGATCCTAAAAACCCAATTGGAACCCGGTGGCTTGGTTTAAATGTGCCAGGCACCGACGGTTATAAGTATGGCATTCATGGTACGAATGATCCGAACAGCATAGGGAAGCATGTCAGCCAAGGGTGCATTAGAATGACAAATCCGAACGTAGAATGGCTGTTCCGGCACATCCCTTTAGGTACGAAGGTCATCATCACTCAATGAGCCCTTTAGCCAATCATATTTCGAAAATCTTCCTCGGAAATCAATACTTCCCTTGGCTTGCTGCCTGACTGGCCAGCGATAAAGCCTTCCGATTCCATCATATCAATTAAACGCGCCGCGCGATTATAACCGATGCGGAAGCGTCTCTGCAGAGAGGAAGCAGAAGCTTGTCCTTGTTCCACAACGAACAGAAGCGCATCCTCAAAGATCTCATCCTCGTTTTCTCCGCTCGATTGCACGGCGCGGGTAAGCTCTTCCTTATCAAATAAATACTGGACTTTCTGCTGCTTTTTAACATGATCAACAACCGCTTCAATTTCATCATCAGAAACAAAATTTCCTTGCAATCGAATGGGCTTGGCCAAACCACTAGGATAATAAAGCATATCCCCTTTACCAAGGAGTCTCTCCGCCCCTCCCATATCCAAGATGGTTCGGGAGTCTGCTCCTGAGGACACCGCAAATGCTACTCTGCTTGGAATGTTAGCCTTAATTAACCCTGTGATTACATCTACTGATGGACGCTGGGTAGCGACAAGCAAATGAATACCACACGCTCGTGCTTTTTGAGCGATTCGACAGATTGCCTCCTCGACATCACCCGGTGCAACCATCATGAGATCCGCTAACTCGTCGATAATTATAACGATGTATGGAAGCTTTTCTAATCCCTCTTGTACAGCGTTATGATTGTACCGTTCAATATCGCGTGCACCCTTATCTGCAAATTTCTCATAGCGAGCATCCATTTCTTCCACTGCCCAACGAAGAGCCGCCGTAGCTTGCTTTGGATCAGTCACCACAGGCGTTAAAAGGTGCGGAATATGGTTATAAGGCGCTAACTCCACAACCTTCGGGTCTACCAGGATTAAACGGACCTCCGAAGGCTTCGCCTTGTACAATAAGCTTACTAAGATAGAATTGATGCATACGCTTTTCCCAGAACCCGTCGAACCTGCAATAAGTCCATGCGGCATTTTCTTTAAATCCCCGATGATTGGCTCTCCGCCAATATCTCTGCCAAGCGCTACAGCCAAAGGAGATGGATGAGAGCGGAATTCTTCCGACTCGATAATCGAGCGAATAAATACAGGCGCAGCAATTTCATTGGGCACTTCGATGCCAATTGCAGAACGACCGGGAATGGGTGCTTCCATACGAATGTCCTTAGCAGCTAAAGCTAGCTTGATATCATCGATCAGGTTTGTGAACTTATTGACCTTTACCCCTGGAGCAGGCTGGAGCTCATATCGTGTCACAGTAGGTCCTTTAACAACACCTATAACATCTGCGTTAACATGAAAATTCTCAAGAGCCACCGTTAGTTTCTCGATCTGCTCCTCTGTATGCTCATCACTTTGCCCTTGTAAAATCGGTTCTTTGTTAAGCAGGTGAAGCGACGGCATCTTATAGAAGGAGGAGTCAGAGGCCACAGGCACTGCTGGGGTCTTTACTCCTGTAGACGAATAAAAAACTCCTGGTGTCGAGATTGGCGTGTCGGTCGATACTTCGCTTGTTGCTGCTAACTGTGCACGGTTCACCTGAAGGTAAGAGGGTATTGATGGAGTAGCGGGTACAGGTGGTGATACAGGTACAGTAGGACTCTCTTTCACATATGATTCTTCTATAGATGAAGCAGATGATACTGAAGGAGCCACAGATCGAGTTGAAACAGCTGATTCTGTTGGGGACGAATAAAGCTTTTCTATAGTATGGGTAACTGGTTCATCAACAACAGATATCGTTTCGATAGTTTCAGAAGCTTCTACAGTATTCTGGATTGATTCAGTATTGTCCGGTTTTTCATACGTGAGATCAGTTTCGATTTCAATTAGATCTCCTTCAGTAATATTTAAAGCTTGATTGGGCTTCTCAATTGTTGGTGTAACATTTGCAGGTTCTATAATAGCCTCTAGGACAACCGGTTGTTTGGTTTCTGTTTCCTCGAACCGCTTAGATAATGGATTTGCTTCCTCATTCCTAGAACTAATCCCTGTATGGACAAAGCTATCTAAACTTCGCATCTTATTTTGATCTGTGCGTACCGTACCATAGATAGGAGAAACAATAGCGGTAGGTTTAAATGCTGGTTTTTTATTCTCTGTGTTTTCTTTTGTATTAGGCCCTTGTTGTGCATTTCTTCTTGCGTTATTTAATGTGGAATGATTATTCGCAGGAACGTGTTCTTTACGTACACTTTTATTTATCTCATCTTGGACTCGCTGTCGAGGATTTCTCCTAACCTGTTGAGAAGCGTTAGCGGCGGCGGCCCTTACCACCTCATCGGGAATGACAGGAAAGCGAAAAGGAGAAGCCGCTGACTGGTTCTTAGGGTAAACGGTCCTAGTGCGTACGTGAACCTCAGGTCTAGATCGATCCCCTTTCTCCTTATAATCATGTTTTATGATCTTTTCTTCATCCGTTTCATTTTCTGAACCTAATGCATCAGAAAATCTCTTCCACCAGCTTTTCATAACTTGCCACATCCTTTGTTAAACAAGTAAACCAAATTCTTCATTTTTTTAATCTTATCATGAGTCTTCTTCCTATTGAAGAAAAAATAAAAAAACCCTACATTAGTAGGAGTTTGGGGTGGTCGGAGTACTGCAGATCGATTTAAGACTGAGAGGGGGGATAGTCACGGTTTTTAAAATAAACTCACGAAGCAGATTGTTTTTGTCACGAAATCTATCCTCGTGATCATGAAGAGGAAATGATTCCAGATAATACAAGATAATATAGAGAAAATATTCACGAAATGCCTGCACTTACTCATAACATCTGAGATTATTAGAGACAGGCATGTCTAAATTCGACTTAAAAAGGTTATCAATTGAAGAAAACTCACATATTTTCTAGAATACTCACGAATGAGATCGTTTTTCTCACGGAATAACTCTTCTTACTCACAAACTGGAGAACATTACAGATGAGATAGAGAAAATACTGCCCTAAAAACAGCATTTACTCCCAACTCAGGAATCATTACAAACAAGCCCGTTTAAAATCGTCTTATGAGATTTCTTATCTGAAGCAAACTCACGAATTTCTTAAAATACTCACAATCATGCTCTTCATTGTTACAAAATAAGCACTCATGATCATGAATGTAAAACGATTACAAATAACCAGAAACAAAAAATAGTGAATTCTTAATATAACAAAAAAACGCATCTCTGCGATTCTAGTCTCAATTCATATGTAGCTATATGGCAGGGGCAGTAGGAATCGAACCCACACTGGAGGTTTTGGAGACCTCTGTTCTACCGTTAAACTATGCCCCTAGTATGATATGGTAGCGGCGGAGGGGATCGAACCCCCGACCTTACGGGTATGAACCGTACGCTCTAGCCAGCTGAGCTACACCGCCATAAAACCTAGAAGCTTGTACCGACCTTATTGGCCAACAGTCACTGGCGGAGAGTGAGGGATTCGAACCCTCGCAGCAGTTGCCCACTCTAACGGTTTAGCAAACCGTCCCCTTCGGCCTCTTGGGTAACTCTCCATATGGTGGCAGAGAGGAAGGGATTCGAACCCTCGATACGCTCATCACGTATACACGATTTCCAATCGTGCTCCTTCGACCACTCGGACACCTCTCTACATGGCTCCTCAGGACGGACTCGAACCGCCAGCCTACCGGTTAACAGCCGGTTGCTC
>NZ_JBEGDL010000066.1:0-14481 GCF_040813775.1 Ammoniphilus soli
ATGTTCGCTACCGTACTGGAAAAAGAGCCAAAGTCCATTTTGATCTGGTTACTCTGGTTTATAACGCATCCAAGTTAGCTGTAGACCGGATTCGTAAGGAGCTGGAAAACTCAAAAAAGGCAGTTGCTTAATTTAAAAAAATTAACGTTTTAGCCACTAAGTAAAGTCTACAGTTTTTCAGGCAACTCAATTATGAAATTGATTCGCTTAACAAACCTATAACTCACATTTATCATTTCGAACCAACTGGAGACCTGATAATTGAAATTAATAAAGAAGTGTATTTCGATTTATTTGCTGATTCTTCAATCTTTGAACGATATCAGTTGTATCAAGGGGATAGTCTATTTTTGATTGGCAGATAATCAATAAATTAAACGGAATTCGTTCGCTTCGTAGTAGGAATTGAAAAAGGGGGAGTCTAAGTGTCTTGGAATTATAGAGTTCTTAAAGAACCCATTGATAATATAAATACTTTTCGAATTATCGAAGTTCATTATGATGATAGCGGTAAAATAGAGGCATGGAATGATAACACGGCTAATATTTTGGTTTGGACGAGTTTAGATGACTTAAAAGGAACAGTCGAATATCTTTCAGGTGCGTTTCAGAAACCTGTCTTAATTAAAACTAATAAAGGTGAACTAATAGAAGAATAACAAATCCTTAAATTTAGCTAACGGGATTAGATAGCATGGGCGAGATTAGAATCGGTCCCTTACTTTGTTGCTGCGGTAATGGGTAGGATAGCGGAATAAACTTTTCACTTGAGAATACAATGGTACAAGCATGTTGATATCCTTTCCTCCTGCGAAACATTCACTTAAATAATTACGTCTTAAAAATCGGAGGTGCTAAAATGAGAGTCTTGTATAGTACTTTATTATCTGTTTTTCTGCTGGCGGGATGTTCACAAACAGAATCCGTTGACAAACCTGTTCAATCGAAATCAAATCATGTAGCGGTTAATCATTCAGTAATTAAAGAAAAAAGACTCTATCCTAGCGATCCAAGACGACCTTCGGAATTCGGAAATCAGTTCATTCCAAATGCAACGGAATCACTTCAAGATATTATTCCACCTCGCCCAATATCTAAAGAACCGAGATATATATTTATTGAATAAAATATGCGACGTAATACCGTTTTCGAATGTTGGAACGGTCTTTTATTTGTCTAGGATAGCCTCATTTGTAACACATGAGAGATGTGTGTTATACAGGTTACTTACTTAACTAATGAGAATCCGTAGTCGAATAAAACATTCCTAAAGAGAAGTTTGGTCTGATTAAGCTCATCTAATGGATGGGCTTTTTCATTTTTGGAGACTTGAGTTGGAGAGAGTGGTGAAGGAATGAGGTAAAGATTTGTATTAATAAATGCGTTCAAGATATGAATATGCAAGTTAAGATTAGTTTGCCATCTTTCACAGAATTTACAGCTATGTGCCCCTTTCTAACCTTGTTATAATGACAAAGATTTTTAAATTTTAGGGGGTGTGAGACAGTTGTATCGGTTGTTTTTATTTTTATTTTTATTTATATTTTCCGCGACTTCGGCTTCTGCGATGAGTCAAGCCGATCAAATTATTAAAACCGGCAAACAATACTTAAACACGCCTTATGTTTATGGTGCACCACGATTGCAGGATCAAAATTTTGATTGTTCTTCTTTTACTCAGTTCATTTTTTGGAAACATGGGTATGAAATTGGATACACTACTCGAGAACAGGCGTTAAAAGGCAAGTATATTCCGGTTGATCAAATTCAAAAAGGCGATTTATTGTTTTTTACTACCCCAAGCCGAAAGGATTTGTCCGGTCTGGAAAAAGTGGGACATGTAGCGATTTATTTGGGAAAAGGTAAAATCCTTCATACTTTTCGAGCCGGTATTGGGGTAACAATTAGTCCAATCCACAAAGGGACGATCTGGTATGAGCGGTACCTTTATACTAAACGGGTGTTATAAAAAAGTCCATCCATCGGTATGGGCTTTTTGTAGTTTTTGGATGATTAAGGTTGTAAATATACACAGGAGTTGGATTAAAGAAGCATTATACATGTACAGCACGATTTGGTCAGGTTGTTCAGTTAACGGAGCAGAATAGTTCAATAAAGGGATAAAGGTTGACCTTTTAATGATATGATTAAATCTGAGTGAATGAAAAGGGTGGTCGTTATTTTTACGCATTGAATACGTTCTTTTCATATATCCTTTGGTTGTAATTGATTAGGTGAATTGGCCCCTAAGTACTTGGGGAGAATAGTTTATAAGAATTTAAACTGAAGATTGACACGAATTGAACAAAGCTGTAAGATAACATTATATTCATCTAGATGACTAGATGAAAGCGGTTATTTTTTGTAGTTAGTTCATCTAGTCATATAGATGGGAGGAATTTTATGATTAATGACGAGTTGCCTATTCCTAAGTATGCTCAGATTGCAGAACATTTAAAGACAAAAGTAGAAGAACTAACCAAAGAGGGAAAAGACAAATTCCTAAGCGATGATGAACTAATAAAAATGTTTGATGTCTCTAGAATGACTATTCGTCAGGCAGTTCAGTTGCTTGTAAAAGAAGGTCTTTTAAAACGTATCCAAGGAAAAGGCACATTTATAGTTAGAAAAGATAAATTAAAAACAGATATTGCTAAATTGGATACTTTTTTTCAAGGGTGGTACTTAGAAAAAAGCTTTAATGTTAAGTTGCTATATAGGGGATCCGTACCTTGTCCAGAAGGAATAGATGTAAAAATGGGGGTAAAACCTGGAGAAGAAGTTTATCAAGTAAAACGTTTACGTCTTTCAGGGGGTATCCCAGTTGTTATCGATAACCGTTATCTTTTAAAAAAGTATGGTGAACAAATTACTGATGAAGAATATGTTAATTATTCTTTCTCGCATTTATTTTTAAATAAATTTAATATGTCCCTTACCGAAGGTGAAATTGAAATAGAAGCAGTTCTTGCTAGTCAAGAGGTTTCAGAAATTCTTGACATTTCCGTAGGTTCTCCAGTTTTATATAGAAGTGTTGACTTAAAAGTAAAAAAGAGTTGTGTTTTAACAGGTGCTTCTTCCTATCGTGGAGACATGTACAAATACAAATCAATATTAAGTTTAGAATAAGAAAAAATAAATAGATGAGAGGTGGTGGTCATTTTTGAACTAGATTTATGGTTCTTCATTATTTTGTGAATGCTCCCATTTGTTTTTGAAGAAAGCTCTAAAAAACATTAAATTCATCTAGATGACTATATGAAAGCGTTTTTTTTTGCAATAAGTCATCTAGACATCTAGATTGGTGGATTTTATGATTAATGACTAGTTGTTAGTCCGCCCATTTGTGTTTTATGAACAAGACTCGGGTATATCATGATTAGAGTTCTTGAAATACTATTACTCTCAGTAAAAAAAGTTATAAATATACAATGCAATGATAGATATATGGAGGAGGAATTATGTTATATTCTATTTTAATAATACTGGCTATTATTATTGCAATCTATCTAGGTGAAAAGCTTGATATTAATACTGGTTTAGTTGCTTTAGCATTCGCTTATTTAATAGGTTGTTTTGTTTTGGGGATGTCTATTAGTGATTTATTGGGAACATTCCCAACAAAATTATTCTTAGTTATTTTCACCTTAGCGCTCTTCTTTAATTTTGCAGTAGTGAATGGTACTTTGGAAAAAATTGCTCATTTATTACTTTATAGATTTCAAAAACACACAAAATGGCTGCCTTTAATTTTTTATTTTATTACAGCGTTGGTTTCAGGAATGGGTGCCGGTTTCTTTACCTCTGTGGCAGTCATGGGTGCGATTGCAATGGCATTATGTAAATCATCAGGAATGAATAAATTGCATGCTTCATTCGCAGTTTCATTTGGTTCCCTTTCTGGTGCAAATTTCATGTATAGTGCGCATGGGGTACTCTTTAACTCTTTGTTAAGTAAAACAGCTGTTGCTGATCAGGCGAGTGTTCTGACAAGGGATATCTTTGTTGTTTCATTTATCTATCCAATATTTATCATGTTGATTCTGATGTTTTTTGATAGAAAAAACAGTCAAATCGCTGAATTGAATATTGAGAAACCTGAAGGTTTTTCAAAAAAACAAAAAGTAAATATTTCTTTAATTATTCTTCTTATGATAATTGTACTAGGAGTACCGATGCTCGCTAATTTTATGCCAGAGAATGAAACGATTCAGTTTATTAACTCACGTACGGACATTACTTTACTAGCAGTTGTATTCGCAATTGCAGCTTACTTATTAAAATTAGCTGAGGACAAACCAAAAGAAGTACTGGCAAGAGTACCTTGGAATACATTATGGCTTGTCTCAGGGGTAGGAATGTTAATTGATGTTGCCGTTGAAGCGGGTACAATCGATTTATTAGCTTCTTTGATAAATAATATGCCGTCCATTATTGTTCCTATTGCTGTGACAATCATTGCTGGTATTATGTCAATCTTTAGTAGTACTTTGGGTGTTGTTGCACCGCTTATGTTCCCTATGATTGCTGGTATAGTAGGTCCTACAGGCTACAGTGCTTCGTTAATTGCGGTTGCTATTATCATCGGCGCCCAATCAACAGCTTTAGCGCCATTCTCTACAGGTGGTAGTTTGATACTTGGTAACAGTGGCTTAAGCGAAGAAGATTCTAAGAAATTTTATAATGATTTACTTTATAAAGCAACGCCTTTAGGATTAGGGTTTGCTATTGTTGCAACTTTGATTTTAATGTTTATATTTTAGGAGGTAGTTATGCAAAAAATATTTGACTCTCATTTTCATATTATTGATTCAAAGTTTCCATTGATAGCAAATCAAGGATTTCTACCAGAATATTTCCCTTTTGATGAATATATAAAACGAGCAATGAAGCTTAATATTACAGGTGGAGCGGTTGTTTCAGCCTCTTATCAAGGATACGACCAATCTTATCTAAAGGAAGCTCTCAACAGACTTGGGCCGGGTTTCGTTGGGGTGGTGCAGCTACCCTACGAAACAACAGATGAAGAAATAATCGAGTTATCAGAAGTAGGAATTAGGGCGATAAGGTTCAATATCTATAATGGCCTATCACTTCCCCCTGCTCGTTTGGCATCCATGGCAAAACGGGTTTACGAATTAGCTAGATGGCATGTAGAACTACACATTCCCTCGTCTGGCCTGGAAGAATTGACTCCAATGATTGAAAGTCTTCCTGCCGTATCCATAGATCACTTAGGTTTGGTAGAGGAGGGGTTTCCTAGTTTACTTAGACTTGTCAGTCAAGGTGTAAAAGTCAAAGCTTCAGGATTTGGAAGGGTAGATTTTGATGTCAAGAAAGCCCTGCAAAGGATTTATTCCGAAAACCCAGAAGCGCTTATGTTTGGCACTGATCTTCCTTCTACAAGAGCAAAACGTCCATTTGTAGTAGAAGACATAGATCTTATAGCTGAAACACTTGGAGAAACAGGTGCAAAGAAAGTTCTATATTCAAATGCCAATAAGTGGTATGAAAAAAAACTAACACAATGATGAACTTGAACCCGTAAGTGAGCACTTTAAAAAAGTGACCTTCTTACGGGTTTGTTTTTGGTACGATCCGAGAACTCGAGAAGCTAAGTATGAGTTAATGAAACAACTAAAGCTAAAAACTTAAAGTAAGATACATTAAATTTGCAAAGGAAATCCACTAACGGCGTAGTACAGCAAAAAAAGACATGACCTAACTGAACTAACGGGGATCAATAGCGTATTGTTTTAACATCGAAGCGATACCAAAGCACCTTCAACGCTTTTTGTAATAAAAAAGAACCGCGTTTGGATAAAGCTAAACGCGGTTCTCGGTTACGTGAGTTGAAGTAAAGTGTGCTTTCTCACAGAACCCTAGAGGCACATTTTTTCGATTACTGTCTTCAGTCCTGAATCCTGTATTTAATATTTTACGTACTGTTGATTTCGGATGATATTCTTTGCACTCCAAACAATAGTACATTTAAACTTCCCCCACATCCCATAATAATTACCTATAATAGAATTAACAATTATTTATAATGTATATCAAAATCGCTGAGTTTTAAACAGTTTTTTACTAAGCTAATAGAGAAGAATAGCAAAGGAGCCAAAGAATTGGCTCCTCTCTTCATTGTTAAGCTATTGGTCAGGATTCCTCAATAGTCTCCCCTTGTAACCAACGTATATTAACCCAAGTATTTTCATGGATATGCATTGCAGTTGTTTAAAATTCTGTTCAAAAATAACTATTAAATAATTTTACGCTGATTTTCGGGTGTTAATTTCAATCTGCATTTTAAGGTATTCAGGATGCTAAAAACAAGCCGGACCCCCATCTCCCTGAAAAATGGGGATGATTCTAGGTCCGGTTTATCCTAATTTCTTCAATAGTTCCCTTTGGACACGAAATATATCAATATTGACGAAAAAAAGGGTGCTGGAGTAGGAGTCCAGGCAAGATATTTTTGTTAAGTAATCTGACAAATTATTTATATCCAAATACTTGAAATATTATATAAATAGTATTAAAATAGTAAAAAACAATCCGATAATACAATTATGTATTTCACTGAAAGGGGGATTGAAATACATTTACATAGCAACCAGAAATATCACTAGGGGGAATTGGAGATGAAAAGGGACGATAAGCAATCCATTGAAGAGTACGTATACCAGGAGATCAAAAACGCCATTCTGCACCGAAAGATAAAACCAAAAACACAATTAAGTGAAGAAAGTCTTTCTGAAGTTTTTCAGGTGAGCCGGACTCCAATCCGTAATGTTCTAAAAAAACTACAGTATGAAAAGCTGGTCCAGATCTTCCCTAATAAAGGTGCATTTATATATGAACCTACAGTGGAAGAGATGAAAGAAGTATTTCACATGCGGAAGATCCTTGAAATGGAGTGTGTACGCATTGCCTGCCGTGTTGCAACGGATGAACAATTGCAGGAGTTGGAAAACGGGACTTATCAAGAGGAAGAGCTGTATAAAAGAGGGGAATATGGCCATGCCTTGTCCAAGTCGGGAAGCTTTCATCTGGGTATCGTAAAAATTGCCGGTAATCAATTAATATACAAGTATTGTAAAGAATTAAACAACTTAACTGATGTTTATCTGGCTTTCTATGACAATGTGCGAATTGAGTCCCCCTTAGCGCCCTGTGAACACCGCGACATTGTTCAAGCCATTAGGGATCGCGATGAGGACAGGGCAGCGAAGCTTTTTGCAGAACACTTCAGAAGGGTACAGGAACATATGGTCTATCGACAAAATGGAGAAGATAATATGGATTTAGGCCAAATTTTTCAACCCTTTCAAAAGTTGATCAACATGTAACTTATAAAATTTCTAAATGAAAGGTTGGATCATGCATGGAACATGCAGGTTCTTATTGGGCCGCTACAGCGAATCCAAGTCCCCGAAGGCATGCATTGGATCGGAGAATCCAAACGGATGTTGCGATTATCGGTGGTGGATTTACGGGTCTGGCAACGTCCTATTTCTTGGGCAAGCTTGGTATTAAAAGCATTGTTTTGGAGCAAAATCGGGTGGGATGGGGAGCAAGCGGCCGCAACGGCGGAATGGTTACTACTGGATTTAAGAAAAGTGCTTCATCAATGGCCAAGCGTTGGGGTTTGGAAGAAGCCAAGAAAATGTTGAATTTATCGGTTGATGCTATTAAACTTGTAAACCGGATTGTTAAGGAGCACAATATTCAGTGCTCGTATAGCCAGTGTGGAAGCATTAAAATGGCTTTTAAGCCCTCACATTTCGACCATTTAAAGCGTCAGCATGAATATATGTTGAAGAATTTTGACTATCCTACAACTCTCGTGGAACGAAGCAGCATGCAGGAGGAGTTAAGATCAAACCTTTATTATGGTGGACTCATTGATCCACACAGCGATTCCTTTCATCCGCTTAATTATGCGATCGGACTAGCGGAGATCGCGGAGGATCTCGGGGCCTCCATTTATGAAGAAACACCGGTCCTTTCCATTCAAAAGAAAGGAACCAAATTTGACCTGAAAACGCCAAACGGTGCAGTACAAGCCGATGAACTTGTGGTGGCAACCAATGCCTATACGAGCGAAATCACAAAAAAGCTGTCGAAATCCATCATGCCAATCGGAAGCCATATTCTAACCACAGAACCTCTACCCAAAGAGCTAACGAAGAAATTGATCCCCAAAAAGCGAATGGTTACCGATACGAAGAATTTCCTCTATTATTTCCGCTTAACACCAGACGGTCAGCGTATTCTTTTTGGTGGTAGAGTAAGCTTTGATTCCAATCCCAATCGGGTTGATGAAGAAAAACTGTATACTGATTTAAGGGAGAATTTGCTAACCGTCTTTCCCGAGTTGAATGAATTTAAGATTGATTATAAATGGGGTGGGTTAACGGCCTTTACAATGGATATGTTTCCTCATATCGGGAAGTTGGAGGATGGAACTCATTTTGCACTAGGGTACTGTGGACATGGTGTTGCCCAGTCGACACTCTTGGCAAAGTTTTTAGCCGATAATATTGCCAAAAAAGACCGCATCATCTCACGCCTGGAAAAGTTACCGCTAAAAACCATTCCTCTTCATGGACAGAGGGCGACAATCCTTAATCTGGTTGGTCAGTATTACAGGTTATGTGATGCCATAGGGTCCTAGGAAAATATTGAAACCCATTCCTCTAAATACCTTGAATAGGTTGGCTACTTTTAATCTCATGATAATTGAATATTGGTAAATATCAAACGGAAACAAAGGGGTGTATCTCAATGAATGCGGATGTGGGAATCATAGGAATTGGTACGATGGGTAGCATGGCATTGTGGCAATTGGCTAGAAAAGGAATTTCCGTCATAGGATTTGAGCAATTTGGAACTGGGCATGACCGTTCTGCTGCAGGCGGAGAGACACGCCTTTTCCGAACAGCATATAAAGAAGGATCCGAATACGTGCCCATACTTAAGTCCGCCTATCAGCAATGGCGGGAGCTTGAATCCGAAACAGGTAAGAACTTATTAACCATAAATGGTGGATTAGCCATCGGTGATTCTGATTCAGATAAAATGAAAAGGATCATTGATTGTATCGAAAAATTTGACCTGGGTCACGAAATATTAACAACGAAAGAAGCTAAAGAAAGATTTCCTCAACATCGATTACTCCCCAATGAGATTATGATTGTCGATAAGCAGGCTGGGTTTCTTCGTCCGGAAAATGCGATTGTTACAGCCACTCAGCGTGCTGAGGAGCTTGGAGCAAAGGTGTATCGGCATACTTGTGCAGAAGATATTCAGGTACATTCGGATGGTGTAACAGTAAGGACAAATGGAAAAGACTATAAATTTCAGCAAGTTATCATCACGACTGGTCCCTGGGCTGGCGAGTTTCTATACGATTACAAACAGGACATTGAAGTACGTCGCTTATTGAGCACTTGGTTTATTGCAAAGGATATCAATCTGTTTAGTCCTGAAAAATTCCCTATTTTCCAACGGGAGACAAATGGCGTGGATTATTACGGTACTCCGTCGATGGATAAGAGCATGGTCAAAATTTCACTTTCTAGCAGAGAGATCGATAAAATAATGGGTCCCAATCAACTTGATCGAAACGTAGATCTTGAGAGTTTGTCAGTTGTTAGACAGATAGTAGAAAAGGATCTACCTGACCTTTTTCCTGATCCTGTTCGAGTCAGTGCGCATATGGAGGCTTATACAACTGACAAACATGCCATAGTAGGGAGATTGCCTGAAAATAACAGAATCATAGCAGCCTCTGGTTTTTCGGGACACGGTTTTAAAATGGCGCCTGCTATTGGGAAACTGATTGCTGATATTATATCGAATAATCAGCCTGAGTTCCCGGTTGATCACCTCTCTCCAAACAGATTTATTCAGTACCAGTAAAAAACCATGTAGAAATAAAAAGCCAATCCTATTTTAAATACAAATCTCTACGTAGAGGAGAACGTGATTAAGATGAAAAGATTACTATTCTTTTTCCTATTATTATTGGTTTTGGTAGGTTGCGGGAAACAAGAAACGAGTACGAACACTACTATCACTACCAACACAAATGAAAAAGCAAATACTTCGGCCAATAAGACTTTGGTTGTAGGAACTACCAATGCTTCTCCACCAACTGCATTTGTGAAGGCAGAAGATAACCAAGTGAATGGCATTATGGTTGATATGATGAAGGAAGCCGGAAAAAAAGCGGGTTACGATGTAAAGTATGAAGCCATGAGTTTTTCCTCACTTATTTCCGCTTTACAAAATCACCGTATTGATTTAATTTCGGCTGGCATGTCCTATAACGAGGAAAGAGCTAAGATCGTAAGTTTCACAGATTATGTGTATGGTTTTCATGAAGCTTTAGTTGTCCCAAAAGGTAGTCAAGTAAAATCTCTCGAGGATCTGAAAGGCAAAAAAGTTGGAGTGGCTGCAGGAACGATCTATGTTGGGTTTTTGGAGAAATCCGGTATACCGATGGATGTAAAAGTATATGAAAAAACAAATCAAATGTTAATAGAACTCGCACAAGGCAGACTTGATGCTATGATTACCGACACACCTATTGTGCAATATTTAATGCAGCAGAATCCAAGTAATGAGGTCGAGATCGTGAAGGACTACAAACCCGCATTTTCTTTAAAAATGGGATTCATTACGAATCATGATCAGGAAGATCTAAGAAATAAACTAAACAAAGCCATATCGGAAATGAAGAAGGATGGCACGCTTGAGCAAATTTATAAAAAGTGGGGTATTCAAAAGCCTGAATTTATAAAGTAACCATGCAAACTCGGCAAAGGGATTCAGTAGACTTTGCCGAGAAACTTTCATAATAGAAATGAGGTGGGTTAATCGATGGGGAACTTAACCAATGATTATATGCTAAAATTTATCCCTATTTTATTAAAAGGTTTGGGGTATACAGTAGGGATTACTTTGCTTGCGTTTGCCATTGCATTGATCATTGGGCTCGTTGCAGCTCTAGGAAAAATGTCCAAAAATATAATAATAAGCAATCTATTCTCTTTTTATATCAGTGCTTTTCGGGGGACACCTTTTTATGTCCAACTTATGTTTATCTATTTTGCATTACCGGAAATTGGATTAAAATTAACTGCATTTGAAGCGTCTGTACTGGGATTGGCACTTAACAACAGTGCTTATTTAGCAGAAATATATAG
Source organism: Ammoniphilus soli (assembly GCF_040813775.1). Lineage (NCBI taxonomy): Bacteria > Bacillati > Bacillota > Bacilli > Caryophanales > Paenibacillaceae > Ammoniphilus > Ammoniphilus soli. Next base: position 11,214 of record NZ_JBEGDL010000066.1, read on the forward strand.
GGCAGGAATTCAGGCCGTGCCTAAAGGACAAATTGAGGCCGCAAAATCGATAGGGATGCAACACATGCAGATGATGCGGCGAATTGTTTTGCCGCAAGCTATAAAAAATGAGCTTCCATCCATTGGAAACATTGCAATCTTATGTTTAAAAAATTCATCTATTGCGGCAACCATAGCTGTTGGAGAAATCATGTACCAAGCACAAGTATTGGCTTCGGATACCTTTAGGTATTTAGAGGTTTTCACATTAGTCGGGATAATATACTGGGTTCTACATTATCCTTTGAAATCATTGGTTGATTTTTTGGAAAAAAGAGGAGGTCATAGGATTGCTAGAGACGCAAAATATTAATAAATACTTTGGAAAAGAGCATATATTAAAGGACGTAAATTTTCATATTAAAAAAGGGGAAGTCGTGGCGATAATAGGACCAAGCGGGAGTGGAAAAAGCACCGTTCTGCGAACGTTAAATTTGTTGGAGCGTCCTTCAAGCGGAGACATATTGTTGGAAGGTCAGTCCATTGTCTATGAAAATAGAAACGGCAAAAAAGTAGAAAAAAAGGAAAAAGATTTAGCCTCCATACGTGCCGAGATAGGGATGGTATTTCAGGGATTCCATCTGTTTCCGCATAAAACAGCACTACAAAATGTAATTGAAGGTCCGATCCATGTTCGGAAGCAATCAAAAGAACAGGCTATTGAAAATGCAAAAGTATTGTTGGAAAAAGTCGGGCTACTGGACAAAATCAATCATTATCCTTCCTCGCTATCAGGGGGACAACAACAACGTGTAGCCATTGCCAGATCCCTAGCCATGAATCCGAAGATTATGCTATTTGATGAACCAACCTCTGCTCTAGATCCGGAATTAGTTGGAGAAGTTTTGAGTGTGATTAAATCTTTGGCTAGAGAAGGAATGACGATGGTAGTTGTAACCCATGAAATAAATTTTGCCAGGGAAATAGGGGATCGAATTATTTTCATGGAGGGTGGAAGAGTTGTAAAGGATTCCCCATCAAACGAATTCTTCGATTCAAAAGACAATGAAAGGCTGAATAAATTTCTATCTAATATAAATCGCGGGGAGTACAGTAATGTTATATAGGCTGTAATTTTTAGATCCGTGTGAAGTAAATACAGCCCTGATAGATGAAAGGTTAAATAAAATAGGGTGATGAATTAAATATCTAGAAAATAGAGGAACCTAAAGACTGGTGTTCCTTTATTTTAACTGTGAAAGGGTTCGACAACTGCCTCTACTAGGGTTAATTGCAGTTCTTCGATAGATCCTCCTCTTAAATACTTGATGATAGACAGTTTCACGCTCAATTTCTGGATTTTGTCCTTCAAGCAGCCAATGAGGGACTTTTCTCTTGCACGTTCTTAAAAAACTGTCATTCAGGACAATTCATCAAAAGGATAAATAATATTCTTATTGCAGTAACGGAGATCGATAGTTCGATAAGTTGGGCTGCGTTTGGCAGTCCTTTTTTATTCAGCTATCGGGCAGTTATCCACAATAAATTTTCAAATAGTGTTTTGCTCTATGCTGTATTTTTTTATTCTCTTAGTAAAAAATAACACTAAAAACTGTCTTGGAGGAAAATCAATGCAGACAGAACATAATATAAGACTTACATCGGCAGAGATGTCTAATCTTTGGAATACCTACATGAATGATAGTGCAGCAATATGTACGCTTAAATATTTTCTCGAAAAAGTTCAGGATACTGAAATCAAACCAATTGTCGAATACGCTTTAGAGTTATCCCAAAAACATATACAGTATTTAACTAAATTATTTCATCAGGAAAACCACCCCATTCCCCAAGGATTTGGCGAGGAGGATGTGGATGTGAATGCTCCTGCTTTATTTCTAGATACTTTTTATTTACATTACATGAAGCAAATGAGTCGAATTGGAATTGGAGCGCATGGTTTAGCGATATCATTAGCAGCTCGTTCAGACATTAGAAAATTTTATCAGGACTGCCTCCAAGAAGCTGTTGTTTTAGATGAAAAAGTAACGAACGTAGAACAATCTAAAGGACTTTATATAAGGCCACCTTTTCTTTCATCTCCAAGTAAAGTGGAGTTTGTAAAGAAACAAAATTTCTTGGGTCATTTATTGGGTGAGCAAAGACCTTTACTTGCTCTAGAAATTACTCATTTGTACGCCAATATTCAAACCAATGCATTAGGTAGTGCTTTAATCACGGGGTTTAGTCAGGCGGCACAATCAAAGACAGTACGTGAATATATGGTAAGAGGCAGAGACATCGCAAGCAAGCATATCGAGGTTTTCGGTTCCATTTTGAGCGGAAGCCATTTAAAAGCACCTATCACATGGAATGATACAGTTACAAATTCCACGGCTTCTCCCTTATCGGATAAATTAATGATGTTTCATGTAGGAGCTATTGCTGCGGTAGGAATTGCTGATTACGGGGCATCATTAGCGATAAGCATGCGGCGCGATTTGGCTGCGCATTATGTTCGTTTAACAGCAGAAATTGCACAATTTGCTGAAGATGGAGCCAATATCATGATAAAAAATGGCTGGATGGAGCAACCTCCTCAAGCGGAGGACCGTAATGTATTGGCTGAACAAATATGATTCATTCAGCGAGCAATGGAGGTGTTATCAATGGCTAAACTTATATTATGGCTTATGCTTATTATCCCATGGTTATCCTTGTTTTTTATCAATAAACATTCTTTGAAACGTTTTATGCCTGTTGGAATATTGGCTGCTCTTTTAATCACTCTAATTTTAGAAATCGGCTATGTATACAATTGGTGGACCATTCTAGAAGGAATTCTACCATGGGAACATTTTATTACTTACCCATTAACGTATGGCCCTTTTTTAGTGGGGACGATATGGATTTTCCATTTTACTTTTGATAAATCCTTTTGGGTGTATATTTTGACCAATGCAGTTATTGACGCTTTATATGCGTTTGCTATTCTTAATGTGTTAGTATACTTTGGAGTGTATAGATTAGATCGTATAGGTAATTTCGGAATATTTATGCTAATATTTCCATTCGCTTTTGTCATATATGCTTATCAAAAATGGCAAGAAGGTGTACTTATTAAACCGAACGATAAAGATAGGGAATTAGAAGTTGACTTCAAGAAACTGCTCCATAGGAAAGAAAAAGCAAGATAACTATCGTAAGAAATTATGCTTTCTTCACTATCGGGATTCGATTGTTCGATAAGTTGGGCTGCGTCCGGCAGTCCAGTTTTTGTTCTGCTAAA